>NZ_JBNGGC010000006.1:0-286832 GCF_049974565.1 Streptomyces sp. WG5 | reverse complement strand
GCATCGTCGCACCAGCACTGAAGATGCAGTCCGCCGGGGCACCTTCACTTCGATCCACCAAACGAGATGATCCCTTAGTGCCCTCAGGCCGTCAGGCCCTCAGGCCGCCGGGACGGTCGCCGCCCCGGAGGACCGGGCCGAGATCATCCCGCTGAGCAGGACGGCCCGCCGACGGGTGAAGAAGCGGGGCAGGCGCACCATGACCGCGTTCAGGCGGCCCGACTGCACGCTCGGGCGCCGGCCCCGGTCGAGGACGCGCATCGCGGTCGCCACGACCTGCTCGGGGGTCTGGTAGCTGCCCCGGTAGGAGCCGCCGCTCAGGCCGTCGAAGAACTCGGTGCGGGTGAGGCCGGGGGCGAGCGAGAGCACCCGCAGGCCGGTGCCGCGGGACTCGTACCAGAGCGCCTCGGTGAAGCTGAGGACGAACGCCTTGCAGGCGGCGTAGACCGCCATCGCGGGGGCGGGCGTGTAGGCCGCCGCGCTCGCGACGTTCACGAGGACGCCCCGGCCGGAATCGCGGAGCGGCTCGATGAACGCGCGGGTGAGGTCGACGAGGTTCGTGACGTCCACGTTGATCTCGTCGGTGAGGCGGTCGGGGTCCTCCTTGTGGAAGGCGCCGTCGGTGCCGAAACCGGCGTTGTTCACCAGGCCGTCGACCCGGATGCCGCGCCGGGCCAGATCGGCGGCCAGCCGCCGGCCCGCACCCGGCACGCTCAGGTCGAGCGGAACCGCCGTGGCCCGCACACCGTGCTGGGCCCGCACCTCGGCGGCGAGCTCTTCCAGTCGGTCGTGCCGCCGTGCGACGAGGACGACGTCGGAGCCGCGGCGGGCGAGTTCACGGACGAAGGCGGCGCCGATGCCGGAGCTGGCCCCGGTGACGATCGTGGACTGGCCGGAGAAGTCGATCGGTGTCATGTCTGCACTGTAGGCAAGTTCTTGCACTCGGTGCAACACTGCGCGTGCGATGCAAAGCCATAGACTGGGTGCATGGCCGAAACCCCCACGCTTCGAGAGCGGGCGCGGCGCGCGGCGCGCGCGGAGATCACCGCCACCGCCATGCGGCTCTTCGCGGAGAACGGCTTCGACGCGACGACCATCGACCAGATCACCGCGGCGGTCGGCATCTCGCGCCGCTCGTTCTTCCACTACTTCGGCAGCAAGGAAGACCTCGTCCTGGGCGACACCGAGGCGCTCGGCGAGTCGGTACGGGCCGCGCTGGAGGCCCGTCCGGACGACGAGTCGGCCTGGGCGGCCATCCGGGAAGCCTTCCTGACCGTCCGGCCGCCCGGGGCCGGCACGGAGGAACTGCTCGTCCTCGCCCGCCTCCATCACGAGGCGCCGTCGTTGCGCGCCCGGCACCTGGAGAAGCACCTGCGCTGGCAGGCGCTGCTCGCCCCCGACGTACAGCGCCGCCTCGGCCTGCCCCCCACCACGGACCCCGACCCCCGGGCCCTGGCCTTCGTCGCCGCCGCGCTGGCCTGCCTCGACGCGGCCGTCGACGCGTGGTACCGCTCGGGCGGGACCGCCGATCCCGAGCGCCTCTTCGACGAGGCGGTCGCCACGCTCCGCAGCTAGGGACGGTCTCCACGGACCGCTGGGCAGTGGCTCCCGGGCGGGGCTGCCCGCCTGCCGCCGCGCCGAAGGACTCAGTGCCGCCGGGGCAGCAGCCCCACCGCCGCCAGCGGTACGGCGGCCAGGACCAGCCACGGCACGGCGGCCGGCAGCCCGCTGTCCAGCAGCAGGCCGGTCGCGGAACTGCCGGCCAGCACGATGAGCCCGGAGACCGAGGACAGCGCCCCCGTGTACAGCCCGAGCCGCCCCTCCTCGGCGAGGTCCGGCACCCAGGCACGGGCGACGGGCGCGACCAGCATCTGCCCGAGGGTGAGCAGGACGACGAACCCGGCGGCCGGCACCAGTCCGCCCGTCCCCGTCCACCCGGCGGGCCGCGCCAGCGCGACGACGGCGAAGCCGGCCGCGATCAGCGCCAGCCCCGCCACCATCGACCGGCGTGGCGCCAGCCGCGCCCCCGCCCACCGGGTCACCGGCAGCTGCGCGGTCACCACCAGCAGCGAGGACAGCGCGAACAGCCAGGCCAGCGGCGCCTGTGAACCGGCGGCCCGCTCCACCTCGGCGGGCAGCGCCAGGTAGAGCTGGTTGTAGGCGAGCAGATAGGCGCCGTACGCGCAGCACAGCGCGAGGAAGCGCCGGTTGCGCAGCAGCAGCCGCGCCCCGCCCTTGACCCGGACCTGGGTCCGCCCGGGTATGCGCTGCGGCAGCAGCCACGCGTGCCCGGCGAGGACGAGCACGAAGACACCGGCCCCGGCGAGGCACGCGGTACGGAAGTCGACGGCCAGCAGCAGGGCGCCCAGCAGCGGTCCGACGAAGGCCCCCGCCTGCCCGGCGACGGTGAACAGCGCGAGCACCCTGGTCCGGTCCCCGCCGCCCTCCTCCTCCCAGACGACGGCCTGCCGGGCGACCTCGGACTCGACGGCCGGCGAGAAGAGCGCGGCGGCGAACCCGATCAGCAGCACCGCCCCGACGACCGCCCAGGTCCGCTCGGCGAACCCGAGCCACGCGAACCCGGCGATCCGCAGCACGCATCCGGCGAGCACCACGGGCCGGATGCCGTACCGGTCGGCCAGCGCCCCGCCGACCACGAACAGCCCCTGCTGGCTGAAGGTGCGCAGCCCGAGCACGAAACCGACCAGCCACCCCGCCATGCCGATCGCCCCGCCGAGATGCTCGGAGAGGAACGGCAGGACCGCGAAGAAGCCGATGTTGAAGGCGAGTTGGGTGAGGATGAGCAGCCGGAGCAGCGGGGAGAGCGGGGCGCCGCGACCGGCGGCCCCCACGCGCCGGCCGGTGGATGTGGTGATCATCGGAGTGCGGTCGGTTCCTTCTCTGCGGCGGGCCGCCGGCTGACGACGGATTCCGTACGACGAGTTCGCCACCGAGGGGGACGCAGGCCGCCCGCGGCGGTGACGGCCAGCGCGCCGAGCAGGGCGAGGACGGCGGCGGGGGCGAGGACGGCCCAGGGGGCGCGCTCGGCGTAGGGCTGGTTCTCGGCGAGGAGCAGGCCCCACTCGGGGGACGGCGGCTGGGCGCCCAGGCCGAGGAAGCCGAGCGAGGCGAGCGCGAGGGCGACACCGGGCAGCCGCAGCAGGGCGTGGCGCAGGACGGGCGGCAGGACGGCCGGCAGCAGTTCGCGCCGCAGCAGGTACCAGCGCCCGGCGCCCAGGCCCCGGGTGGCCGTGATGTGCAGGGTGGCGCGTTCCTGGCGCAGCAGCGCCGAGGTGTGGGCGGCGAGCGGCGCCCAGGCCACGGCCCCCACGGCCAGCGCGGGCGTGGCCGCCCCGCTCCCCGCGACGGCGGTGACGAGGAGGGCGGCGAGTACGGGCGGAACGGCGTTGACGGTGTCGACGAGCGGCGCGGACACCCGGGGTACCAGCCCGAGGAGTACGCCCGCGAGCAGCGCGGCGGCGCTGATGGCGGAGGCGAGGAGCAGGGTGTCCAGGGCGCCGTGACCGACGCGGGCGAGCAGGTCGCGGCCGAGGGCGTCGGTGCCGAAGGGGTGCTCGAGGGAGGGTGCCCGCAGCCGCTCCCCCGTAGTGAGGGCGAGCGGATCACGGGTCAGGCCGAGCCCGATGACGGCGAGCAGGACGGCTCCGTAGACAAGGGGCAGCAGCCCGCCGGCGGGTGGGGCGGGCCGGTGCAGGGAGGACAGGGCGCCGTCGCGCAGTGCGGGGCCGGTGAGCAGGTGGGCGGCGACGCGGGTGGCACCGGTGGCGAGCGCGGCGAGCAGGACGAGGGCGAGGGTGCCGGCCTGGAGGACGGGGAGGTCCTGGGCGAGGGCGGCCTGGAGGGTGGTGCGGCCCAGGCCGGGGATGTCGAAGACCTGCTCGACGGCGACGGCGCCACCGGTCAGTCCGACGACGAACAGCCCGAGGTTGGGCAGCAGCGCGGGCACGCACCGCCGCAGCGCCTGCCGTGCGATGCGCCGCCCGGTCAGTCCCCGGGCGGCGGCGGCCAGTGCCCACGGCTCACCGAACGCGCCGGGCAGCAGGTCGTCGAGCAGCCGCCCGAGCACGGCCCCGGCGGGCAGCCCGAGGGCGAGCGCGGGCAGGATCGTCCACTGGAGCCCGTACCACCCCAGCGCGGGCAGCCAGCCCAGCTGCACCCCGACGACGGTGGCGAGCACGGACGCGACGAGGAACTCGGGCAGGGAGGCGATCACGGCGGACGCGGTGCCGCCCCGCCGCCGCCCGCCGAGCCGCCGCCGGGCGCCCAGCCGCAGTGTGCGGGCGCAGATGAGTCCGGCGGTGACGGCGGCGACGAGGAGCGCGGCGGTCATGAGCAGCAGGGAGGCCCCGAGCGCCCGGAGCACGTCGGGCAGGACGTCGCCCCCGGAGATCCACGACTGCCCCGCGTCACCGCGCAGCAGCCCGCCGAGCCACCGCGTGAGCACGTGCAGCGGGCCCCCGTCGAGTCCGAGCTGCTCCCGGACGTCCGCGAGCACCTCGGGCGTGGGCTCGCGCTCGGCCGACCGTGCCTTGAGGACGGTGTACGCCGGATCGGTCCGCGTGAGCCACGGCAGCAGCCCGATCCCGCACACGAGCCCCGCCGCGAGGACGACCCGCCACACCGCGGTGGCCACCTGCTGCCGCACGGCTCAGCGCCGCGTGCCGGTGCCGACGAGGGTGCGCTCGTACGGGTCGAGGATCACGCCCTGCACGGAGTCGGCGACGCCGGTGATGACGCGCTGGTGCACGAGCGGCACGACGGCGTCGCTGCCGAGGATGCGGGCCTCGGCGGCCATGGCGGCGTCCTGCCGCTTCGCGGTGTCGGCGGTCTTCTCCGCCTGGGCCACGGCGGCGTCGACGTCCTTGTCGCACAGCTGGGCGATGTTGAAGCCGCCGTCGCAGGCGTAGTCGCTGGCGAGGACGGCGACGGGGTCACCGGTGTCGAGGAGGGTGTTCCGGGCCAGTACGAACGCGTCGAACTTCCCCTCCAGCGCGTCGCCCTCCAGCCGCGAGTACTCGCGGACGGTGAGCTTCACCTTGAACCCGGCCTTCTCCAGCTGCTGCTTGACCACCTGGGCGACCTCGGGCAGCTCGGGCCGGTTGTCGTAGGTGGCGAGGTCGATGGTGTCACCGCCGGGCTTCGCGGCCGCCGCACGTCCGACGGGCGCGGTCCGCTTCCCCCCGGCCCAGGTCACGGCGGGTCCGTAGAGGCCGGCACCGGGGTCGGCGTACCCCTCGTACACGTCCTTGGCGAACACCGGGGTGTCGACGGCTGCGCGGGCGGCGGCCCGCAGCCCGGCGTCCTCGAAGGGCCCGGACGAGGCGTTGAGCAGCAGGCTGGTCGTGCGGGTGGTGGCGGTGTCGCGCCGGGTGTCCTTGTCGAGGGTGGCCGCCTGGGAGACGGGGACGGCCTCGGCGATGTCGAGCTCGCCGGTCCGCAGCGCGTTGGTGCGGGCGGTGCCGTCGGCGATGAAGCGGGCGTCGATGCCGGAGGCCTGGGCACGGCCGCCCCAGTACGCGTCGAACCGGTCGAGGGAGACGGAGGTGGCGCCGTTGACCTTGGTCAGCTCGAAGGGTCCGGTGGCGGTGCCGACGGGGTCGACGCGGTTCTTGTCGGCGTAGGCCTTGGCGGACAGCACGGCGAGGCTGGGGCTGGAGAGCCGCAGCGGCAGTACGGGATCGGGCGCGGAGGTCGTGATCCGCACCGTCCGCTCCCCTTCGGCCTCGGCGGTGAGGGTGACGCCGGCCAGGGCGGCGGGCGCGGGCTCGGCGTCGGTGGCGTGGGTGAGGGAGTCGGCGACGGCGGCCGGGGTGACGTCGGTGCCGTCCTGGAAGGTGGCGTCGCGGAGGGTGAACTCCCAGGCCTTCTCGCCGTCCCGCCGCCAGGACTCGGCGAGCGCGGGGGCGGCGGAGCCGTTGGCGTCGAGCGCGGTGAGGCCCTCGGTGACGGCGAGGCGGCTGAGGAGGGTGGCGTCGGCGCCGTAGGGGGAGAGGTTCTCGGCGGGCGGGAAGGCGAGGGCCACGCGGAGGCGGGCGCCGTCGGCGTTGTCGCCGGAGCCGGAGTCGTCGCTGCCGCCCGAGGCAAAGCAACTGGATATCAGCGGTAGGAGCAGGAGAGGGGCGAGCAGCCGGGAGCGGCGGTGGGAGCGCATGGTCCTCGGATCGATCGGTGTGCGGGAGCGGGTCGGGCGAAGGCGGCGGCGAGCAGGAGCCTACATGGCAACCGTTTCCATTACCTTGCCGCCCCCGGTTCCGCCGACCCGCGCTCCATCGGCACGTCGAAGTGCACGATCCCCTGCCCGCCGCCCGCGTCCTCCCGTTCGTCGTGCACCACCTTGGCGAGCGACCGCCAGAACGGCTCGGCGCCGGTGACGGCCGGGTCGGTGTGCAGGTAGACGGCCTTGTATCCGCCGTCCGCGACGGCGAACGCGAGCAGTTCGTCGACGAGCCGCCGGGCCAGCCCGCGCCGCCGGTGCTCGGGCCGCACGTACACGCGGCGCAGCTGCGCGGTCACGCCGGAGGGGTAGCGCTCGGCGACGTGGCGCGGGTTCGGCGGGTGTACGGGGCCGCGGGAGTCGAGGGCGCCGGTGGCGACGACCTCGCCGGTCCCGTCGACCGCGACGAGGAGGGTGTGCCGCTCCGGCGCGAGGTACGCGCCGGCCGGGTCGACGATGTCGCCGTGCCAGCGCGGGACGTAGCCCGTGCCGAAGTCGCGGTAGACGGTGTCGAGCATGACGGCTCGGGCACCGTCGAGGTCGGCGGGGGTGGCTGTCCTGAGGCTGTAGTCACTGCTGCGCACTTGCACATGGTACGCATTAACGGAATCCGCTGATCAACATGCCCCTCGGGTCGTGCTCCTCCCCCGCCCGCCCCCGACCGCTCCCTCAGCCGCGCATCAGCTCGCCCTTGCCCACCTGGGCCAGCAGCGGAGGCTCCGACTCCCCCTCGTACCCGAGGTGGAGCTCGCGCCGGGCCCTGGTCGCCAGGACGTAGTACGTCATGCGCAGGGCGGCCGCGGAGGGGTCGCCGGCCGCGTCCGTGTGGGTGTCGGGGATCACGACCGTGTCGAAACCGAGCCCCTTGGCGCTGGCCCGGTGGACGATGACGATGCCCGGACGGCCGAGGTCGAGGTTGCGGTACTGGCCGCCCTTCGCCTCGGACGTGTACAGCTGGGGCCTCAGTCGCGGCGCTCGGCGGGTCAGGCTGCCGAGCAGCGAGAACTGCGTGTGCCTGGAAGCCACGACGACGCCGATGGTGTCCTTCGGGTGCCGCTCCGCCAGCAGGGCCAGCAGGTCCGCGGCGCCCCGCTCGTGGAAGCGGTGCAGGCGCGGCGGCGGCCCCTGCCGGGCGGGCAGGGCCGGCGCGCCGGCGCCCGTGTGGAAGTGGGCGGCGAAGGACGCGATCTGCTCGGTGTTGCGGTGGTTGCCGTCGAGCTCGTGCCGGGCGCAGCGGCCGAGGTTCCGGGCGATCTCGGCGAGGGTGGAGTGCGTGTCGGTGAGGCGCTGGCACTCGTCCGCGTAGACCGTCGTACGGGCCCCGAGCATCCGGCAGAGCAGGTAGAACTCGGGCGGCAGGTCCTGGCCCTCGTCGACGACCAGGGTGAGGCCGGGGATCGGGCCGGTGTCGGCGGCCCGCTCGTACAGCGCGTGCCAGTCGTACCAGCCGTCGGCGCTGCGCGGAGCCGTGCCTCCGTGCCACTCGGCGAGCCAGGCGTGGGCGGTCGTGACGCGCACGCCGCGGTCGGCGTTGCCCAGGGCGTGGACCGTCGCGGCCAGCGACTGGCGCAGCAGGTTGGAACGGGTGAGCACGGCGACCGGGGTGCCGGTGAGGGCGAGCATGAGGGCCCGCTGTGCCGCCAGCAGGCTCTTGCCGCTGCCCGGCGGGCCGCTGATCAGATGGTTGCCGTCGAAGGGCAGGGCGTCGAGGCCGGCCCGTTGTCCGGGGGTGAGGTCGAGGTAGGTGAGGGTCACGTCTCCTCCAGTGCGTCGGCGGCGGCCGCGCGTGCGGCGGTGACGACGGGCTCCAGGTATCCGGGTACGTGCTCGCCGCCGACGACGAGGGCGCGGTCCAGGAGGGTGTTGCCGGTTTCGCAGCTGGTCTCGGGCAGCAGGGCGCAGGCGTGGCAGGCCGCGCGGTTGAGGTTGCCGAAGCCCTGGCCGGTGTGCTCGGCGCAGAGCGGGTCGGCCGAGCACCAGGCGGCGGCCTCCGTCATGCGCAGGAGTGTCTCGGCCAGTCGCGGCGGCTCGCCCTGGCGGACCAGCCCGCCGAGGGTGCCTTCGGCGTCGCCCGCCGCGGTGTAGACGAGGATGCCGTACTGGTCCTGCTCGGGGCGGGCGTACACGCGCTCCCGCAGGCTCGCGGTGGTGTAGCCGGACTCGAAGGAGAGCTGGCGGATCAGCAGGTGCGCGAGCGTGTGGAGGAGGACGAAGCGCGGCGCGAGTTCCGGGCCGGTCAGGGCCTCCAGGCGGTCCCGTTGGAAGGAGCGGGCCAGGTCGGTCCGCATGCCGGTGACACGCCTCCGTACGTCCGCGTCCGCCTCCCAGCTCGCGAGTTCGGCCCGGTCCAGGGTGAGGAAGATCCCCTCGCCGAACACCTCCACCGCCGGCAGCCACTTGAGGCGGCGGGCGGTGTCGGCCGGTACGGGGGGAGCATCCGGGGAGACCCTGCTGAAGCCGGACAGGGCGCGCACCTCGCGGAGCCGGTCGGCGAGGACGATCCTGCCGAAGCGGCGGCTGACGGCGGCCCACGGGTCGGTGGTCTCCCCGGCCAGGCCGAGGGTGGTCTCGCGCAGCGCGAAGTCCCGGGTCGCGGGCGGGACGGGCGCGGTGAAGGCGGCCCACTCCTCGCGGCTGAGGTCGGGGCGGGCGGGCGCGGCCTGCGCGTCGGACGCCGAGGCGTCCGGGGAGGCGCCCGACGAGGGCACGGGCTGCCCCGTCTCCTCGGCGAGCAGCGCGTCCATGAGGGCGTCGTCGGCGCCGGTGTCCTCCTGGATCATCGTCCGGAACACCCCCGCGCGCGGCGTGGCGGCCACCCGGCACAGTGACACCCACAGGTCGTGTTCCCGCACCTTGGCCGCCAGGCCCTCGTCGCCGTGGGCCGCCGGTACGTCGGACTCGGGGATGTCGAGTGCCGAGTGGACGATCGGGTAGTACAGGTTGCCGGCCGTGCGCTGCACGATCTGCACGGGCCGGGGGCACTCCGTCCGCTCGTTCGCCCGCTGCCACGGGTTGCGGCCGGAGCAGCGCATGCCGTGCGTGCCGAGGATGTCGAGGAGGTCCCGGGACGCGCCGCAGCCCTTGGCGGTGCAGGTGACGGAGAGCGCCTCGAGGCCGGAGGCCCGCTCGGAGACGAGGAAGCGCAGCCTGTCGCGCTCCTCGCAGCGTCGTCGTTCCCCGGCGTCGCGCCGCGAGTGGGCCCAGAACCACCAGTCGACGTCGCTGAGGTGCCCGGCCTGGCAGATCTGCACGAACCGCATGGGCGCGAGCGTCCGCGCCGGCGAGCAGGACGGGCAGCGCGGCGGCTGCCCGGGCTTCTCGTCGGCGATCCGCCAGCGCCTCATCCGGCGGCAGGAGCCGCAGAACAGCCAGGACGGGAAGCGGATGTACGGCGCTCCGGGCGCGTCGGGGACGTCGAAGCGGTCGTTGGCGGTGGCCGGTGCGGCGTAGAAACCGGTGACGCCCAGCCGGGAGGCGAGACGCGGGGACTCCAGCTTCTGCCTGCCCCTGGCCGGCCAGTCCCCGATGCCGGTGGCGACGAAGGACTCGCCCTGGATGTCGAAGACGGCTCCGACGCCGAACGGCACCACCGTCTGCGACTGGCGTACCCGCAGGGTGCGGCTCACAGGTCGGCTCCCTTCACCGTCACCTGGCATTCCCGGTCCACGTTGCGCATGGAGTTCGGTGTCTCCCACAGGCCGTAGTTCTGCTCGAAGCTCTTGATCAGGTTGGACTGGCCCTTGCCCTGGCTGCGGTAGTACAGCTCGCGGCCGTCCTTGCGGGCCTCGCGCGCCGCGTCCTCCCAGTCGGCGACCAGTCCCGCGATCTCCTTGCGGACGGCCTCACCGGCGGCCGGGTCGGCCGCCTCGGCCCGTACGGCCAGCTCCTCGGCGAGGGCCTCCACGTCGGGGAGGCGGTCCAGGACCTGCCCGGCCTGGTTCTCGGCGGTGAGCCCGAGCCGGTGCCGTACGAGGACGACCAGCGCGGCGTGCAGGGCGCGCCGCCGGGAGGGCACGGACCAGGGGGTGACGCTGGTCGGTTCGACGTGCCGGTACAGGGACCGGTGGTACACGTCGAAGGTCTCGTAGTGCGAACGGTCCCTGGGCCGGGTGGCGTTGAAGAAGGTCACGACGAGGCCGGGCACGGTGTGCCGGCCGACCCGGCTGGTGGCCTGGATGTACTCGGCGGTCGTCTTGGGCTGCCCCTGCATCAGCATCAGCGCGAGCCGCTTGACGTCGACCCCCACGGACAGCATGTTCGTGCAGGGCAGGAAGGACACCGACTGCGGGTCGTCCCAGTCCTTCTCCAGCCGGTCCAGCAGCACGGGCTGCTCGGCACGCGGAAGGTTGCTGGTCAGTTCCTGCACCTGGTTGTCCGCCAACGGCCGTACCCCGCTGCCCGTGTCGAGTCCGGCGAGCTGGGCGGGGATGTCGTCGGCGGCGGCCGTGACCGTGCGGCCGAGCTCGCGCAGGCTGTGGTGGTAGGCGACCAGGGTCCAGTAGGCGTCCCGGTGTTCCTCGGGCAGCTCCCACGCTCCCTGGAGCAGGGCGGCGGCGGTGGCCACGGCGGCGCGGCCCGCCGTATGGCCCTGGGCCATGACTCCGAGGTAGCGGCGGCCGGGCTTGGAGGTGTCGGGTTCCGCGAAGTAGGAGTGCCGGGCGTCGAGTCCGGCCGGCGGGAAGAGCTGGACGCCTCCGCCGTACAGGGCGCGGACCTGCTCCCCGGAGCGGCGGATGGTCGCCGTGGACGCCACCACCTTCGGTCCGGTGCCGTCGGGGCCGGCGCACAGGCCGAGGACGGCGGACTCGTACAGGCCGACGGTGGTGCCGAGCGGGCCGGTGAGCAGGTGCAGCTCGTCCTGGATGACGAGCGACGGCGGCAGGTTGCCGGCGCGGTCCGCCCTGCCCGCACTCCCGGGGCCGCCCGCACTCCCGGGACCCCCCGGGCTCCCTGCGGCGCCGAACAGGCGGCCCGCGCGCGGCTCCCAGGCGAGCCGGGCGAACTTGTCCACGGTCCCGAGGACGAACGTCGGCGGCCGGTCGTAGAGGTGCTCGTCCACGACGGCGACGGGCAGTTCGTCGTGGAAGACGCACTCCTGCCGTGGGCAGAAGAAGGCGAAGGAGTCGGCCGTGGCGCGCACACCGTAGTCGCCGATGTCGGACGACTTGTGGGCGGGCAGGATGCGGGTGCCGCACCACGGGCAGCGGTCGAGGATGAAGACGTCGTCGGGCTGGGCGGCCTGGCGGGCGTTCTCGAAGGCCGTCCGTGCCTTGTCGTACGTGTTCGGGGTGGTGGTCTCGCCCACCCACAGACCGATGGAGAAGGGCTCCTCGCCGTACGCCGCCGGATCCGCGCGGCGCAGCGTCTCCAGGGCGCAGACGGTGCCGGCGGCGCGCTGGAACTGCTGGGTGGTGAGGAGGCTGAGGGTGTACCGGCTGAGCACGGCCGTACCCCCGCCGTCCGGCCGTCCCCGGCGCAGCACCATCGTGAAGGCGGCCAGCAGCAGATACGCCTCGGTCTTGCCACCGCCGGTCGGGAACCAGATCAGGTCCGTCACGGCCCGGTCCGCGTGCCGGGGGTCGGCCGTGCCGTCCACGGCGAGCAGGAAGAACGCCAGCTGGAAGGGGCGCCAGGTGGCTCCCGGGGCCGGTTCCGGGTCGAGCGGTGCGGCTTCCCCGCGGGACCGCCTGGTGCCGGCGAGGTCGGGTGCGGAGTGGCGCATCTGCAGGGCCATGGCGCGGTTGGCGGCACGGAAGGCGTGCAGCAGTTCGGGGCGGCGCGGGTCGCAGAGGGTGCGGACGCCCGATTCGATGCGGGTGACGGCGGTGCCGATGCGGTCGAGGACGCGGGTGGCGGCCTCGCGCCCCCACCCGGGCACGTCCGCGTTCAGCTGTCCGACGTACCACGCCCGGTAGTCCGCCGCGAACTCGGCCAGCTCCTCCCGGAGCTGCTCGACCGGTACGGCGGGATCGGCGAGGTGGAGGAGATCGAGCACCGGCGAGCCGCTGAGCCCCGCGGCCCGTACGCCGGTGACCTCGGCCTCCGGCATGACGGCGGCGCTCAACTCGGTCACCTGTCCACCGGCGTCGTCGTACCGCTCCGCGACGGCGCATCCGTGGCCGACGGCGTGTGTGCGGATGTGCCGGTACTGGAGGCGGAGTTCCTGCTCCTCCGGGTCGCGGCTGGCCAGGCGGACGCTCGGGTACTGGAGCACCCTGCCGTCCACGGGCCGGGCGCTCAGCTCCACCTGGAACAGCATCCGGTCCCAGTGGGCGGCCTTGCCGAGGTCGGGCTCGTGCGCGGCGGCGTTGACCAGGGCGACCGTGACGAGCCGGCCGGTGCCGAAGACGCGTCGGCGGACGCGGAGTTCGGCGCGTCCGTCCAGCACCGTGACGTGATCGTGTCCCGGGGCGAGCCGGTGCGTCTCGGCGGGCAGCGGGACCCGCTGCCAGTTCCGGCCGCGCTCACCGGTGCGGGCGCGGGTCTCGTAGCGGGCGGCGGAGCATTCGATCTCCACGGTGTCCGCGTCGGTGTAGAAGCTGAACCCGAGGGAGGAGGGCAGCCAGGAGTTGGACTCGGGAACCGGGTCGGTGGCGGGCGCGGTGTCCTCGGCACGCCCCTCGGTCCCGGCGCCCTCCAGCTCCTCGGCGGCCACGTCCAACTGGCGCTGGAGGTCGGCCTCCTGCGGGTACAGAGTGCCCATGAGGTACTGCCGGTCGGGCGGGGCGTCGAGCGTCTCGTGTTCGCCGTCGACCGGGCCGACGAGCTGCCGTCGGAGATAGGCGACGAGTTCCTGTCGGGGATCCATGGTGTTCCTGGTGGTCGGTGCCGTGACGTGCTCGGACGGACTGGCGGGTGCGGCGGACGCGTGACTCATGAGCGGCGCCAGCGGTCCCGGAGCGAGGTGCGGCTCTGTGCGGCAGCCGCTTCCTGCGCGGCGGCCAGTTCCGCCTGAACGGTGCTGAGCCGCGACTGCAGATCGGTGATGCGGAGCCAGGCGTCGTGCTCGCTCTGCGCGATGCGCTGTGCCGCCTGCTGCTCGGTCTCCTCGGCGCTTCGACGGGCCGCCTCGACGAACAGGTCCCGCTGCGCGACGGCGGCCTCGGCCTCCCTCAGCCGCGCCTCCACCTCGGCGACCCGGGCCCGCACACCCTGGCGGTATTCCTCCCGGGCCGACGCCGCGGCCCGCTCCCGCTCGGCGGCGGCTTCCTCGGTCGTACGCAACCTGGTCTCCAGCTCGGCGACGCGCTCATCGGCGGCACTTTCGCGGTCTGCGGCAGCCGCCTGAGCCGCCCTCAGCCGTGACTCCAGCTCCCCGATGCGGGCCTCGGCGCCCTCCCGGTACTCGTACAGCCTCCGCTCCAGCTCGTGCGCCCGCTCCTCGGCGGCGGTCGTCCGCAGGCCGGCCTCCTCGGCGCGTTCGGCCCTGAGCAACAACGCCGCGTACGCCTCCCGGTGCTGCTCCTTCAGGTGCGCGAGGTGCTCCTCGGCCTGGTGCCGGACATGCCTCTCACGGCGGTCCAGGGCACGGTCCGTACGGTGCAGCAACTCCGCTTCGAGCGCGTCGAGCCGGCGCTCGGCCTCCGCCCGGACGGCCGCGACCCGCTCGTCGGCGGCGCCGCGCACCTCACTCAGCCGGCGCTCGTGCTCCCGTGTCAGCAGGGCGATTTCCGCCTCGTGCCGGGCCCGCGCCGCGGCGAGCAGTTCCTCGGCGCCGACGACCGGCGGCTCCTCGGCGCCGACGACCGGCGGCTGCTCGACCGGAGCGGCCTCCACGGAGACCGGCGCCGAAGGCTCACCCTGGACGCCGGCCGTGCTGCCCTCGGACGGGCCGGCGGCACCCTCGTCGCTGCTCGCCCTCGCGGACGCGGGCTCCGTCCGCACCGGGGGTGCCGCGACGAACTCCCGCAGGGCGTCACGGACGACGAGGCGCGAAGCGGCACGCACCAGGGGCTTCGTGGCAAGGTACGCCCGTGGCGTCGCCCCGGCCAACGCGTCGACGGGCCGCTCGAAGAAGTGCTCGGGCCGCAGCTCCCGGCGCTTGACGGTGTCGAAGACCTCCTTGAGCACGTCGAGGGCCTCGACCACGGGACGGTCGAGCATCCCGCGCTCCCGGGCGGCCCGCACCACGGAATCCGTGGCGGACGACCCGAGCAGCACCGACAGTTGCAGATGCCCCAGGGCCAGCAGCGCGTACTCGGCGAGCCAGGCCACTCCCCCGCCCATGGGCGGCTGCGTCAGTGTCCGGGCCTTGTCCCAGTCGGCGGTGGTCTGCGGCGTCGTCCCGGCCGGGCGTTCCGTCTCCTGCGGTTCCTCTTCCGGCTCCGGCTGCTCCTGCTCCTGCTCCTGCTCCTCTGTCCGGTCCTCGGCCCGGCTGTCAGCCCGGTCCTCGGCCCGGCCCTCAGTCTTCTGCTCCGCCTCCCGGCCTTCCGTCAAGGTCTCCGGCTCCGCACCCGGGGTGGCGGCGGCGAGGAACTCCCGCAAGGCATCACGCACGGCCAGTCGCGACTCGCCGTTCACCAGGGGGCTGTCCCCGAGGTATGCACGGGGTGTCGCCCCACGCAGCGCCTCGGCCGGACGGTCCAGGAAGTCCTCCGGCCGCCGCTCGGCCACCGATACCGCGTCGAAGACGCGTCGCAGCACTTCCAGTGCCGTCAGCACCGGCCGCGGGAGCGGCGCGCCGTCCCGGACGTACCGCGCCACCGCATCGGTGGCCGGCTGTCCCAACAACGCGGCAAGACCGGCGTCTCCGACCGCTGTCCGTGTGTATTCCGCGAGCCACGAGATCTGGTCCATGGGTGCTCGCGCCAGCCGACGGGCGTGCTCCCAGTCGGCGGCGACCACGTTGGAAGCCCCGGTGCAAGCAGCCTCGCCGGCGTCCGCGACCGCCCCGTCCAGTGCGCTCTCCTCGGAGATGTCCGTCCCCGCGGGTTCCGGCTCCGCTACGGCGTCGGCGATCGGTGCGTCACCGACTTCCTCCCTCTCCCCCGCCACCGCGGTCCGCACCGAAACCGCAGCCACCTGCCCGTTCTCCTGGTCCTGCTTCTGCTCCCAGGTGGCCCGGGCGAGGCGCTCGGCCCTGGCCTTGCGGAGTGCGAGCCGGGCCCGGGCGGTCCGGGCCGCATGGGTGGCGCGGGCGAACCGCTCCGCCCTCCTGGCCTCGGCCGCCTGCTCCGCCGCATGCTCGGCCTTCTCGCACACGGCGTCCAGGCCGACGAGGCCCGCCGTGCGCACGCGCTCCCGCAGCACGGGCCGCACCTTGGTCTCGATCTGCCGGATGCGTTCCCGTGTGACGCCGAACTCGCGTCCGAGATCGTCCAGCGTCGAGGGTTCGTCCCCGTCCAGCCCG
The DNA here is from genome assembly GCF_049974565.1 of Streptomyces sp. WG5. NCBI lineage: Bacteria > Bacillati > Actinomycetota > Actinomycetes > Kitasatosporales > Streptomycetaceae > Streptomyces > Streptomyces sp. WG5. The sequence continues at coordinate 271,248 of NZ_JBNGGC010000006.1, read as the reverse complement.
AGCCGCCGCACGAGGATGCGCGCCTCCCGCTCGGTGAACGTGTCCACCACTGCCAGCAGCTCCGCGACGTGCAGGGCACCGATCACCTGCGTGTCGACCGACGGCAGGAGATGCGTCTCGGCCACGAAGTCCGCCAGGGTCGCGCCGTCGCCGATGACACGGTCGAGGGAGTCGGTACGGCGCGTGAGGCGACGGATCTCCTCGACCTTCTGGAGGGTCATGTCGCACCGCACCGCGACGTCGGCCGCGCTCGCGTACCGCCCCTCGGCGGCCAGGGCGCGTTCGGCCCTGGCCACCTTCCGCATCTGTTCATGCATGTGCACGGGGATCCGGATCAGCGCGCCCTCGTCGGCGATGGCCCGGGTGATGGACTGCCGGATCCACCAGGTGGCGTAGGTGGAGAACTTGAACCCCTTGGTGGGGTCGAACTTCCGGGCGGCCCTCAGAAGACCGAGCAAACCGTGCTGGAGCAGGTCGTCGTAGTCGAGGCCCTGTTCCAGGTACGGCCGGACCAGAGAACGCACGAGCCGCTGATTGTGCACGACAAGGCAGTCACGGGCTCGGACCCTGAGGTCGTCCGGCGGCAACGCCTTCAGTTCTTCCTCGTCCGGTTCGCGCGCGATTCCCTCCACCCCGCCCCGCACCATGAGGGCCAGTCCCACCTCGGCCTGCGCACTCAGCAGTCGGCTGCCCGGGCGTCCCTCGCGCCGGTCGACTTCGAGTACGGCGTGGGCGGCGGCCAGCGCTTCGGCGAGGTCGGCAGGCGCCGCGTCCACCGCGAGGCCGTCTCCCGGCTCCTGCGGCTCCTGCGGCTCCTGCGGCTCCTGCGTGTCCTGCGTGTCCTGCGGGTCCGGATCGGCGGAGACGTCCGCGTCCGGCGACGTGCCGGACGGTATGGACTCTCCCTGCTCGTCCCGGCTGGACGGCACCTCGCCCGGCGCCCCCTCCGGGCCCCGCACCAGCGTCCCTTCGCGCAGTTGCGCGGCCTCGCGCGCGTCGAGCCCGGCAAGCCGGACCACACCGTCCAGGGCACGGGAGGTGACATAGCCGTCGGCGTCCGCGTACCGGGCGAGCAGGTTCCGCACAGGGTCCAGCCGAGGAATCACGTTCTCTCCACGATCGCGTGCAACCTTTTCACGGTCTCGGCTGTCGCCTTCTGTGTGCACGTGCAAGTCCCGCACGGGCAGCCCCAGCCGGGCCAGCTCGTGACGCAACCGCTCCCGCTCGCCGTCCCCCAGCGCGAGCGTCCGTACGTTCTCGTCGAAGACGAGCTCCGGGACGACTCCGTCCACGGCCGCGCGCCGGAGTCGCACGAGCAGCTCCGCGACGGCCTCGCGCAGGCCGGACGGCCCGTTCCCGGCGGCAACCGGCTGAGTCATTGCGTGCACCCCCCAAGCTTTCACGAGGAACGCTAGACTCAACGCGTTGATGCTGTCAACAGAGGAACTTCTGTCACGCGCGAGACAGTTCGTGTACGGTACGCACTGGCGCCGTCGGCTCTCCGCCACAGTGAACGGGGGCGTCGCCGGATTGGGGGCGTTCCAGTGGGTCCGCGCGGGGACGCGGCACGGGAAACGCGGGCGAGGGGCGAAGGAGCAGCAGTGAGCCACGGGCTGATCGACGGCAGATTCCGCGTCGGACGCGTCATCGGCAGGGGCAACATGGGGGAGGCCCGCCAGGCCGAGGACCTGCACGCCCCGGAGGGGTCGTCGGAGCGCACGGTCGCCGTCAAGACGATCCTGCGCCGCCGCACCGGCACGCGGATCGATACCGGCGGGGACGCGAAGGCCGTGCAGCGGTTCAACCGCGAGGTGCGGATCATGCGCCGGCTGCTGCATCCCAACCTCACCCGGCTCGTGGCCGGCGGCATCGACCAGGGCCCCGGCACCCCCGGGGGCCTGCCCTACCTGGCCATGGAGTTCCTGGACGGCGAGACCCTGCGCGACCTCGTCGAGGAGGAGCCGCAGTTGCCGGTCTCCTGGGCCGCGGCCACCGGCGCCCAGGTCGCCGCCGGGTCGCCACCGCGCACGCCGCGGGCATCCTGCACCGGGACCTGAAGCCCGCCAACGTGATGCTCGCGCAGGGCGGCACGGTCAAGGTCCTGGACTTCGGCATGGGCAGCATCGTCGACGACCCGGACCAGACGCGGCTGACCAGCACCGGCGTCAGCGTGGGCACCGCCCGCTACAAAGCCTCATCCAGCCTCCGGCCGGAACCGAAAGCAAGGCGATGCGCTTGTCACAGCGATCGCGGAGGGCACTGACGGAACCGTCGTCGCCAACGACAACTATGTGGAGTCGCAGAGCAGATACCTCTGGTTGCGGAACAAGAAGCGAGTGTTCGGGGCCACCTTGTCGCAGGGCGTGTGGGGTTTCACACCACGCGCCTGCGTACCGCCCCGTCATCGGATCGTGCAAGCGGAAGTACCCGAGCAGTCCCGGGCCTTGATTCCCCTGAGTCCCGGGCCGCCGCCCCCACGAGGAGTAGTGGTGAACGAAGCGGCAGTAAATGACACGGCGAGTCTCAGAGCCGAGGTGCTGGCCCTCCTGCTGGAGCCATTGGGTGTCGACGCCATGGCCGGGTCAGCCTCGCTCGAGAGGCTCGCCAAGGACGTGGAGGCGGTCGCCCAAGGGTGCGGGTGTGCCGGTCTGCCACCGTCTGGGAGCACTCTGCGGTGGGTATCCGAAGCTGTGGCAGCGTGCATCGAGGGTCAGGAACTGGTCCGTCTGGCAACGGCTCGGGGCCGGACTCTGACACTGAGCGAGACCAGAGCCCTCCGGGAGCTGATGCGGCTCAAAGGACTACGGTCTCATCTCGAGGCACTTGAGGGTGTGCCGGTGGAAGCGCTTCGGGCGGACCTCGCGGCTGTGGCGCTCGCGGAACGGGTACTGCCTGGAGTCCTTGAGCCGTTCCGTCGTGCGGATCAGGAATGGCCCAAGGAGATCTGGCGTTCGATCCGTGAGATCGACGTCGAACGCGCGCTGAGCGACCTGACCCGTCCCCGCATCACTCGGCAGGCGGCAGCTGCGCGGGAGCTCGTCCTCCAGCACAGCATCTCGGCAGCGCAGGATCTGCGTAACCGAGATCTGATGACCCGGCTTGAGAAGGTGCGGGACTTCATCGCCGCGGAGGAGTCGTACGAGGCGGTTCTGTCCGAGCGACTGGAGTGGTGGCGTTGGCTAGGGCCGGACGCGCGGCTCGGGTTCAGATCGGATCGGCGTGACGCCCTGGTGTGGGCGATCGAGGCTCGCGACACCGGCGCCATCTCCGGGAGTACTGTGGAGATACTCGCGGATGACAGCGCGCGGGCAGTGATTGAGCATGGCCTCTCAACAGCGCTCGTGAGCACGACCGCTTCCTTCGGAGCACCGGCCACGAGTTCGGCCGCACGGCTCGCGACGGGACTACTGGCGGTCGCCTCCCAGACCGACATCGACACACTGCGCGCTCTTGAGTCCTGGTACATAGAAAACGCCGAGTTGTTCGACCGCGTGGCCGCTGCGATGGACGCGCGGCGAACCGAACCGGATCTCGACGAGGCCCTGGAGTCCCTGGTCGGCGAGCTCGCGCTTCCGACCGGGGCAGTGGACGTAAGTCGCTCGGCCTATCGCAATATTCAGTCCATCCTCCGGGCCAAGGCCGAAGCCGACCTTCAGCAAAGGTCGTACTCCCCGCACGCGATCGAGAGCGAGGATCTTGTCCGGTCCATCAGCCGTATCGGGACGCTCGAACGCGAACTGCGCGATGCCGTGCGGACCGTTCCCGCAGTGAGAGGCAGACTGCTCGTGGCCATCGTCGGAAGAACCAAGTCCGGGAAGACCACACTCCGCAAAGCCCTCACGCGCGATGCGAACCGAACCGGGATCGGGCGAGGCGCACACCGCACCACACGGAAGACCTCCGCATTCGATGTCGGTGCCGTGACCTATCTCGACACGCCCGGCGTCGCCGCGAAGGACGACGACTTCGACGCCCAGCACGCCCGAGCCGCGTGCGATATCGCCGACGCGGTCATCTGGAACTATGCCGACACTCTGCGCGACGAGGAGTCCGCCGAACTCCAGCGACTCCTCCTCTCGGGGAAACCTCTGCTCGCCGTCGTCAATGTGAAAGGACGGGTCAACACACCTCTCCGTCTTGAACTCTTCGCGGATCGCCCGATCAGAGAGTTCAAGTCGGCGGCGGAACACGCCACCCGGATCGAAGAGGTCGCCAGAACAGTCGGAGTCGCGCCGCCCGTCATCCTCGAAGTCCACTCCGGCGCCGCGCACGAGGCGCTGTCCACGGAGGATCGCGAGTTGGGAGACAAGGCCCTTCGGGCGAGCAGGTTGCCCGAACTGGAGCGGTCCCTCGAACAGCTCCTGGCCGAGCGCGCGATTCCCCTTCGCGCCGTCCGGCTGGCCGAAAGCGTACGGGCGCCGCTCGCCGCGATCCACGACCGGCTGATCGAGGAACTCCCCCACATCGACCTCGCACTTCGCGAACTCGAACGCTCGGCGCCGAGTGAACGAGCCGCGTTGCTCGAAGTTTTCCGTATCGCGGGCCGGGACACGAGCGACCGGCTCGAAGCCGAGCGGCACCGTGCCAAGGAGCGGTTGCCGGATGTGGTGCGGGAGCTGGGCGGCGCGGATCACGCGCAGCGGTGGAGCGACTTCGTCACCGGGCTGAAGCTGGAGGCACTTGTCTCAAGTCTCGAAAGCGAGCTCGATCAGGAGACGCGGAAACGGGGAAAGATCCTGCGCGCGCAGGCAAGCACCCCGGAGCCACAGGACGACGAGTACCTGGAAGTACGACCGCGTCCCGACGCCGGCGGCGTGGGCACGGCGGCTGCCAAGGGAGCGGCGACAGCCCTCTTGGGCTCCGTCGCCGCCAAGGGAATCCCCAAGAAGCTCGCTCCCCCTCCCGTGGTAGTAGCGGACTACGTACTGACGCCCCTGGCCGGAGCGGCGAAAGCGGTGAGCAGCGAGGTTGATCGACTGCGACAGGCGCGGGACGAGTGGGCCCTCGAGACCACGGCCGCGGCCGCGGCCAGGCTCAATGAACTGTTCGACGAACGCGCAGTACAGGTGGCTCGGATCGTCGCCGACACGACGGCTCACGTAGGTGCTCAGTTCGAAGCTCAGTCCACGGACATCGGTCGCACACGGGAGCGGTTCGAGCAGCTTCGTCAGCTGCGGTCGGCCGTGCGCTCCGCCCTTGATGCGATCGACCTCGTACTGGTGCGTCGGTTCCTGGCCCTTACGGGCGGGGATCCAGCGACCGTCCGCTCGGCACGCCGAACGCCAGGAGTCGAGCTTCGCGTGTGGACCGAGGCGTCCAGCATCGCGGATGTGCGGGCGTGCTTGCAAGATCGACTTGTGGATGTCCTCACTGAGCGAATCGAGATCCGCAGTGCAGACGAGGGGAACGCAGATGACTGACGGCAATCCGGTTGACATGTCGGAGAGTGACGAGGATCTGACCTCCTTCGTGCCCGCGCTGAGTGCGCGGGCTGAGAGTGTCCTGAACGCTCACCCGCGTACTCGGGACCTGACAGCGGACCTGCCCCGTGTGGACACGAGTCCCCTGCACATCGCCCTCCTGGGCCCCTACAGCGCCGGGAAGTCGACGCTCATCGCGGCGCTGCTCCGGCTCCCGCCGGCCGAGGTCGCCGAACTCGTCGACGCGGCCCCCAAAACGCACGAAGCAACGCCGTACCACTGGAACGGCGTGACGCTGGTCGACCTGCCCGGGACCCTGTCGGGCAACGACGCGCACTCCGAAGCGGCGCGGCGCGGCATGCGTGGCGCGGACGCGCTGATGATCGTGACGACGAGCGAGCTTCCGGGCGAGGCTGAGACCAGGGCGATTCTGCGGACGCTCGGTGCCGACGGGTTCGCTGATCGAAGTGTCATCGTCGTCAACAAGATGAGCGCCGAGAATAGCGACCGCGAGGTCGTCCTCGATGAGATCCGCAAGCGGCTCGGGCCCTTCGCCGATCGCGTCCCGGTCATTCCGACCGATGCGCGCGACTATGTCGACGCGGTCAACGATCCCGAACTTACGGAAGAACACGTCGAGTTGCTCGTCGCAGAGAGCGGCATCGACGCCCTCACCGCCGAGTTGCGGAGAATCACCGCACCTGGTGTCGAAGGAGTACGGCCCAAGGCGCAGGCGCACGAACTCATCCGGGTCTTGGAGGACGCCGAGCAGCGGTGGGAACTGGGCGGAGAGGAACTCGACGCAGCGCGGACCGCGAAGAAGGTCGAGGAGTCGATCTCCCGGGCGAGGGAAGCGGTGCTGGACGCCCTGGAGCGGGAGAGCGAGATCGTCGCCTCCAGGATCAGAACGGCGGGAGGCAGAGCCGCCGACGGCGTCTCCGAGAAGAACGGCGCCGTCCCCGTCGACATCGCCACTTCCGTCACCGGGGAACTGATCGATGCCCGCACCGATTTCGACGTCAGGTTCTCCTCGTCGGTGTGGGCCGCGTTCGATGCGCTGGTCGCCGAGTACGGCGACGCCGTACCCGAGCCCGAGGCCTGGGTGAACGAAGTCGACGCCTCCGAGGCGACACTCGCCGCGCCCATGGAGTCACAGTCACCGTACGAACAGACCATCAGGGAAGCCGCGGAGAAGGCCGCGAAGGTGGGCGCCAAGAAACTGCACGAGTGGATCGGGAAGGTCGCCGACGAGCCGGAAGAAGCGGCAGCCAAAATCGCGAACTGGCTCAACAAGACCCGCGCCGGCCAAAAAGTGCTCGACGCCGGCGGGAAGATCACCAACGGCGTCGGCAAGTTCAAGCCGTGGGGCAAGCTCAAAGCAACCCAGAAGGTCGCCAGTACGGCCGGAAAGGTGCAGTGGGCGGTGACGGCCATGGGCCCGTTGATGGACGTGAAGAGCATCGTGCAGGCCCAGAGCAACTGGCAGGCGATCAAGAAGCGTCGACAGGCGCTCCGGGATCACTTCGCCGACGTGGCGCTCAGACAGCGGACCGGCCTTACTGACCTCGGCCGGCAGCACCTGAGCGAGTGGGTCGCGGAGGTGGAACAGTCCCTCAGCGGCCTCACGAAGCAAGGTACGGAGATCAGCCTGGCGCGTGAAACGGCCTTGGAGGAAATCAAGGGTCTCCGCGATGAGGCCGAGAGGCTTATCAGGCCGGCCGCAGATTGACCTGGCGGGCCGGTGTCCCGGCGGTGAGCGTGACCACGCCACCGCCGGGAGGAACGCGACTCAGGCCCCGGCCACGAATGTCACGAACACTCCCGACGGCAAAGTGCGGGCGCGTCACATCCTTGGAGTCCCGTACATGGACGGTTTGCTCGGTGATGGCAACCTCGATGCAGCTGTCACCTTGTGCACTGCTGTAGCTGGACTTGAACCAGTCGAGTTCAGGCGTGCTCATAGCGCTCCTCGCATCCGCTCCAGCAGGCCCCTGGAGTCCTTCGGGGTGAGGGCCTGCGAGCGCAGTCCCGCATAGCGCATGTGGAGCTTGCTGACCTGTTTCGGGTCAGCGATCAGGCGGCCGTTCTCCTGTTCCTTCCGCGTAGGCACGCCAGCTGGCGTCCGGGGTCTCCAACCATTGGATCGGTCCAGCCATGCATGCGTGGTACTCGCTGTTCGCCGGCATGACCTGAAGCGTGACGTTCCTGGGCGCGACGAGCTCCAGGACATAGTCGATCAGCTTACGCGTCACCTCGGCACCACCGAGACGCCGCATGAACACGGACTCTTCCACGATGAAGTCGAACGCCGTGTTGGGCCGCTCCTTGAGCAGGCGTTGCCGCTCCAAGCGCGCCTGCACCGTCGCCTCCAAGTCATCGTCGGCCATGGGCGGGATGTCATTTTCGCAAAGAGCCCGCATGTATGCCTCCGACTGCAACAGCCCCGGAACCAGACGACATTCGTACGTGCACAGACTTACCGCCACTCGCTCCAGCTTCGCCCAACGCCGGAACCAAGCCGCCAGCCCCGCCTCCCCCGAGTCAGAAACCGTGCCGAGTGCCGCAACGCCCCCGTGTTCCCCAACGCCTCCTCCGCCCGCTCGACGAACGACGCGTCCGGCATCCGCCGCCCCAACTCCACCGACTCCACGGTGTGCTTGGAGTACCGGACCAACTCCCCGAACTGCACCCTGCTCAGCCCCGCGTGCTCCCGCAGCGCCTGAACCACTGCCCCGAACGTCCGCAGACTGTCCGACGGATCCGGTTCCCGCTCGCACTCCCCGCCCGGTACCGCCGGTTCCCCATGGTCGGTCGTCATTCGAGGCCCCCCTCCAGGTGCTCACACGCCAGGTCCCTCTCCCTGAGAACGCCCAGAGTGGCCGGAACGAATTCGCCCTCGCCGCCGGGCTCGGTCCAGACCTGCGAGCCGGTCGCCGCGTCGACCAGGGCGAGACCGGTCTCCGTACGAAGCAACTCGGCGGAGGGCGGGGCGGTCGCTGCCGGCTGCTCGGCTCTGGCCTGATCCGACTCGCCCTCGACGACGAGGGTGTCGCGCGCGGTCTTTGCGCGGTGAGATCCCGCTGCTGACGGGGATACGGACTCTCTCGCCGAGTTCACCGTCGGCTTCCGGCCTGAGACGACCGATGAGGGTCGGTGCGTACATGCGCGCGCACCCCCTGCAGGCCGAACAGGATGAGGAGTTCCACCGGGCCGCCGTCGGCGCTGCCCAGCCAGTGCGGCGTGGACGTGTCGAACTCGGCCGCCTCACCGGGTGACAGCGTCAGGTCGCGCTCGCCGATCACAAGTCGCAGGCGTCCGTTGAGCACGTAGAGCCATTCAAAGCCTTCGTGGGTCTGCGGGGTCGGTTCGAGCGGTTCCAGCCGGGCGGGGATGATCATCTTGAAGGCGTGCTCCCCGCCCGGTCGCCGGGACAGGGGAACGAAGGTCATTCCGAACCGTCTGATCGGCTTGAGGTGGATCCGGGGATCGCCGGTGCGTGCGGCACCGACGAGGTCGTCCAGCGGAACGTCGTAGATACGGGCCAGCGGCAGCAGCAGCTCCAGGCTCGGCCGGCGCTGCCCGCTCTCCAGCCGGGAGAGGGTGCTCTCCGACACCCCGGTCATCGCCGCGAGACCGGCGAGGGTGATGCCGTGGTCACGACGCAACGCACGGAGCCGCGGCCCCACCGCGTCGAGCACGTCGTCGTCCGTCTTGGGATCCATGAGGCCCACCTTGCCATTAACGCAAGATTTCGTGCCAGGTCGTGGTGCGCCTGGCAAGACTGAGTGCGTACCGACACAAGGAGTCCTGATGAGCACCACTGGTGCGGTCGCGTTCCGGGACGGCGTCTCCGCGGCCCGGTCGGCAGCCTGCCACCCGCAGCCGAATGCCCGCCTCACCGAGACCGTGACGGGCCTGCCGCCCGGTGACGCGTGGGACCTCGGATGTGGTGACGGCGGCGACGCGCTGTGGCTCGCCCGCCTGGGGTGGCAGGTCAGCGCCGCGACACCCCGCCGCCCCGGACGGGAAACAGAGGGATCGACGTCCTGCGCGGATTCCTCGACCACCTCCGGACCTCGATCGCCGGGAAGGCCGACGGTGCCCCCGAGCCGCGGGTGCGCACAGCCGCGGTGCCGTCGGGTACGAACCTGCTCGGCCTGCTCGGCCTGCTCGACTTGCTCGGCCTGCTCAACCACCTGACTTTCGTCGAGCGCTCGATGTTCCTCGGGGACGACGTCACCGACTGGCAGGCGATGTTCGAGGCCGCACCGGCGGACAGCGCGGCCGTTGTCGTCGCCCGATACCGAGACGCGGACGAGCGCGCGAACGACGTTCTCGACGGGTGCGCCGATCCCGGCGCACCCGTTCCCCGACCGCGGACAGCCCGGCCCGCTCCCCGTGTCCGCCGGGCACTCATCCACATGACCGAGGAGACCGGCCGGCACGCGGGCCACGCGGACATCCCTCCGCGGACGCATCGACGGCACGACCGGCCGCCGAACCACCTTCTCCAGGACGGAAACACATGACCACCCCACCACGGCCGTTGCCGCGCCACCTCCTCCGATCCGCATACACGGTGGCAACCGTGTTGCTCACCCTCCTGCTCACGGTCGTCACCGCAGCCTGTTCCCCGTCCACGTCCACGCCGGCAGCCGGCGACGACGTTCCCGCCTACACCGCCGCCACCCAGGACGATCCCCGGTTCAAGAGCACCTTCCGACACGAGTTCGCCGACGTCGACGGCGTCCGCATGCACTACGTGACCGGCGGCAGCGGCACGCCCGTCGTGCTGATACACGGTTGGCCACAGACCTGGTACGGCTGGTGGCCGGTCATGCCAGAACTTGCCAAGCACCACACCGTCTACGCCATCGACCTTCCCGGACTGGGTGACAGCAAGGGCTCACCGACCGGCTACGACAAGGCGACGCTGGCACGGTACGTGCACACGCTGGTCGCCGATCGGCTCGGGGTGAGTGACGCCCGTGTCATCGGGCACGACTTCGGCGCCGCAGTGGCATTCCAGTACGCCAGCCAATTCCCCGACGACACCGCACGCCTCGGCTACCTCGACCTGCCGCTGCCCGGGCCCGCGATCGACGCGCCCACCTACCGCTCACTGAGCTGGCACATCGCCTTTCACTCCCAGCGACGGGTCCCCGAGGCGGTTGTAGGCGACGATGTCCGCGAGTACCTGGCGCTGTTCTATCCCCAGGTCTCGTTCGGCGGCACGGCGTTCGGTGGCACCTCTGACCGTTCCCCGTTCACCACCGCCGAGATCAACGAGTACGCACGGACCTACAGCCGGCCCAAGGTGCTGGCGGGCGGCTTCGAGCTCTACCGCGCCCTCGACAAAGACGTCCGCGACACCGTGGCAGCGGCACCGACACGTGTCCCGGCCCTGGTCATGACCGCCCAAGGGCAGCTCGACGCCATCCGGGGCACAGTGGCCCCGCGCATGACCAACATCGTGCGGGCGGTGGACGTGCCGAACGCCGGGCACTGGCTCGTCGAGGAGAATCCTCGGTTCGTCACCGCCGAGCTGTTGCGTTTCCTCGACGGATGACCACGCCGCCGAGGCGGCGCGGATGCCGCCTCGGCGGTCCCGGCGCGGCGCGAGGCGCGGGCGAGTACGAGAACCGCGTCAGCGCCCTCGGCCAGTGCCCGGGCCCGGGCCCGGGCACTGGCCCCTCGCCAGGCCCCCCACCCGTCGCAGCTGTCCTGATCCACCGTCTGAACCGGTCCGCAGCTGCTTGGCGTTGTGTGTCCGCGGGAGCTACTGCCCCCGTCTGACAAGGACCCCTTGGTCACCGACGCCCAGCGTGACCCACGCGGCTCCACGCGGTCCACCGAACGTGCCCGTACGCTGACGCAGCGTACGGGCACCGGGTCCTGGCCCCCGAACCCGTCTTGAGTCGTGGTCACGGGGGAGCAGCCGTATGACACTGTCTCCGAGTTCCGATTCTCTGAGGTCCAGGAACTCCGGCTTTGGACTCAGTCGGATTCGGGGGGGATCAGGTGCGGCCGCAAGACGTCATCGAACAGCGCTACGTACTGGCCGGGTTACTGGGAAAGGGAGGTTTCGGTCAGGTCTGGCGGGCCTTCGACACCCGAGTCAGACGGGAGGTGGCGGTCAAGATCGGGCATCCGCAGTCGACCGAAGACGCTCGGCGCTTCGCCCTGGAGGCCGAACTGGTCGGCAACCTCAACCACCCCAAGATCGCGGCTCTGTACGACTACGGTGAGACCTGGCACGAGGGCGAGAGACTCATCTACCTGGTGATGGAACTGGTCCGGGGTGAAACCCTCGACCATGTCATCCGCCGCGGCGTTCCACCGATCGCGTCCTCCCTCACCTGGGCGCAGGACATCTGCGAAGCACTGGGCGCCGCCCACGACAAGGGAGTGGTGCACCGGGATGTGAAACCGGCCAACGTGATCATCACGGAGTCGGCAGCAGGCTCGGTGAAGGTCCTCGACTTCGGGATCGCCAAACACCAAGCGCACACCGGTATCACCGCCGAGGGGTACGTCATCGGCTCCTGGCAGTACATGGCACCGGAGCGCTGGGCGGGCGGCGCGCAGGTCGACGGACGCGCCGACCTGTATGCCGTGGGCTGTGTACTGATGCAGTTGCTGACGGGGCGCCTCCCTTTCGAAGGACGCGGAGTTCACGAACAGCAAGCCCAGCATGCCGGCGGCACACCGCCCCGCCCCAGTGCGATTCGCCCGGGGCTGCCCGAAGCCGCGGACCGGTTGATCCTGGACCTGCTGGCCAAGGAGCCCGCGCAGCGGCCCGCAAGCGCACAGCAGGTGGTGGACCGCTTGGCCGACATCGGCCGGCACCTCCGCCACGCCCGTCCCGGCCACACGCCGCCCGCCTCCGACAACCCTCGCCCGCCGACCGGGTACACCGCCACGGTTCCCCTGACCGAGGTCGATCCCGCGAGCCGGCCGGGCGACCCCGCTCGCGCGGCCCTGGAGCGCCGGCTCGACCGGGTCCTGGCCCACCATGCCGCCGGTGACGAGGGTGAGTTCGTCCGGCTTCTCCACCTGTTGATCCACGACCTCACCGACGAGCTGGGAGCCGACGACCCGCTGACGGTCGAGGCGGCCTATCAGCGCGCCATGTACGCCTGGCAGACGGCACACGACCAGGAAGGCCTGGAAAGCGTACTGCCGCGGCTGATCCGGGTCCTGGGCCCCGAGCATCGTCGCACCATCGACGTCCGGGCGGTCCTGACCGGAAACACCGCCGCCCGCGGGCAGACCGACGGCAGGGTCCACATCCCGGAACTCAGGGACATCATCGCGCAGGCCACCCGGATACTGGGCGCACTCGACCCCATCACTCTGACCGCCCGGCTCGACCTCGCGGACGCGCTGGATCGCGCCTACGACGCATACGGTCGGCCCCTGCCCAGCACCGGACCCCGCGACAACGAGCAGGCGGAGCGCCGCCGCACGCTGCTGGAACCCCTTCTCCCCGATCTCGCGCGAGGGCTGGGCGAGGACGACTCCCGCGTCGTCCGGACGCGGCTGCGTCTCGCCCTCGACACCTACCAGGTCGGGGACTACGGTGCGGCTCTCCCCTTGTACGAACGGCTGTTGCCGACCACCCCCGCGGCTCTGGCCAGGACCGACACTCGCCTGCGCGTTCAGCACGCACACTGCGTCGCCGAAGCCGGCGATCCGGAACGCGCGCTGTCGCTACTGGATTCGCTGCTCAACACGCTCAGAAACAGGCCTGGCCAGGACTTCCAGCAACATGCGGCGCCGGCTCTCGCCCTGCGCGCAACGCTCAAGAAGCAGGTCCGGCAGAGCAAGCGGGGCACCGCTCGCACCTGGTTCCGGCCGTGAACACGACCAGGCGGCCGAGTCGCTGCGAAGGGCGTCGACCACGGCCGCGACCGGCCCGCCGCCGCCCGTGGTCAGGTACGCCGGCAGGGCGAGCGCGGCAACCCGCGTACCGCGCACAGACAGCGCCCGTACTCCGACTCCACGTACGGGACGACCTCCTGGAACCGCCCTCGTGCGCCCGTCACCGTGGTCCCATGAGCGCAACCACGCCCCAGCCTCCCGCCGCCGTGCGGATGTTCCCGCAGCAGTTCTCGTCCACGCGTCGCGGCGCTCGTCTCGCCCGGCTGCTCGCCTACGAGCAGCTGCGCACCTGGCAGGCCCCTGCCGACCTCACCGACCGCGCGGAGCGGATCGTGGCGGAGCTCGCGGCCAACGCGGCGCTGCACGGCCGGGTCCAGGGGCGCGACTTCCGTCTCTCCCTCACCCACGACCCGGCCGCCGGCGCCCTCCGCATCGCCGTGACGGACGCCCGCGGGGACCGGCTCCCGTCCCCCGTGGCGGACTTCGCCGCACCGCTGCACAGCGAGTCGGGCCGCGGGCTGCTGATCGTCACCGCGCCGGCGGACCGCTGGGGCACGGAACCGTATCCGCCAGGCGGCAAGACCGTATGGGCCGAACTGTCCTCCCGGCCGGCGAGCACCCTGCCGTCTGCCGTCACCGATCACGACGACACGGCCGCGGGAACGACCTTCTCGTGGCCGGAAGTCAGCTGTCCGCGTCCCTCCTGAAGGTCGTCGACGGAAGTTCCGGCATGTCTCCCGCACCATGCCGGCGCTGCTCGCTCACAGCCCCGCCCGTGCCAGCAGCAGGGGCAGCGCCTCCGGCTTCACCTTCTGCACCGACCTCACCTGACCGAGGCGCAGGTCCTCCCTCGGCACGGGGTTGCCGAACAGTGCCTGCGTCGGCTCGGTCAGCAGGGTCACGTCGACGCGGTAGCCGTACTCCGGACCCTCAGGGTCCACGTGGGGAACGTCGTCAATGTCGGCCACGGCGGCGACCGCCGACACGGGGTGAGTGAAGAAGAACCACAGGCGGTCACCCTTGTTCATGCGGTTGCACCGGCTCAGCCAGAGGTCGAGCTCGGGTTCCTCCCGGGCGAGGCGGTGAATGGTCTCGCTGGTGGAAGGCTCCCCGTCCAGGGTGTCCTTGCTCGGGTTGAGGATGTATATCCAGTCCTCCACCGTTCCCCCTCCGCAGCCACGGCGCCCGACAGCCCGAGCGCGCATACCGGGTGCCATCGTGCCAGTCGGGAGAGCCATGTGCACCAGGGTTTGCACGCCGGTACCGAGAAGCAACCATTCGAGCACCGTTCACAGATTCGAATGGATGGAACTCGTGTAGCGTGTTGACGTCGCTAACAGGTCTCAGTCATGCTCAGAGCGCCAACGCGGCATCCCTCGGTCGACGGCCTCCTGGTGGCCTGCGCCCGCAGGACAGCTGAGCCCACACGCCGATGAGCCCCCACACCCGAACGGCCCCGGAACGGAGCATCCGCATTGGACAACCGCCGCTACCGCATGGTCGTCGCCAGCGGTCTGGACTACGTCAACACGGGCGCGAAGGTCGACGGCCAGCTGCGCCTGTGGCTCAAGGAGCCCCCGAAGGCCTACGACGTCGCGGCGTTCGCCGAGGGACGCAACGAGATAGCCCGCGGCGTCACCCTCGACCACGACTCCGCCACCGGCACCTCCGGGGCCTACGGGCGATGGCGACTGCGCGAGACGCTGCCCGGCGGGACCTGGCAGACCACGGTGCTGATCCGTCAGGAGGGCGGCGGTCCCACCCGGGTCCAGTTGGATGTCGAACACCTTCCGGACGATCCCGAGGTGGTGCCCGTACCGGCCAAGACTCCCCGGCTCGCACGCAGTCTTCTCGGGGTCATCCGTGCGCGCGACGGCATCGCCGACGTCACGGCCCAACCCCAGGTGGTCGAGGCGGAGGACGTGGACGCCGTCATCGACGAGCTGTGCGACGAGACCCGGCGGATGCCGATCGTCGTGGCGAGCACACCGTACGGTGTCGACTTCGACACCTGGCTGGAAGACACGGTGGACCCGTTGGTCCGGCCCCTGGCCGGTCTCGCCATCCTCTACCTTCTGTCCCCGGAAGCGGAACTCCGTTTCAACCGCGCTCTGGAATACCACCAGGTGTACGGCGGCGGAGTGCGCACCTACCTCCCCGGGGTCGATCCGGCCTGGCCCGCGGACGGGCAGCGGCACCGGGTGATGTCCCGCCGGCTGATCACCGAGCGGTCCTCCCAGGCCCGCAGGATCATCGCCCAACTGCCCCAGCGGCTGGCCGCCCGCGCGCCGCTGCCCGCCGAACTCGACTCGGTGCCGGTCATGCGGACCCGCGCGCTGGGCGGCACCGCCGCACCCGAGCTGGAACGACTGCGGGTGGAGAACGAGGTCCTGCACGAGATCCTGGAGGAGGCGGGGCGGGAGCAGCGCGTGCGAGCCGACGAGATCCGCGATCTCAAACACGAGCTGCGCAAGGCCGAGGACAACGAGACCCTGCTGATCGCCGAGTACGACGAGCAGTACCGGGAACTGCACACCGCCCGAGCGCGGTTGCAGGTTCTGCGGAAGCAGATGGCCGACCTGGGCGCCGGCGCCGCCGCCTACGCCCACCACCCCGCGCCGGACGACGAACCGCAGTCCTTCGAGGAACTCCTCCGCCGCATCGCCGATCTGCCCCGGCTGCACTTCACCGGCTCCCGCAAGGTGACTCTCGAACTCGACGCACAGGCGCACGGGTCGTCATGGGTGCGCATGACCTGGGACGCGCTGCTGGCCCTGCGGGACTTCGCCGAAGCGGCCGCCTCCGGTCGTACCGGCCGCGACTTCAAGCAGTGGTGCGCCGACGCTCCCGGCGGTGCCCGCACGATCTCCCCGCGGAAGATAGTGCGTGACGAGTCCAAGTCCGTGAAGGCCAACTCGAGCTGGCGGCGCCAGCGCACGTTCCCCGTGCCGGAACACATCGACTCCCTACGGAAGGTGTTCATGGGCGCACACGTCCGCGTCGGCGGCGGCAACACGATCGCACCGCGACTGCACTACTTCGACGGGGCCTGCGTCGAACACGGCATTTACGTGGGATACATCGGGCCTCATCTGTCCAACACCCTGACATGACCGGCCAGAGGCACAGCCCGCTGTCGGTGACTGCCAGTACGCTGCCAGAAGGATCAGACCAGCAGGTGGGGGCCCATGGCCGACGAATACCCGGAGTTCCGGCTGCGGCTGCCGAACGGTGGACCGTACGCGCGCGGGCGGGTGCTGCCCTCGAAGGGGATGAACGGCAGCCCGCAGTTCCTGGTGCTGGCAGGTTCGCCGGTGCGGCGGGAAACCCTGCCGGGTGCGGGTCCGTACGCGGCGGCGCAGCGGGAGGCGTTGATCGAGGAGGGCGCGATCCGGGAGTCCGAGCAGTGGCCCGGCTACTTGGAGGCGGCACGCGACGTCGAGTGCAACTCGCCGTCGGCCGCCGCCTCGATCGTGGCCGGGCGCGGCGCGGACGCCCTGACCGAATGGCGTACGGAGGAGGACTTCCCGCTCGCCGACTACCTCGGCCACTCCTGGCGCGCGCCCCGCAAGGCCTGGCTGGTCCGCGGGTCGAACGTGGCGGGGCGTGACCTGGTGAGGCGGCTGTGGCTGCCCGACGGGCTGGTCACGTCGCGCGGCGGATGGGCGGCGGCTGACGCGACGGTGCCGGATCGGCGCCGGTACCGCGCCCGTATGATCGGCCGGGCAGTGTCCGTCAGGGGTGGGGAGTACGCGTCGTGCCGCAGCTTGCGTTCGCCAACAGCTTCTGGGAGAGCTACGACGCTCTCGAGAAGCCGGTCAGGAACGGCGTTCGCAAGGCGATGCAGAAGTTCCAGCAACTCACCGTGCCGGAGCTGCAGCAGGACAAGGGACTGCACCTCGAATCGGTCGAGAAGGCCGCCGACCGCCGCATGCGGACCATCCGCATCAACGACTTCTGGCGGGGCGTCGTGCTCGCCCCGGACGACGGCAGTGATGTGTTCCTGCTGGTCAACGTGGTGGCGCATGACGACGCCTACACCTGGGCCGCCAAGCGGCTGTACACCACGAACTCCGCGACGCGCGCCCTGGAGGTCCGCAACGTACGGGCGATCGAGCAACTGACCCCGCAGCTCGAGAAGGCGGCCGCCGCCGCCGAATCGCTGCTGTTCGCCCCGTACTCGGACACCGTGCTGCGCGAGCTGGGCATCGACGACCAGGTGCTGCGCGCGGTGCGGACGATCATCGACAAGGCTCAGCTGGAGGCCTTCGGGACGCTGTTGCCGGAGGACCAGTTCGAGGTGTTGCAGTACCTCGCCGAGGGGTTCCCGCCCGAGGAGGTGTACCGGGACGTGGTCGCCGTACGGCGTCCCGTCGACGCCGGGCCCGACCCGGACGAGACCCTCGCCGCCGCCATCGCCAACACCACCAGCCGGATCACGCTCGTCAGTGGGCCGGACGAACTCGCCGACATCCTGGAGAAGCCGTTCACGGCCTGGCGGGTCTTCCTGCACCCCTCGCAGCGCCGGGTCGCCTACCGGGTGTCGTACGGCGGTCCGGTGCAGGTCACCGGCGGTCCCGGGACCGGCAAGACGGTCGCCGCCCTGCACCGGGTCAAGCACCTGCTGACCCGGTCGCCCGAAGCGCGGGTCCTCCTCACCACGTACACCAACGCGCTGGCCGCCTCGCTGCGCGAGAACCTCGGTCTCCTCCTGGACGGTGACGCGGCGCTGCTCGACCGGGTCGAGGTGACCACCGTCAACGCCTACGCGCACGGTGTCGTGGCCCGTATCGACGGCAAAGTCCCCTCCCCCGTCGGTGACCGGGAGGAGCGGCAGGTGTGGCAGCGGGTCGTCAAGAAGCTCGGGCTGCCGTGGACGGAGCAGTTCCTGGCGCAGGAGTACCGGCATGTCGTCCTCGCCCAGGACCTGCGCACCCTGGCCGCGTACCGTGCCGCGTCCCGGCGCGGGCGTGGCAGCGCGCTGTCACCGGCGCGGAGGGAGCTGCTGTGGCCCGCCGTCGAGCTGTTCGAGTCGATGCTGCGCGAGCAGCGGTCGACGACGCATCTGAAGGTGTGCGCCCGGGCCGCCGAGCTCCTGGCCGCGTCGGCGCCGACGCACGACCATGTGGTGGTCGACGAGGCGCAGGACCTGCATCCCGCCCAGTGGCGGGTACTGCGCGGCGCGGTGGCGCCCGGCAGTGACGACCTGTTCCTCACGGGCGACCCGCACCAGCGGATCTACGACGCGAAGGTCTCGCTGGGTTCCCTCGGCATCACGGTGGCGGGGCGCACCCACCGGCTGCGCATCAACTACCGCAGCACGGAGGAGATCCTCGCCTGGTCGACGGGCATCCTCAGCCCGGTGTCCGTCGACGACCTGGGTGGTGAGGGCAGCGACACTCTCGCCGGGTACCGTTCGCTGCTGCACGGGCGCAGGCCGCAGGTGGAGGGGCATGGTTCGGAGCACGCGGAGGTCACCGCGCTCGTCGAGCGGGTCCAGGGGTGGATCGCGCAGGGCATCAGCCCTTCCGAGATCGGCGTGTGCGCTCGGTTCAACGTGCTGCTGGACAAGGCGTACGACAGGCTGACCGGGGCCGGGGTGCCGGTGGCGCGGGTCAGGGACAGTCCCGGGCCCGGTGTGGACGGGGTGCGTCTGGCCACGATGCACGCCATGAAGGGGCTGGAGTTCCGCTGTGTCGCCGTGCTCGGAGTGACGGCGGGGGCGGTGCCGTTCACCCGCGAGGTGACTCCGGCCGCCGTGGACGCGTTGCAGCACGACTCCGACCTGTTGCGGGAGCGCTGCCTCCTGTTCGTCGCCTGCACCAGGGCGCGCGAGGCGCTGGCCGTCTCGTGGAGCGGGACGGCCAGCCGGTTCGTACCGGAAGCCTCGTGACGTCGTGACGGTGTGTCACTTCCGCGGCCGTAGCGCCCCGTTGCCGATGCCGTCGCGGGCCAGCTCGGCCGCCTGCCCGGTCAGCTCGGCGATCCGTCGCGCCCGTTCCTCGAACTCCTGCAGCCTGCGGTAGGCGGTGCCGTAGCGGCGCTGCTCGGCGATGTCCATCTGCGGGATGCGGGCTCCCTTGCCGTCGAGCCGGAAGGTGCCGCTGGCGCTCGTGGAGCGCCGGGTGTTGGACGCGCTGCGCAGGAAGCCCCGCAGGAAGTCCGTGTCGAGCTGGTCGCTGGTCGAGACGGGTTCCGCGTCCCCGTACTCGACCAGCCCGGCGCGCGCGAGGTCGGCCACGCTCACCGACGAGCCGTCCAGGGCGCCGGGTCCCTCGCCCGCGTCCAGGTCCGGCAGCAACTCGGCCAGTCTGCCCACCTGTTCGGCCAGCTCCTCGCGAATGGCCCGGTACTCGGTCGCGTAGTCGCGGTGCGACTCCTCGACGTGACGTCCGGGCGTGAGGTCGACCGTGTCGTCGAGGAGGTCGATGAGGGGGACGTCCGTGATCTGCTCGGGTGCGGGCTCCAGGTCTCCGTCCGGGTCGTTCGCCGTCAGGTCGATCATGCGGACGCTCGTCGCGGCGTCGCCCGCGGACGACGGACGGCGCAGGTGCCAGAGGTGCACGGGGAGGGCGTGCGAGGCGGCGCTGCCGGCCGGCAGGGCGGTCACCTGGGTGAGGATGCCGCGCCGTACCAGCTCGGCACGGATGCGCCGGCCCGCCTTGCGGTAGGCGACCGAGGCCGCCATGACCATGACGACCCGGCCTCCGGGGACGGTGTGCGCGTAGGCGTGCTGGAGCCAGGCGAGCTCCCCTTCGGCGCGCGAGGGTGTGCCCAGTTCCCAGCGGGAGTCGAGGAGCAGCTCCTCCCGTCCCCAGTCCGGGTCTCCCACCGGGGGGTCGCAGACCACGAGGTCCGCCTTGAGGCTCGGCCACCTGTCCTCCCGCAGGGAGTCTCCGGCGACGACCTCCACCCCGGCGTGCCCCGTCAGGTCCGCGCGCAGTCGGGCGAGCCGGGCGCTGTGCGGATCCGTCTCCTGACCGCACCGTCTCGGCCCGCGGTCCGGGCCGACGGCGAGCAGCAGGGTGCCGATGCCGCATGCCGGATCGAAGACCGTGGCGTCGGGCGCCACCGGGTCCGCGAAGTACCGCAGAGCACGGACGATGCGGGGCGAGGTGACCTGGTCCGATCCGGCCCGGCGCACGGAATCCGTGAACCGCTCCGCAAGAGCCTCCACCACCTCCCCGGCCGGCCCGCTCTCGGCGAGGACACGCGCCAGGCCGACGATCTCGTCCGGCAACGCGTGATCGTCCGGCACACCGTCGCCGGCGGCGAGGAGCTGCGCGACCGCCGCGAGCCCCTGGACCATGTCGTCGCCGTACACAGCCCGCAGCGCCTGCCAGAGCTGCACCTCCTGCGAGAGGTCCTGGCCCTTCCGCTGCTTGTTCAGCCACGTCTGCACGTCGGCCAGGGCGAAGAGGGGGCTGTTCACACTGCCACCGGCGGGCGCGGGAAAGTCGTCATACCGCCGTCTCCAGTTGGAGACTGCGGCACGGGTGACGCCCGCCAGCCGGGCGATCTCGGAGCCGGTGACCATGGGGCCGGCCGGGGTCGCGGGAGTGTCTGCCATAGTGCTCAACCGTACACAGCACCTACCGGCGCTTCAATGACTGCCTCGTTGACCGCGCTAACGACTGACAGGACCGATGTACCGGTAAACCGAATGCCGGGCCTGCGCCCGGCCCGAGCCGGCCACGGCTGTGCGCCGCGTCCGTCCTGTCGAATGGATACGGACGTCCCGGACGAGGCAGTCCCGGGGAGGTGAGGATGCCGCCCACTGTGTTCATCGACGGGCGAGGGCCGCTCAGGCAGCCCCACTGCGGCGTGGTGCTCCGCGAAGCCGGGGCCGGGTTCGACGCCGCCCGGCCCGGTCTCGGCGGCCGTGCGCGCGGAGAGCGGGTGGTCGGCTCTCACCTGGTGGTGAACCTCGCCATCGTGGTGCGACCAGTTCTGATCGCCGGCCACGACGGCGGAGACCATCGGCGGATCCGAACCGCCGACCGCCCGCCCGTCCGTCAGGTGGAGCACTGGGACGCCCACTGCTCAGTCGAGACAGAACTCGTTGCCCTCGACGTCCTGCATCAGGATGCACGAATCGTGGTCGTCAGCCAGTAGGCGCACGCGTACCGCGCCGAGCGGGACCAGTCGGGCGCATTCGGCCTCGAGCGCCGCCAGGCGCTCCTCACCCACGAGCCCGGTACCCACCCGCACATCGAGATGCACCCGGTTCTTGACGACCTTGCCTTCGGGAACGCGCTGGAAGAACAACCGCGGGCCCACGCCTGAGGGATCACTGCATGCGAACCAGGAACCCCGATCCTCGGGCGGCCTAGAACGGTCGAAGTCGTCCCAGGTGGCGAAACCTTTCGGCGGCGACACGACGTACCCCAGCACCTCGCACCAGAAACGAGCGACGCGCTCGGGTTCCGCGCAGTCGAAGGTGACTTGGAACTGCCTGATCGATGACATCGGCGCACGATAGCAGGGGCCCGTTGCCACCTTCCGGCACGTACTCAGCCAGGTACGGCACAGCGGGGTCCTCGTCAGCGGACCACGTCGAAGATGTTCTTCTGCAGTCCGTTGGCATAGGCCTCGTGCTCGACGAGCTTCAGCTTCTGCGTGTCCTTGTCCGTCGCGCTGAAGAGCCGCTTGCCCGCGCCGAGCAGCAGCGGGAAGACGATCAGGTGGTAGCGGTCGATCAGGCCGGCGTCCGAGAGGGCCTGGTTCAGGGAGGCGCTGCCGTGGACGATGATCGGGCCGCCCTCGGTCTCCTTCAGCGCGGCGACCTCGTCGAGCGAGCGCAGGATCGTCGTCCCTCCCCAGTTCGACACCAGGCCGTCCGTGGTGAGGGTGGTGGAGACGACGTACTTCGGCATCACCTTGTAGTCGGCGAAGTCCTCCATGTCGGGCCACACGGGGCTGAACGCCTCGTAGCTGACCCGGCCCATGAGCATGGCGGTGGCGGTCTTCTGCTCCTCGCCCTTGATGCCGAACGCCTCCGGGAGGAACTCGACGTCCTTGAAGGTCCACCCCGAGTTCCGGTAACCGGGTTCGCCGCCGGGGGCCTCCACGACTCCGTCGAGCGAGATGAAGGCCGTGCTGATCAAAGTACGCATGTGAGGTTCCTCGGTGTCTGGTGTCCGGTTCTCAGCAAGTCCGGTCGGTGCACGCCACGTCCGCACCCGTGGCCGCGGCGCACCGACCATGACCTCTGACTGCGGTTCACGGCGAAAGTCATCGGTCGTCGCCCGCCCTCTTCCCAGCGGCCTCGAACCCGGCGACGGCGTAGGAACGGACCACGACGCCTTGGACCGTGCGCGGCACGGGCGGGTCCCTGGCCGGGACCGCCGGCCGATGACGTGCCGGACGTACCGATGCGGCCCCTCCCGAATCGCCGAAAAGGTACCGCCGTGCCGCACACATGCCTACTCTGGTCCGGCTGACAGCCGAATCGGCAAAGGGGGACGCGGTGGATCCCATGGTGGTGGCGGGGTCGGCCCTGGCCGGCGCGGGGGCCACGGACGCCTGGCAGCAAGCCCGCGCGGGGCTGGTGAGACTGTGGCGGCGGGTGCGCCCGGCGGAAGCCGGCGCGGTCGGGGAGGAAGAACTCTCCGGCGTCCGCACCCCCTCCTACGACACGTCGCGGTGGTACCTCTCGCTGGGCGACCAGCACGTCCACCGGTGAGCGGACAGCCGCCCGCCTCGGCGCGCCCGTCCTTCCCGCCCCGCCCCCGTGGCGGTCGCGCGGCGGGAGGCCCGTCGCCTCGCCGCGGGCCGCGGCCGGGGTGTCCCCGACCGCACGGCGTCCTGTCCGCGGCGTCGTGCGTGGTGCCGCCCCACGGAGAAGGTTGAGGTCGTGTCGCGTCCGCACCCGCTCAAGGGCCCCTCGGACGACGGGAATCCGTCGCCTCGCCCCGCCCACGGCACCGACCCGCACCCGGCCTCTCCCCCGGCTTCCACGTCCACGGGCGACAGGCGTCCCCCGGCTTCGGTCAGGGCGTCGGCGACAGGGTTCGGGCGCACCTTCGTGTCCCTGCGGGACCAGACCATCCACGAGGCGCCGGCGCCGTACCGCCTCACCGAGTGGTCCGCCGGCCCGGCCGTCCTGACGCCCGAGCAAGCACGTTCGCATCCCAGTCTGCTGCTGCGTCCGGGGCACGCGGTGGTGCCCTTCACCGGCCGTGCGTCGGATCTGGAGAGCCTGAGCCGCTGGCGGGACGACGGCGCCGACGAGGGGACGGCGGTCCGGTTGGTGCACGGCCCCGGCGGTCAGGGCAAGTCCCGGCTTGCCGCGCAGGCCGCCCGGCTGTGGTCGGCCGACGGGTGGGACGTGCTGGTCGCCCGTCACCGCCGGGACCACTCCGGGCCGGCCGCGGAGGCCGCCCGTCCCGCGGAAGGCGCCCTCGGCACGCTGGTGGTCGTCGACTACGCCGAGCGGTGGGACACCACCGGTCTGCTGGCCCTGCTGAGCGACCTCCGCGGGTCCGGCACCCCCGTCCGGGTACTGCTCCTCGCCCGGCCGGCCGGACACTGGTGGCAGGTCCTCCAGTACCGGCTCGACCGGGACCTGGGCGTACCCGCGGACGCGCGGGAGCTGGGACCGCTCGCCCCGCTCCCCGCCGACCGGACGGACCTGTTCAAGGCGGCACGCGACGGCTTCGCGGAGCAGCTCGGCGTACCGGACACGGAAGGAATGACGCCGCCCGCAGCCCTCCTGCTGCACGAGGCGTACCGCTCGGTGCTCAGCGTGCACATGGCCGCGCTCACCACCGTCCTCGCCCACCTCGACGGGACCACCGCGCCCACCGACCCCACGGAGGTCTCCGCCTACCTCCTCGCACGCGAACGCGATCACTGGCAGGAGCTGCACGAAGGCCTCGACCGATCGTTTCCGACCGGCCCGGACACCATGGCCCGGGCCGTCTACACCGCGACGCTCACCGGCCCGCTGCCCCACCGTGCCGGGCTGCGGGCGCTGCGGGAGATCGGCGTGCACACGGCCGAGCCCGGGCAGGTCCTCACCGACCACGCCTTCTGCTATCCCCCGCCGGCCGACGGCACCGTCCTCGAACCGCTCCGTCCGGACCGCCTGGGCGAGGACTTCCTCGCACTCTCCACTCCCGGGCACGCCTGGGGACATCCGGCCGACCCGTGGGCGGACGAGGCGGTCGCGGAGCTGCTGTCCGGGGCGCCGGAGGACCCGTCACCCCCCTGGGTTCCGGCGGCGCTGACCGTCCTGATCGAGACCGCACGCCGCTGGCCCCACATCGCCGGACGGCTGTGCCAGGTGCTGCGCGACCGGCCCTGGCTCGCCCTGCGCGGCGGCAACGGCGTACTGATCGCGCTGTCCGAGCTCGACGTCCTCGACAGCGCCCTGCTGGAAGCTGTCGGCGACCACCTTCCTCCCGGCCCCGACATCGAACTCGACGTCGGCATCGCCGCGTTCGCCCGGCGCCTCACCGAGGACCGGCTGTCCCGCACCGAGGACGCCGCCACACACGCCCGGTTGCGCACCGAACTCGGTGCCCGGCTGGCCTCCGCGGGCCTCCCTCCCCAGGCGTTGGTCGAATTCCAGGAAGCCGTCGCGATCTACCGACGGCTCGACCCCGCCGGCTACACGCTGGAGCAGGCCCACGGGCTGTTGATCGCCCTCGGCGGCCTCGGCCACGCCCAAGCCTCGCTGGGCCGGTGCGAAGAGGCACTGACGAACACCACCTCTGCGGTCGAGGCGTTCCGTGTGTGGGCCTCGATACACCCGGCCGCGCACGGGCCGACGCTCGCGTGGCACCTGACCAGCCAAGGCGACCAGCTGTGGGAACTGAGACGGCGGCAGGAGGCCTTGGACGCCACCGAGGAAGCCGTCGGCATCTGCCGGCCGTTGGCTGAGGACGCGGACCCGTACGGCGGTGGGGCGGCCCTCGGCGCCGCGCTGGGCGCTCTCGGCATGAAGCTCCTGCGGATGGACCGGGCCGAGGAGGCCCTCGCCGCGACCGCCGAGGCGGTGACGGTCCATCGCCGGCTCGTCACGGCCGATCCGGCCGCTCATCGACCGGGCCTGGCCGAAAGCCTGTTCAGGTACGCCAAGGTCCGCGAGACACTCCAGGTCGACACCGACCGCGCCGCCACCGCCGCGGCGGAGGCCACCGACATCTACACCGGCCTGGCCGGAGTGCGGCAGGACCAGTTCGCCGAACCCCTCCGGTCCAGCCGACGGCTCCAGGACGACCTCGGCGACACCTCGTTCCCGGCCGCGTTCCGACGGGCCACTCTGCGGCAGGGCGCCGCATACGTCTCGGTACCGCTCGACGACGCGCCCGCCCTGGCGGCCGGCATCCTGGTGAGCCACGCGGACCGGTGCCTCGCCGAAGGACAGCCGGCGAAAGCCCGCGACCTGCTCACCGAGGCCGTCGACCAGTACCGGAACCTCGCCGACAGCGACCCGGACCCGTACGCGCACGAACTGGCGAGAGCACTGCACCTGGTCTCGCTCGCCGAAGCCGGGCTGGGGGAACTCGCATCGGCTCTGGCCCACACGACGGAAGCCACCGGGCTCATACGGCTGCTGGTGCGGGCCGGGATCACGGACCCGCCCGCCCTGGCCGCCGTCCTCATGACGAACGCCGGTATCCGCAGCGCGGCAGGCGCGGAACTCCCCCTGGCACTCGACCCCGCCAGGGAAGCGGTGGAGCTCTACGAACGGCTCGCGGACCGGGCGCCGGCCACGTTCGCCCGGGAACTCGCCCTCGCCCACCACCTCCTCGCCGAGATCCTGCACGGCCTCGGTGACCACGCGGCGGCCGCCGAGATCCTCCGTGCCCTCGGCACCGACGGTTGGGGCGAGTCATGACGCGGACGCCCGTCGGGGCGGGGCGGGCGGAGCGGCGCTGATCCGCGGCCCCGCGGCCCCGGTCCCACCCGCGACGGCTGCCGCGGCGGGACGGACGAGGCGGAGGGTGACTCCGGCACGCGGCCCAGCCGGTGGCGCATGTGCGACCGACGTCGGTTCAGGCGGCGCCGTCGCCCTTCAGCGCCGCCAGCAGCATCGGCAGCGAAGCGTGCAGTTCCCGCTCCCAGTACGCCCAGCCATGGGTTCCCGGGCCGTAGAAGTGAGTGGTCAGGTGACGGGCCCCCACCCGCCTCAGCTCCGCCGCGAGCGCGTGGTTCTGCCGGCAGAAGTCGGCCTCGAGCGCGCTCGTGCTGCCGGGTGGGTCCAGCGGCCCCGTGGTGCCGTCGCCGCAGGACAGGTACACCGGAATCGACCTGAGTCGCTTGACGAGGTGGAAGGGGTCGTGGGCCCGCCAGATCCGGCGCTGGGCCACCGGGTCGCCCCAGACGCGGAGCGGGTCGTTGTTCTGGCCGGCGAAGAAGCCCATGATGCGGTTGACCGACTCGTCGTTCAGGAGGGGGTGCGCGGAGCCGGAGTAGGCCGCCGTCGCCTTGAACATGCCGGGGTGCCTGGCGGCGTACAGCAGGGCGCCCTGACCGCCCATGGAAAGGCCCGCGACCACACGGTCGCTGCCGGCGCCCCAGTCGCGTTCCAGGAGGCGGCGCAGCTCCACCGTGTGGAAGGTCTCCCACGCCGGGTCGCCGCCCTTGCCGTGGTTCCACCAGTCGCTGTACCAGCCGTTCCAGCCGGCCTCCGGCATCACGACGAGGACGTCGCGCAGGCCGTCGGTCTCCGCGACGTCGGTCATCGCGGTCCACGAGGTGTAGTCGCCGCAGCAGCCGTGCAGCAGCCAGAGGGTGGGCCAGTGCTGCCGGCGCCGGTCCTCCGGGTCCCAGCCGTCCGGTGTGAGGAGGCGGACCTTGACCGTCCTGCCGCCCAGGGCCGCGGAACGCACCGACAGGTCGACCTGCCGGTCCGCGACCCGGGTGACCTCCACGACCTCGGCGCGGGGCACCCCGGTTCCCGCTCCCGCGGCCGGTGCGGGTGTGGTGGGGGCGAGGGTGGCCAGCAGTACGGCCAGGACGAGCAGCACTCGGGCTCGGAGGGGTCGAAGGGGTCGAGGTGCTCGTGGGGGTCGAGGTACTCGTAGGAGTCGAGGTGCTCGAAGGGCTCGAAGGGCGGTCGGGGCGGTGGGCACGTTCGCGAACACGGCGGCTCCCTGCGGTGGGTTGCGGTTCGTCGCTGCGGTGCGGGTCCAACTGCTCAGCGGGACTGCGGGACAGGTCAGTGTCCGTGCCTTCGCGGCAGGATCAGCAACGCGTCGCCGACGGGGCGTTCGCCTGCGGCGTCCGACGGGTCGCTGATCACGTCGCCGTTCGACACCATCGTCGTCGAGCCGCCGCCGTCCAGGTTCACCGCGTCGCGCAGGCCGAGTGACGTGGCCACCTCGGCGCTCTCCCCGATGCTGAGCCCGAGCGAGTCCGTACTGCGTCCGTCGGCGGTGACGAGGACGGTGCGGCCGGCGGCGTCCACTCCGGCCAGGGTGCGCGGGTTGCGCTTGTGGACCCAGCCGTAGTACCAGCTCGGGTCGCCGGGGCGGACCATGCCGTCGGTGGCGGGCGTGACGTGGAGCCGTCCGTCGCGGACGAGTTCGGGGCCGGCGTTCAGGATGTCGGTCCGGGGCGAGGGCGAGACCCGGTGGCCGCGTTCGTCGATCAGCGTCGTGCTGACGCGGAGGCGATGGCCGACGTGTGCGAGGGCGGCCAGGTCGGCGACGCGTCGGCCGGTTGCCTGGACGGAGCTGCCACCCGGCGGGAGCGCTCCGCCTCGTGGTGAGCGCAGCTCTACGATCCGGTCGTGGGCGTCCAGTACGGCCTCCAGCCCCTCGCCCGGGGGCGTGTGCCGGCCGTAGTCCGGTGTGAAGGCGACCAGTTGGTCGGGGTTGGTGCACGTGGCGTCGTGCAGGGGCATCGACGTGGGGGCGTCGCCGGCCGTGCCGCCGCAGTTCCTGATCAGGCCGGGTACGCGGTTGACACCGTTCAGGGGGAGGGAGGAACCGGCGCCCTCGACCTGGCCCTGCCAGGTGAACCGGACGATCTCCGTCCGCCGGCCGTTGGCGTGGAGCACCAGGCTCGGGCGTCCGGCCACCGGTTCGCTCAGCAGGCGTCCGTCATACACGCCTACGCCTGCCGGGTCGCCCGGCGCGCCCGCCTTCGGGTCGAGCACGAAGAAGCCGGCGTTGACCGCGGCGGTCGCACCGGCCGACATCGACAGTTCGCTGGTCGTCTCCCGGTTCTCCAGGTCCGGGCCGTACGCCGCCTCGAGGCTGCCGCGGAACCTGCGCGGGTCTACGGTGAGCACGTCGACCCGCCACGGGCCGCGGTCCGCGGCACCGCCGTCCCAGCCCGTGTACACGGTGGATCCCGTGTATCCGGCCGCCCTCAGGCGTGTGCGTTCGGACGTCGCGGCGGACTGTGTGTCATACGTCCCGATCCGCACCCGCCAGCCGAGTGCGCCGCCGTCGTAGTCGGCCGTCCCGGGCGTCGTCACCTGCTCGACCCGGGCCCGGAAGCCGTCCCGCTTCAGCTCGGTGGCCAGTTCGCCGGCGCTCGCCCTGTCCTTCAGGGCGGTCGGCGGGGCGTCGGGGTCGGGCGAGGTGTCGCCGCCGGGGATGGAGACCTCGACCGTCCAGTGCAGCGACGGGTCGGCGGCACCGCGCACGATGCGGGTGAGGGTGACGCCGGGCTGGAGGGTCGTGGTGGTACGGGTCTCGGGCAGGTCCGAGGGGCCCAGGGGCAGGGTGCGCGGCTTCGGCTGCGGCGCCGGCGACGACGCCTGGGCCGGCAGTGCGCCCACCGCGGCCAGGACACCGAGGACGGCACCCGCGCCGCACAGTCTCTTCTTCATCTGCACCGCCTGGATCGAGGACCGGGGACGAACACGCGCCATCCTCTCCGTTCACCGCTGTCACAGACATGGACAGCCGCCCAACGTCCACTGCACAAGTAGCGACCGGTTCCGGCGCCGCGTCAAGGTCCGAACACGCCTGTGCTCCGGTCTCCCCGCGTCCCCTGTCCCCCCATGCCCTGTGCCAGGGACCGGGGATCGGGCGGGCGAGCGGTGTATCGGCGAGGCCCTGCGGGATCCGTCTGGGCGGTCGGCCGGTCGGGGCGGCGGCGGGCGTGCCGAGAGCCGCCCGCAGCGTTTCGACGGCGAACTCCAGCCGGTTCAGCGACCGGACGGTAGCCGGCACGTGGGTGGGGTCCGTCCGCGCCCGCCCCGCATCGACGTCGAACCCCCACCCCGAGCGACAACGCCGGTCTTCGGGAACACAACCGGATCTCGAAGACCGGCGTCACGCCGGAGCCCGGGTCCACCGACGGCATCCCCTGCCCGGGCGGGGCAGCCCGGCCCGCTACCGCGCCGGTGTCGCCGCCGTGGCCGATGCCGGTGCCGGTGCCGGTGCGTAGCCGGTGGGCCGTGCGGTGAAGGTGCCGCGGCCCCGGGTGCGGCTGCGCAGCCGGGTCGCGTAGCCGAACAGCTCGGCCAGCGGCACGGTGGCCGTGACGACCGCCGCGCCGCCCCGCGTGTCGGAGCCGGTGACCCGGCCGCGGCGGGCGGCCAGATCACCGAGCACGCCGCCGACCGCGTCCTCGGGCACGGTGACCGTGACCTCGACGACCGGTTCCAGCAGGACCATCGCCGAGGCGCGCAGGGCGTCGCGGAGACCGAGCCGGCCGGCGGTGCGGAACGCCGTGTCGGAGGAGTCCTTCACATGCGTCTGGCCGTCGGTGAGCGTGACCCTCAGGCCGGTCACCGGGTGACCGCCGAGCGGACCCTGCACCAAGGCGTCCCTGCAGCCCGCCTCGACGGCCCGGACGAACTCCTGCGGCACGCGTCCGCCGACGACGGCCGAGCGGAACACGAAACCGCCCTCGTCCGCGTCCCCCTCGCCCCACGGCTCCACGTCGAGAACGATGTGCGCGAACTGCCCGGCACCCCCGTCCTGTTTGACGTGCCGGTAGACGAAACCGGACACGCCTTCACCGACCGTCTCCCGGTACGCCACGCCCGGGCGGCCGACGGCGATCTCGATGGCGTGCTCGCGCCGGACGCGTTCCACCGCGACCTCCAGGTGCAGTTCGCCCATGCCCGACAGCACGGTCTGCCCGGTCTCCGGGTCGGTCCGCACGGCCAGCGAGGGGTCCTCCTCGGTCAGCCTGGCCAGCGCCGAGGCCAGCCGGTCGGTGTCGGTCGAGCGACGGGCCTCCACCGCCACGTGCACGACCGGCTCGGCCACGCCCGGAGGCTCCAGGACGAGGGGAGCGCCCGGCGCGCACAGGGTCGAGCCGGCGAGGGCGGCCTTCAGACCGACCACGGCGACGATGTCCCCGGCGACCGCCCGCTCCAGCGGGTCGTGGCGGTCGGCCCGTACCCGCAGGATGCGGCCGATCCGCTCGGTGCGCCGCGTGCCCGCGTCCCACACGGTGTCTCCCTTCTCGATCGTGCCCGAGTACACCCGCAGATACGTCAGCCGTCCTGTCGGGGTGGCGTTCACCTTGAACACGAGTGCCGCCATCGGCGCCGTCGGGTCGGCGGGCCGTTCCTGTTCCGCGCCGCCGTCGGTGCCTCGTACCGGGGGCACGTCCAGCGGCGACGGCAGGTAGGTGACGACCGCGTCCAGCAGCGGTTCGACACCGCGGTTGCGGTAGGCCGAGCCGCACAGCACCACCACGCCGTCGCCGTCGCGCGTCAGGTCGCGCAGCGCCGTGGCGAGAGTGGCGGCACTGAGCGTCTCCCGGTCGCAGAACTCCTCCAGCGCGGCCGGGTGGCGTTCCGCCACCGCCACCTCCAGCAGCCGCCGCCTGCGTGCCGCCTCCTCGCGCAGGGCGTCGGGCACCGGTCCCTCCTCGGCCGTCTCCGCACCGTCGGCCCACACCAGGGCGCGCATGCGCAACAGGTCGACGACGCCGGTGAAGCCGTCCTCCGTGCCGATGGGCAGCTGCACGACCAGTGGTACGGGGTGCAGCCGCTCGCGGATCGAGGCGACCGCCGTGTCGAGGTCGGCGCCCGCCCGGTCCATCTTGTTGACGAACGCGATCCTGGGCACGCCGTGCCGGTCGGCCTGCCGCCACACGGACTCGCTCTGCGGTTCCACACCGGCGACCGCGTCGAAGACGGCGACCGCGCCGTCCAGCACGCGCAGCGAGCGCTCGACCTCGTCGGCGAAGTCGACGTGCCCCGGGGTGTCGATGAGGTTGATCCGGTGACCGTCCCAGGAGCAGCTGACGGCCGCGGCGAAGATGGTGATCCCGCGATCGCGCTCCTGCGGGTCGAAGTCGGTGACGGTCGTGCCGTCGTGGACCTCACCGCGCTTGTAGGTGGTGCCGGTGGTGTAGAGGATCCGCTCGGTGACGGTGGTCTTGCCGGCGTCGACGTGGGCGAGGATGCCCAGGTTGCGGACGGTGGTGAGAGAGGTGCTGCGCATGGCCCCGTGGCCTTTCGGACGGTCCGGAAACGGGCAGCGCGATTCCCCGGACACCCGCCGAGCGCGCGCCGTTCCCGCCGACGGGCCCCACAGGGGGGTCGGCGGGAGGCGACGGAGCGTGGTCAGGCGGGCGTCGCGGGCATCCGGTACCGGCCGCGCAGCGGGCACCGGACGGACCGGGACACCAGGATCACCGTGTACCGGGGACGGGGAGCGACGACGGCGGTGCGGTCACGCACGGCGGTCTCCCCTCACTGGTCTCGGGCGCTCCGCGGTGGGCGCCCGTCTGCTCTGCGTTCGGTGAGTGTAGGCGGCGGCGGGAGGGCGGGGCCACGCGTTTTCCGCGCCGGCGTGTGGCACGGGCCGGAGGGCCGGGGCGGGCCAGCCGTCAGGAGTGCGAGGTCCCCCACTCCCGTGATCGCGGTTGCGGGAGACCCCGGCATCCGGTATTGCGCCCGAGTGGTGATCACGACGTCACGAGTGTTACATGAAAAGCAGAGAGAGAAAGATGTCAAAATGGGTATCGGCTGACAGCCCGCACCGCTCGTCTCTCCCTGTCTGAACATTCTCTTCAGGGATTCCCCATGACACGCGATCTCCATTCCCCAGTGTCCAACCAGCTCAGCGAAACGGCGGGTCCCACCCAGGAGCGGACCGCTTTCCAGGAACCCTCCGAGGGAGAACCGGGCGCGGGGAGCGCTCTGACCCCGGACGGTCTGGAGGACGTGGGCGGTTACGTCCGTGCCACTCCCGTCGCCGTGCAGGCGGGTGAGGGGGTACCGCCGTCCACTTCCCTGCCGGACATCGGCGCGGCCTCCTTCGGCGCCGGTGACGCGACGGTCGAGACCGTCCACCTCCCCGACGACCGCGTACAGATCACGGACACGGCGGCCTACCCGTGGCGCGTCCACTGCTCCCTGCTCATCACGGCCGCCGACAACTCCCAGTGGATCGGCACCGGCTGGTTCATCGGGCCGCACACGCTGATCACCGCGGGACACGTGGTGTACATCAAGAACAGTGGTGTCCCCGGACGCGACGGCTGGGT
This sequence comes from Streptomyces sp. WG5, assembly GCF_049974565.1. Classification (NCBI taxonomy): domain Bacteria; kingdom Bacillati; phylum Actinomycetota; class Actinomycetes; order Kitasatosporales; family Streptomycetaceae; genus Streptomyces; species Streptomyces sp. WG5. The sequence goes on along the minus strand of NZ_JBNGGC010000006.1, from coordinate 238,522 downwards.
GCGGAGCATCCAGGTCATGCCCGGCCGCAACGGCGCGACCCTGCCGTACGGCTCCGTCACCAGCACCAGCTTCCGGTCCGTCAAGGGCTGGTTCCAGTTCGGTGATCAGAACTACGACTACGGGGCGATCATCATTCCCACCCAACTGGGATCGAACACCGGGTGGTTCGGCTTCGGCGTCTGGTCGGATGCGGACCTGCTGAGCACGGTGGGGAACATTTCCGGTTACCCCGGCGACAAACCGGCCGGCACCCAGTGGTACGCCGCGCGCGGAATCAGCTCGGTCAACGCGCTGAAGGTCCACTACGACATCGACACCGCCGGCGGACAGAGCGGCAGCGCCGTTTACCGCGAACTCAACGGACACCGCTACGGCTTCGCCGTCCACGCGTACGGCGGTGCCACCACGAACTCCGGAACACGCATCACCCAGCAGGTGTACGACAATTTCGTGGCCTGGAAGGCATGAGGGCGCACAGGCGCCACGGGCCGTCACTCGGACGGAGTGCGGGGGAACCGTGCGGCGGTGGGCGCTGCCTCATCACCGGCGTCGTGCTCGACAGCGTCGGCACTCCTGTCGCGGGTGCCACCGTCCACCTCGCCGACGGGCCCGCCGCGTTCCCGGATGTCGCGGCCCTGACCGGGCAGGACGGCCGCTTCTCCTTCGCGGTGCCGGTGGAGGGCGTCTACACGGTGGTGTGCCGTGCGCCCGACGACACGGTCCGGCAGGTCTCGGCACGTGCCGAGACCGCGGAACCGGCCCGGGTCGAATTCCACGTCGGCGACGTGTGAACGGCGGACCGCACGCCTTCGTTCCGCGTCCCGCCGGCGGGCCGAGAGAAGAGGATCCGCGTCCCGCCGGAGCAACAACAGAAGAAGAGGCGAACGACAAATGGCCAACGACCCCATGGACAGCAACCGCTTCGGCGAGCAACCCGGCGGACCCAACGGCACCGTCCTGGGTCATGACGCCGAGTACACCGGCCGGTACGTTGTCCTGTTCGATGCGAGCAGTCAGGAGAGCGGAATCAGCGCGCTGAGTTCTGCCGCCGGTATCGCGCCGCTCGAGCGCGTCACGGGCACCGAGGAGGCGGGGAACGTCGCCGAACTACTGGAACGCCCCGACGTCTCGGTGCTCTTCGAGGACCTCAGCGCGGCGGTCGTCGAGGTCCGGCCCGAGCAGCGCCACACGCTGGTGCTCACCGCTGAGGCCGAACCGTCGATCGTCACGGCGGAACCGGAGCGGATGGTTTACGCGCTCCCCATCACCACGCCGCAACAGGCGCCGACCGAGTTCTTCCCCGCGTTCCGCAGCGACGAGGACGTGACCGCCCGCCACGCCAGGGCCGAGACGGCCGCGGTACAGGGCCCGTCGTGGATCGAGGACGGATTCACCTGGGGTCTGCAGGCCGTCCGGGCCCAGCTGTCCCACCTCACCGGGGACGGTGTGAAGGCCGCCGTCCTGGACACCGGTGTGGACACCGGCCACCCCGACCTCGCCGGCCGGCTGGAGGCGACGGAATCCTTCGTGCCCGGCGAGACCGTGGACGACGTCCACGGCCACGGCACGCACTGCGCCGGCACCGTCGCCGGACCGGCCGATCCCCAGCGGGGTCCCCGCTACGGCGTGGCCCCCGAGGCCCGGCTCCTCGTCGCGAAGGTACTCAACAACAGGGGCAAGGGCCCCGACGGCCAAATCCTCGCGGGCATGGCCTGGGCCGTCTCCCACGGAGCCCGGGTGATCTCCATGTCGCTCGGCGCGCGGGTGCGGCCGGGCGAGCTCTTCCCCCAGACGTACGAGACGGTGGCCGTGCGCGCTCTCGCTCTCGGAACCCTGATCGTCGCGGCCGCGGGGAACGACAGCCGCAGGCCTGTCCGGACCGATCCCGTGAGCCGGCCTGCCAACTGCCCGTCCATCCTCTCGGTCGCCGCGCTCGACAGGGCACTTGCGCCCGCGCACTTCTCCAACGGGGCTGTCAACGGCCAGGGCGGCGAGATCAACATCGCCGCGCCCGGCTGGCAGGTGCACTCGGCCGCTCCCGGTGGCGGTTACCAGGCCATGAGCGGGACCAGCATGGCGACACCGCATGTGGCGGGTGTCGTCGCCCTGCTCGCCCAGGCGCACCCCGACGCCTCCGCGGCCGATCTCTCGGCCGCTCTGGTCACCGGCGTGTTCCCGCTGGGGCAGCCCGCAGCCGACATCGGCGCGGGCCTGCTGCAGGCACCGTGAACGGGACGTCCGGGCCCACGCCGATCGGGGTCGTCGTCGCGGTGGCCCTCGACCGCTTCACCGACGCGGTCGAGGGCCTGCGGCGGGCCGGGATGACCGTCACGAGCACCCAGCCGGTCCTCGGCACGCTCTCCGGCACCGTCCCGGAGGACCGGATCGGCGCCCTCGAGGCGGTCGACGGCGTCATTTCCGTCGACCGCGAGCGCACCGTGCGGGTCCCCCGCCCCGACTCACCGATCCAGTGACGCGTGCACGGCGCGGATCCGGCCGCCGCGGGCGTGCACGGCGTCAGGCCGCCGTGATCCGACCGCCGCTACGGTCCCGCGTGTCCACGTCGATCGCTCCGGAAGCGGCACCGTGGAACCAGGTGGCCTTCTCCGTACCCCGGCCGTGCTCGTCCGGACCGACGTCACCGATGGTTCGGAGGCACCGGTCAGCGTGGTGGGAGCGGGGCCGGTGCGTTTGCGGCGGTCCCCTCGCGGTGACAGGCTGGAAGGTGCGGCGGGCCGTGCCCGGAGGCCATCCCCCACCCCTCGCCGTACAGCGTGCTCATGGCGTACGACCGCCCCAGGGCGTGACGTACTACTCCTGTCTTGGTTCCCGGATGTCGGGAGGCGGCACGCCGCGTGTGTCGGCATGCCCGTGCTCGGGAGATGAACCCATCATGGCGACCACATTCTTCACCGAGGTCGTGGACCCCTCCAACACCGCTCATGGGCAGGTCTCCCTGGCTCTTGACCCGAGTGACAACCCCTTCCTCGCGTACACGACGCCGTCCGGCGACGTCATGCTGGCCAAGAGGGGCGATACGGAGTGGCAGTGCGAACGGCTGCCCTCGGAACCGGCGGCGCACGACGCCTACCGGATCGGTCTGGCCGTCGACAGCGGGCTCAACCAGCATGTCGCCTACCAGAGCAGAGCCACGGACCGCCTGATCTACGGGGTACGCAAGGCCCATGAAAGCCAGTGGCATCTCGAGGAGGTCCCCACCTCGGCGGGGCTGTTCCCCGACCGCGTCCGTTTCCCCTCCATGAGGGTCAACGCGGGTGTCTTCAGCGAGGATCCGTTCAAGGACAGACCTCACTTCGCCTACCAGTCGCGCCTGCAACTGTGGCACGCGACCAAGGCTCCGCCGAAGACCGACCCTGGGCAGCCCGCCACCTGGAGGAAGAACGTCAACGTCGTCGACCCGGGGGGCACGGCGGAGGCAGGGTGGTTCCCGGCACTGACCTTCGACCGCAGGAACGAGACGTTGCGGATCGCCTACGTCGACGATCTCTCACACACTGGGTCGCCGGTCAGGCGGCTGCACGTCGCGACCATGACTCCTGGCACCGATTTCGTGGGGCAGGAGGACAGTTGGCACATCCAGGTGCTGCACGGGGGCCAGGTCTCCGGGGAACTCCCGGCGATGGAGCACTCCATCACCGGCGAGAGCGTCGTCTCCTACTACGAGGCCCAAGGGAGGACGCTCAACGTCTGCATCTTCGGCAACTTCCCCGAGTCGCCGGCGATCGAGGTGGTGGCCGGTGCGGTGGACAACGTCGGCGTCCGCCACTCGGCGTGCGGCATCGCCTTCCCGGCGAACATCTGCGTCGTCTACGGCTCCGGGGGCCAACTGAAGTTCGCCAGGCGTACCGGCATCGGAGCCTTCGACATCCAGGACGTGGAGGCCGGCGGCGCGTGGAGCGACCTCAAGGTCGACGGTGTGGGGAGCCTCCACGTGGCACACATCGCCGGGGGAACGCTGCGGTACGGCCTTGCGCCGGCGTAGCCGACGGACTACTGCCGGGACCGACGTGGCCCGGACGGTCACGCGCGCGGGCCCGGCGCCGAAGCCGGTGCCGGACGGTGACATCGAAGCAGGTGAGGACCAGTGGAACCGCAGAGTTTCCTGATCGTGCGAGCCGACGACCTGGTGGTCCTCACCGTACGGTTGTCGGGGTTCGAGACCGGTGACCAGGGCCCGTCCGGCCGGCCCGTCCTGGCGGCGACGGGCCCCGCGGCGACCGTGACCGTGGGGCTTCCGCCCCAGGCGATCCTGGAGCAGCCGACCGCCCCCGGTTTCCAGGCGACCGGTATCGTGCACACCGACTCGCGCCTGTCCGGCCCCGGCGAGCTCGTGTTCAGCGTGCCCGCGGGGACCATGATCGAGCTGAGCGCGGCCGGGATCCTCGGGGCGCTGGCCGACGGCCGCGCCCAAGTCGCCCCGGTCTCGGCGGTCGAGGTCCCGTGGGGACTGAAAGTGGCGCCGCTGGCCCGGACCCAGGGCGCCGAGGTGGTGGCCGGGCACGCGGCCCGCCCCGTGGTCACGCCCGGGTCGGGCACGGTGGTCCTGTGGTCCATGCCGCTGCGGGCGAGCGACGCGACACCGGGTGACGCGGGGCTGACGATACTGCCCTCGTTCGTCGCGGACAGCGGCATCGTCGCCGAGAGCCCCTTCCAGAGCCCCTCCCTGGACGGGTGGCGGGGCGACATCGTGTCGTCCAGCCACACCGTCTCGCGGCCCCTGGCGACCCGCCTCGAGCTGACCGCGCTGGGCGGCTCGCTCTCGGCCGCCGGGACGTGGCCCTCCCTCTCGTGGACCCACGAGACGGTCCTCGGACGCGATCAGAAAGTGGATGTCACCGCGCAGGGACGACTGTGGCCGTTCGGCTTCCGAGCGATCTACCAAGAGGTCACCACGCGGGAGTTCATGCCCGTGCACGACCCGCAGGCCCTCGGCTGTGTCGCGGGACTCGTCAAGAGACGGACGCTGGTGATCATCCGACCGCTCCTCGACGGGACTCGCACACCGACCTTCCCGTTCGACGAGGTGGAGATCCTGGGGCGGGAATTCCCCCTCAGCGGCACGGTGGAACCGCAGGACCGTCAGTTGTTCCTCCCCGGGGGTGCCTCCGACCCCGTGTTCTTCCCGGTCCGCTGCCGCTCCGGAAACACGGACATCGAGTTCTCCCTCCCGCTGGTCTTCGTCGGCGACACACGTCCCGGCCCCTCCTCTGCCGTACTGGAAGAGTGGCGACCCCACTCCTCGGCCCGCATCGCGGGCACCCACCTCGACATGGTCGGCGCGGGCAACAGGCCTGGAGACGTCCTGGAAGTACACGCGCTCACGTTCTCCGGCGATGACGGCGGCACAGGAAACCGTCCGGACGTCGTGAGGTTCGACGCCGTGCTGCCCGCCCTGCGCTCCCTGCTCACCGGTGCCCACGACCAGGCACGGACACTGCGGTACGCGCCGCAGCTGCGCTCCCCGTCGGATCCGTCGACGGACGTCGAGGCGACCGCCGCCGTCCCGGAGGTTCCGTTCCTCTTCGACGCGCCGGCCGGTGTCCCGGTCGACTTCACCCGCAACGCCGACCGCTCGGGAGGCCTGGTCGCCCCCCGGTTCAGCGCGGACGGGATCTCCCGGGAACTGGGGCCCGTGCCGACCGGTGTGCTGACGGGCGCCCCGAACCTGGAAGCCGCGCTGGACTCCGCGTTCGGCGGGGCCACCCTGTTCGGCTTCCCGCTCGCCTCCCTCATCGACGCCGCGCTCGCTCCCAAGCCGCCCGCCATCGTCCAGCGGCGGGCGCACGACTCGCTGTTCACCGAGATGCGGTGGGAAGGGCTCAGGCTGAAGGCGCACGGCGCCTTCCGGGCGAGGGCCACGGGCCCACCGCCCGCACTCGACCTGTTCGCCGGATGCGCGCCGGCCGCCGGCTCACCCGGCGCGCTGGAACCCGTGACGACCTGCTCCCTGAAGAACTTCACCCTCGTCCTGCCGCCGCCACCGATGGCCCCGTTGGTGAAGCTGTCGTTCGACTCGGTGACGTTCCGGCGGACCGCGGGCCACGCACCGGCCGTCACCGTCGAAAGCCCGAAGATCGAATTCGCCGGCCCGCTGAAACTCCTGCAGGAACTCCAGACGCAGTTGGAGAAGCTCATCGCGGGGCACGGGCCGACCAGCGGCGTGTCGCCCACGGGCGTCACCGTGGGCTACGAGGTCGGCATCCCGAAGGCGGCGGCCGGCCTGTTCGTGCTGCAGAACGTGACCGGTCGGATGCGGGTGGTGGTCCCCTTCGTGGAGCAGCCGGTGACCGTGTCGCTCGGTTTCGCCAGCCGGGAGCAACCGTTCGCTCTCACGGTCTCCGCGTTCGGCGGCGGCGGGTACGCCGACATCGAGATCGCCGGCGACAACGAACCACGGGTGGAGATCTCCCTGGAGTTCGGCGCGATGCTGGCCGTCGACTTCGTGGTGGCCAAGGCCGAGGTGCACGCTCTGGGAGGGGTGCGCTTCCAGCGCCATCCGGACGGTCATGTGGAGCTGGAGGCCTTCATCAGGATCGGCGGCAGTGTGGAGCTGCTCGGCCTGGTCACCGTCTCCCTCGAACTGCGGGTGTCGCTCACCTACCTCGACGGCCCCCCGAGGCTCTTCGGCCGCGCGACCGTCGTGATCGAACTGGATCTGACGCTGTACTCGGAGACGGTGACGGTCGACAGCGGCACGTTCGAACTGATCGGCGGCAGTGCCCCCGAAGCGCGCATGGACGGCCTGTCGGTCGCCGAACGGGACGCGTCGGGCTTCGATGCGTGGCGACGCTACCGGAAGGCGTTCGCGTCATGAGTGACATGCTGTGGATCCCGGTGCCGGACGGTTTCGACGGCGACGGCCCTCTCCTGCGCGTGCTCGTCGTGCCGAGGCTGGCCGGCGGCACCCCGGCCGGGCACGGGATGGCCCAGTGGCCCCCCGCCGCCCTGACCGGTGGCACCGTGCGGGTCGAGACGTTCGCCCCGGGCGGAGCCCCACCGGCTGCTCCCGACAGGCAGTTCGACCTGGTGCCCCGCCTGCACGACCAACCGGGCGTCTGGCAACGGCTCGTGGCGGGGCTGCCCGTGGAAAGCGCCGAAGCCCGGCCGGCCGGGCCGGCCGACGCCCCGCTCACCGTGTACGCAACGTCCGAGGACCTGGACGAGGTGACACACACCTTCCACGCGGCGTCCAGGGCCGAGGTCACCACCCAGCTCGGCGCCGAGTCGCCGGACTACACCGGCAAGGTGCGTGACGCGCTGCTGAGTGACCACTGGCTCGGCCCGGAAGCGCCGCGCACCGCCGCCCCTGTGGCCGGTCCGCCGGCCGACCGGCCGGGATTCAACCGGACGTTGTCGCTGCTGCGTGAACATCCCGCGGTGCTGCGGGCACTGGGCCTGGTCTTCGAGCTCCGGCTCGGTCCCGGCGGGATCGACGACCCTGCCGCCGGGACGGTGCGGGTGGTGTGGCCGGGCCGTCCCGCCGGGCTGCCCGAGATCGTGTCTCCTCGCACGGCGTTCGGCGACGGCTTCCGGCCGACCGCCACGGGCCGGGTGGAGGGAGGCATGGTCACCCTCGACCAGCGGGACGGGAGCGGGGCCCCGCGCTGGCAGGTCGCCACCGTGGACGTGGACGTGGCCGCCCAGCGGATGCGGGAAGCCGCCCGCGCGCTGGCCACGCATCCGGGCGAGCAGCCCGCCCTGCCCGCCCTTCGCTCCGACGGGCTCCAACTGGTACTGCGCGGGCGGGGCGAGGACATGGAGGAACGACGCGCCACGGGAGCTCGTACGCTCGGCTCGGAACCGGACGTCCTCACCGCCGACGACCTGGTCCTCGGTTACCGCGTCGACGTTCTTCCCGGACTCGGCGGGGACGACTGGTTCTCGCTGCACCGGCGCAGGGCCACCTACCGCGTCCACGAGCGGCGCCCCGACGGGGGCCTGTCCGACGACTTCACCACCCTCGGCGCGGGTGGCGAAGGGACCGGGGATCTGCCCGAGGAGGGGCACCTCAAGGCGAACTCCGCGGTCCAGGACGGCAACGGCCTGCACGCCGACGAGATCGTGGCCGGCTTCCGGGGGTGGAGCCTCGCCGTTCCCCGCCCGGCGTTCGACGGCACGCCCCGGCCGACACCACCGCCGGCACCGGGCACGAATATCAGCATGGCCTTCGAGGCGGAGGAGGGCACGCTGCCCCGGTTGCGCTTCGGACGTCACTACACCCTGCGGGCACGGGTGGCGGACGTCGCGGGAGGCGGGCTCGCGCCCGACGACCCGGCCGCCGGCCGGCACACGACGGCACCCGAGTTCTACGGACGCCACGAGCCGATCTGCGCCCCGGAGGTCTCGTTCCCGGAGCGGACCGACGCGGCCCGTCTCGGCCCGGGGGAATCGGTCGAGCACGTGGTCGTGCGCAGCGACCCCCTGAGGGGACTCGACGTCGGACGGTACGCCGAACTGACGGATCACTCCCTGAACGACGAGCGGGTGCTGGGTCCGCCCCGCTCCAGCCTGGCCGTCGCCGAACAGCACGGGATGCTCGACCTGGGGGAGGGCTCCGAGGCGGACCACCTGACCTGGGAGTGGGTCGGCCGCGCACTCGCCGCAGCGGCCCCGGAGGCGACGTCCGAACGTACCCGGCCTCTGCCCGACCCGGCCGCCGGCGGGATCGTGGCGGCCCGCAAGGAGCCGAACGCCCCCATGCCCACGAGGGCCTGGGAGGAGCCCTGGCCCGACCTCGCGCCCAAGACGCTGAGGCTGACCACCCCGTCCGCCGGACGACCCGTGGTCGGCTGGGAGGACGAGCAGCTCACGGTCCGCCTCGCACCCGCCGAACGGATCACGCTCGACCTGTCGACGTTCCCCCAGGAGGACATCGTCGACCACTTCGCCCTGCTCACGGCCGCCGACCCGCCGCCCCCGCAGGTCTCGGTGAACGCCCTCCGGCAGGGCCGCCACCCGATGGTCACACCTGCCCGCACCCTCGCCCTCGTGCACGCCGTCCAGCACCCGCTCAGGCCGCCGGAGACCATGCTGACCGTCGACCGTGCTCCGGACTCGACGTTCGCGGTCCTCGCCCCCCAGTCCGACGTGTTCGACCCCAGGAGCACGGCCCAGCTGGCGATCACCGCGAGCTGGCGGGACGAGGTCGACGAGGTGTCCCACGAGGTGGCCGATGTGCCGGTCGACACTCTCACCGTCGCGGCGGACGGACCGGCACGTCCGCCGACGCTGTTCCGGCAGGAGTTCGGCGACACCCGCCACCGCACGGTCACCTACACCCTCCGGGCCGTCAGCCGCTTCCGTGACTACTTCCGTGACTCCGGAAACCCCGACGACTTCACCGTGACGAGACAGCTGGCTCCCGTGGTCGTGCGCAGTACCGCCCGGCCCGCCCCCTTGGCGGTCGCCTCCACCCGCCCGGCGTTCCTGTGGAAACGGACCGGGGACCTCGAGGCGGTCGGCCACGCGCTCGTCCACGAGCGTCTGGGCAACCGCGTGCAGATCGCCCTCGACCGGCCGTGGCACACGACGGGCGCCGGCGAACTCCTGGCCGTGGTCGTGCGTCCCGGGGAAGAGGCGACCACAGAGGCACTGAAGCCCTTCGTCACCCAGGCGGGTCTCGACCCTCTCTATCCGACCAGGGGTCTACCCATGGGCGCGCCGTTCGCCCGCCACCTCACCGGTGCCGCCGGACCGGAAAGGCGGCTGCGGCTCGACGAGGCCGGCGCGGACGTGGTCGTCGTGCCGTACCAGCCGGAGTTCCACGCGGAGCTGCAGCGCTGGCTCGCAGACGTGGTCTTCACGGGAGCGGACAGCACGTCGTTCAACCTGGCCCTCGTGCAACTCGCCCTCGCCCGGTACCAGCCGAACAGCCTCGACGGCCTCTCGCTGTCCCCCGTGGTGCGTACGGACCTGGTACCTCTCCTCCCCGACCGGTCGTTGCAGGTGACACGCCTCGCCGACCGGTACGAGGTCAAGGTGACGGGAGCCGTCTCACCCGCGCCCGCCGTCAACAGGGTGGACGTGATCCTGGAGCGCTGCGCCCTGCCGGGCGGTCTCACGGCCGACCAGGTCGACCTCGTCGGATTCGGCCCCGGGGCCGACGTGCCCGCGTGGCAGAGCACCGAGCTGCGCCGGCCGGAGCCCAAGCGGGTGGGTCTCTCCCCGGCGCTCAAGGAGTGGAAGTCGGAGTTCTTCGGGCGGAGCGGCCCCGGCCCGTACCGGGTGCGGGTCCGCGAAGTGGAGCTCCTCCCGAACAAGGAGCCCCGGCCCGGCACGTTCCTGCACTCCGGCACACCGGAGGAGGTCACCGAACGGACGGTGTTCACCGAGACGGTGCTGCTGCCGGATGCCTTCCACTCCCTGTGAGGTCGCAGGGGCGCCTTCGCCACCCGCCGGGTCGACGCCGGGAGCGGGCCACCGTGCGGGAGGGGGCTGAACCCCGCACGCTGGTGCCGGAGGTCCGCGAGGACGCGGCCGGTGACGCGGCCGGTCCGCCGCTGCTCCAGCGGAACCGGGTGAGCCCGCGAACGGGTCCCGCCCCTGGGACGTCCGCACGACCCCGGCGGCACCCCGGACGTGGCCGGGAGGAGGTCCTCCGCCAGGGCGGGATCATCACTCCGCGCCTGGCAGTACACCCGGCGCGTGCACGGGCCGGGTCCTCGGCCTCGGCCTCGGCCTCGAGGCATCACGCTTCACCCGTCCGCGAAAGGCCCGCAGATGCGGCGAAAGGCCGGAGATGCGGGTGCCTTCCGGGCGCCGTACGGTGCAGTCACCAAGGTGCACTGCCATCAGGGAGATTTCCATGCACATACCTAGTGACCGCGTCGGTCTCTATCCCGTCCACGTGGAAATCGAGAGCGACGCCAATCATCGAGTGAGATTTCGATTCGACGAGTTCGTCGAGATCCCCAGTGGAGGCTCCACCTTCGCGGGGTCGTACCACTTCTTGAGTGCGGACGTCGCCGGCTTCTCCACCTCGAATCCGGTGCAGAGGCTCAAGGCCGACCTCATCGACCCTTCCGACTTTCCGCTGCCGGCCAGTGAGCCGGACGCCGTACTGAGGACGGTCTCCGACGCCCCGCCGACCTCGGCTCTGCAGGTTCACCACGTGAGGCTCTTCCTCGGAGGCTTCAGGGCCCGCGACTGGGCGGTGCGGTTCGAGACACCCGTGCACGCCTTCAATCTCGACGGGAGATGGCTGAAGGTCTGAAAGCGCTTCCCCTCCGGCGGCCCACGGCTCGTGAGGCCGACGAGTCCTGAGGCCGACGAGCGAGCCGGGCCGGGCCGCACCCCGCTCCCCGATCCTCGACGCGTCCTCGGTGAACGTCACGTCCCGCACGTCGTGCACGGCCTCGATTCGCCATTCCGGGCACGCGAGTTGCCCGATGCGCTGCTGCGATGCGTCACGCGCCGTCATGTTGGTGATGGCGTGGATGGTCTGGCGCGAGACTTTGCCCGTCTTGATGTCGCGGCGCCATCGGTGGGTCCGCGCCGCCTGCACCAGGTACGGAAACCACAGACCCAGGTCGGTGACGGTCTGATGCACAACCTGGTCAATGGTGCGGGACCGCCTCAACGGATGACCGAGGGCAGGGGCGGCGCGGTCCGGCACGCCCTTGCCCTCGGTGAGTGTCGCTAGGCGTTCATGCGAGTCATCCATCCATGCAGGTCTTCGAGGTGCCAGCTCCGCCTGATGCGACCGTTGTCGATCTCGTGGAACTCGTGAATGGCGATCTCGTCGTACTTGCCGTTCGGGGGGACGCCGAGGAACTCGCTACGGAGGGTACCGGCAAGGGCACCGCGCACGGCGACAAGTCCCGAGGAGGCGACGATGTCATGGACGATTACGTGTGCGTCGGCGAAGGCCTCGTGGAACGCCACGATGTGCGGCTTCATGCCCGCGGGGCCCGGCGGGGCTGGTCGGGGATGCTGGGAATGTCCTCCCAGTCGGGCGACAGCACGTCGTCGAGGAGGTCGGGCTCGCCGCCGATCGCCCGGTAGAGGGTTTCGACGAGCTGTCGTTCCTGGTCGGTGGTTCCAAGGACCCGGGGAGAGCTGTATGTACTGGTCATGGCGTTCCTTACGCTGAGAGGAGCTTGGCGAGGTCTTCCGTGGATGCGGGGCGGCCGGGTGCGGCGAACATGCCAGCCGGGTCGAGATAGGCGTGCTGGGCTGGCGTGCCCGGCGCGAACCGGCGGCTCTCGGCGAGAGGGCCCACGTCGTACGCGTCGTAGCCGAGCGAATCGATCAAGGTGGCGACAGCTTCCTTGGCGGTGGCTTCGTCGCCGGCGATGGGCAGCGCGCTGCGGTCGGAGGCGCCGGTCGGGCGCCCCAGGGTGGCCAGGTGTTTGAAGAAGATGTTGCTGAACGCCTTGACAACGCGTGAGCCGGTCAGGTGCGTCTGAAGCAGGAGGTGGGCCGGGGTGCCAGCGGCCTGCTCGGGCGAACGCATCACGAGCCGATGGGAGACCCGGAGTTGGCGTGGTGGCATCGCAGGTGCTGACCGCACCCATGTCACCCACTGGTTCGTTGACTCTTGGGTGACGGGTCGGGGGGATCTGACAGAGGCGGAGTGGTGACGTCTGGAACCGCTGCTTCCCACGGGCAGTAACCGCTGCGGGCGGTGGTGCGATCACCGTCAGGTGATCAACGGCATCCTGCACCGGGTGCGGACCGGGGTGCAGTCCGCGTGATCTGCCTGAACGCTACGGGCCGTGGAAGACCGTCTACGAGCGCCACCGGCGCTTGGTCGGCCGACGGAACCTGGGAACGGCCGCTTCAGCAGGTGCAGGCCCAGGTCGATGCCGCCGGTGGGATCGACTGGGATGTCTCGGTTGATTCCACCTCGATCCGTGCCCACCAGCATGCGGCCGGCGCGCGGAAAGCTCCGCCGCCCGCCGCATCAAAGGGGGCGGCCGCGATGGCACACCAGAGCGGAAGACCGTGGCCGAGACTGTGCGCCCGCCTGGCGGAGGTGGTGCAGGAGGTGAGGCGCTCGGTCGCTCCCGAGGAGGCTTCACCACCAAGATCCACCTGAGTGCCGACGGGCGATGCCGCGTGCTCTCACTGTTGCTGACGGCAGGCCAGCGGGCGGCCTGCACACAGTTCAGGCCAGTCATGGAACGCAATCGAGTGCCTCGACTCGGGCCAGGCCGCCCGCGCACCACACCAGACAGCGTGAGCGCCGATAAGGCATACAGCAATCGCCGGACCCGCCGCTCCCTGCGGCGACGCGGCATCCGCCACGTCATCCCCGAGAAGAGCGACCAGGCCGTGAACCGCGTACGCCGGGGCCGGGCAGGGGGTCGCCCACCCGGCTTCGACAAGGAGCCGTACAAGAAGCGCAACACCGTGGAACGGGCGATCAACAAGCTCAAGAACTACCGAGCTGTGACCACGAGGTACGTCAAGCGCGCAAACGTCTACCTGGGCACCATAGCCGTCGCAGCAACCATCATCTGGCTCCGGACATGACCGGCGGGACAGAACCTAGCCCGACACGGGTGTCAGCTGCTCATCCGCCCACTCGGCGAAGGTGGTGACCGGGACGCCCAACTCCCGGGCGAACTCGGGCCGGGCGGGCTGGAGGACCGCGTTGTTCCACTCGTGTCCGGCTCCCCACGTCGGCATGCCCGCGTCGAGGGCCTCTTCCAGGCTCATGGAGGGCGCGGTCACGGGCACGCCCCAGGCGGCGGACAAGGTCTGCGCGACCTGCTCCATCGTGCGCAGGTCACCGGCCAGTTCCAGTTCCACCTGGTGGAACCGGTCAGGGTCTCGAAGGGCGTGCGCCGCGGCCGTGCCGATGTCCCGCACGGCCACCAGGGCCAGTTCGGTCTCCGGCTTCAGCACCGTCAGCAGTCCGCCGCGCGGCCCCTTGGGTGCCAGCAGGGGCATGTTCTCCATGAAGAAAGCGGGCTTGATCACCGTCCAGCGGGCAAAGCCCGCACCCCGCACCGCCTCCATGATCGCCTGCTTGGTGTGGAAGTAGTCCGCCATCGCCGCCCAGCGGCCCTCGGCCCAGCCGGTGACCCGGGTGTGCTCACCGACTCCACTGGTCGAGGACTGCACGAACTGCCGTACTCCCTCAGCCTTCGCCGCGTCCACCAGGTTGGTGGCCTGGACGAGCTCGCCCGCGAAGTCCACGCTGGTCTCGGTCATGGGCGGCGCCTGCACCGAGAACACCGCGCGGACTCCCTCGACCGCTGGGCCGAGGGAGTCCCGGTCGGAGAGATCCGCCCGCACCAGCTCGGCGCCCAGCGCCTCGATCGCTTGGGCGGACTTCGACCGCGGATCGCGTACGAGTGCACGTACGGGCACCTCGGCGGCCAGGAGTGCGCGGGCCGTGGCCCCGCCTTGCCGGCCGGTGGCTCCGATGACCAGGACGGCATCGCTGTTGATGGGCATGGTTGCTGCTCCTCACGGAACGGAGAATGAAAACGGCGGGGCCCGCCGCTTTGCCTGCCGCTAAGATATGGCGGGACCCGCCGTTTAGCAATGAGGAGATCATGACCGGTCAGCGCTCGGACGCCCGACGCAACTACCAGCGCATCCTCGCCGTCGCCGAAGCCGAGGTCGCCGCGCACGGCGCCGAGGCATCCCTGGAGCAGATCGCCCGGACCGCAGGCGTCGGTTCGGCGACCGTGCGCCGTCACTTCCCCACCCGCCGCGCCCTGCTCGAAGCCGTCTTCCAGGAGCGCATCGAGGTCCTGTGCGAGCGCGCCCACCGGCTGAGTGCGACCGAGGACGGCCGCACTGCCCTCCTGGAGTGGCTCCACGCCCTCGTCCTCTACGCCGTCTCAGCCCGCGGATTCGCCAACACCCTCAGCTACGAGCCCCCCGCCGAGGAACCCTCCCCGCACTCCTGTGGCAACAGAATCGCAGCGGCCGGAAATCCCCTGCTCCAGCGGGCCATTCGCGACAAGGCGGTCGCACCGCACGTCACTTTTCACGACCTGCTGACCCTCGCCATCGGCATCGCCCTGGCCACCGAGCACCACAAGGACCCCGAGACCCAGGCCGACCGCCTCTTCCGCCTCGCCGTGGAAGGACTCAGCCCTGAGCACGGCATCGCTGAGGTATCCGAGAACTCAGGATCTTCGGTACTGGTGACAGAAAGTCTGCCGAACGGGCGGTTGTGACACATGGGATGCCTGATCGGTGACAACCAACGTGCCTCGACCGGTCCTCTCCGCCTAGGACAGCGTCGGGTGGCCGGCGTGCTGCCGTCCGAAGAACTCCTCGGCCGGCACTTCCTGCCACACCCGGTAAGAATGATCCACTCTGTCCCCAGAAGAGAGGTTCCGATGCCCTGTTCGTGAAATTCCCCGGCATGGAACGGTCTTCCGCGTCACCCTGACCCGTCACCGAGAACGGGCCGCTACCGAACGCCCCCTCGGGCGCGGTCCTCTACGGCCACTGCCCGGCGCAAACCGACGGCGCACAACTCACAGAGACGTCCCACCCATCCCCCACCGTTTCCCCAGGCGTCCCTTGCGGCAATCGCACGACCACCCGAAAGGCATGACCAGAGCTTCACCAAGGTTGACGCGCCCGCGGCAATCACGATCCCCCACCGCGATGTTCTGGGGCGCATCGATGAATGCAACCTACAGCCGATGATTATCCGTGCCGGCGATATGAACGGGACCGGGGGCCGCCCAGTGGACTGCCGTTCGGGTGGCACTCTCCATATACACGCGCCACGCCGCTGCGACAGGTGTCGTCCGCACCCCGTCGACGCTCGCCCCGGCGTGCACCCTCCCACCCGTCCGATCCGCTCGGGCACGTCGCACCACGGAGACGGGCCATGAGGGACGTCACTCACCTTCGCCCAAGGACGGGAAGACCGTTTCTCGCGGTGCGGGGCCGGCCGCGGGCGGCGGGAGATCAGGCGGCGGCCGTGAGGGGGCCGGCCCCGGGGCCGAGCGAGCGCAGGATCCGCGCCTCCTCCTTCCGGGCGGCGGAAGGAAGGATCCGGCCGGTGGCGCGGCGGAGGGCGAGGCGGGCGAAGGCGTCGGCGGTCTCGTTGAGGTCGTGTCCGACGTGGCCCTTCAGCCAGCGAACCTGGACGCGGTGGCGGTGGCGCACCAGGCGGGCCATCAGTTGCCGGCTCTCCGGGAAGAGGAGGGCGCGGTGGGCGGCCGCCGGGTCGGCGGAGTGCAGGGCCGTGTCGACCACTTCGACCGCCTCGGTGCTGTCGCACAGCACGACCACGGGTGCGTCCTCGTGGTCTTCGAGGAGGCTGAGGGCGGCGGCGCAGATGCCGATGACTTCGGCCTCACCGCTGCTCGAGGCCAGGGAGTCGCCGTGTCCGGTGGTCCCGTCCTCGGCGGCCCATCCGTAGCCGCACCGTGCGGACTCGTCACCGACGGCGGCGTCGGCGACGGCCACGACGGCGGTGTCGGGGAGGTCGGCGAGCAGGGCGTAGCGGTCCACGTCGGCCGGGAGCGTCGCCGCCGGGTGTCCACCGTCACCGTCCTCGTCCGCGTCGACGGGAGGGGGGTCGGTGAGAACGGCGGCGAGAGCGCGGTGACAGTGCGGGCAGCCTCCGGCCCGTTCGGGGCAGTGCGCCCGGTGACTTGCGGTCAGTTCGCGCACGCTGCGCCACCCCTCGGGCTCGGCGTCGGCGAAGCGCACCAGGGCCGCGGCGCGGCACTGCGCGACGAGCTCCGCGAAGGGCCCCGTGGTGACGCGGTCCCGCATCCGGTCGTGGAGGTCCGTGGCCCGGAGCAGCGCTTCGCGGGAGCGGGCGGCGAGCACCGCGGTGTCCTGGTAGGCGTCGTCCAGGGCGTCGAGTCGGGTGCGCCGCGCGGAGAGCGGGCAGGCGAGTGCGTCCCGTTCGGCCCGGCCGATCGCGTAACGGCCCCAGGCCAGCGCGGCGCGGGCGTGACGGCTCCACCGTTCGGCCACCGCGTCGTGCGGGAGGTACGGGTTCTCCTCCTCCCGGGCGTCGCGCAGGAGGGCCTGCACGAAGGCGTCGTCGTCGCAGTCCCGCAGTTCACGTACCGGTGCCGGCGGTTCGCCGCCTGCCGCTTCCCGGTCCCAGGCCCACTGGGCGAGGTCGCTCTCCGGTGCCTGCGGTGTGCCGTCCGGCAGTCCCCTGTCGCGGAGTTCCTGCCGCAGGGTCTCGCCGAAGGCCGCCGCGAACGCCGTGCGCGCCACCCTCAGCTCCAGTGTGTCCACCGGTCGGGAGCGACCGGCGGGGCGGCGGGCACGCTGCTCCTTGTACCGGGCCTCCGCCTGCGACCGGGCCCGTCGCACCCTGCGCGCGTGTGCGCGCAGCCGTCGCAGCCGCTCGGGGAGCTGAGCCGAGAGTTCCGCGCGCCGGACGGCGCCGCGGGCGAGGACGTCGGCGTGGGCGAGGACGACGGTGACGGGACCGGCGAGCGAGGCGTGTTCCAGGGCCGCGGCGGTCTCCGGGGCGCAGATCCCGTTCATGCGGGCGAGGACGGCCTCCTGCAGGGCGGTGAAGTCGTCGGCGAGGCGACGGATCAGCTCGGTGTGCTCGGTGGGCGTCACGGTGGCCTTCCAGATCGCGGGTGGTGGTGAGCGGGGCCGCAGGGCCGCACGGAACGGGCGGTCGGGGCGCGGGGGGCGGGAGCCATCGCATCGGGGAGCGCCGCTCACCTATGGAAGCAATCACATGTAAGCACGACCGTGAAAGCGTTGTCCAACACCATCCGGTGATTGACGCGTGCTGTAGGGTGTGACCACGCCGCCCATCGGAGCCAGGACTCACCCATGCCTCAGCCGCCCGTACCGTCCGCCCAGGTGACAGCCGCCGAGATCTCCCGCATCGCGGGCGTCACGCGCGCCACCGTCAGCAACTGGCGACGCCGGCACGACGACTTTCCCGCGCCCTCGGGCGGCACGGACAGCAGCCCGCTGTACGACCTGGAGGAGGTCCGCGCCTGGCTCGCCTCACGCGGACAGCACACGGCGGCCACGCCCAGCGGAGAGCTGCGCACCACCCTGCGCCTCCGCGAGCGGGCCGGCGCCGGCGCGGCCGACCTGCTCCTGCTGGTCCTCGCCGCGGCCCGCCGCCCCGCCGACGAACTCACCGGTCTGCTCACGCTGCCCGACGCCGACCTGGTGAAGCAGGCGAACGACGCGGCGGCCCAGGTCGCGGACGTGGTACCGGACACGGAACCCGTCCGGTTCGCCGCCTCCGACGCCACGGTCCTGCGCGCCCTGCTGCTCTGCGTCCGCGACGAGGGCGCGCAGACGGCGCTGGGCGTCCTGGCGGAGCGGGAACTGGAGGACAGCGCCGCCAGCGGCGCCTACCGCACCCCGGCCCCGCTCGCCGACCTGCTGGCCCGCCTGGTGCCGGGCCCCCCGGCCCGCGTCCTCGACCCCGCCTGCGGCAGCGGCACCCTGCTGACGGCCGCCGCCGCGCGCGGCGCGCGCGAGCTGTACGGGCAGGACAGCGTCCCCGTCCAGGCGCGGCGCACCGCGGTCGGCCTGACCCTGACGGCCGAGGGGGGCGCGGACGTCACCGTGCGCACGGGCGACAGCCTGCGCGTCGACGCCTTCCCCGACCTCACCGTCGACGCCGTGCTGTGCAACCCGCCCTACGGCGACCGGGACTGGGGCCACGACGAGCTGGCCTACGACTCGCGCTGGGCGTACGGTTTCCCGCCCCGCGCCGAGTCCGAACTGGCCTGGGTCCAACACGCGTTGGCCCACCTCGAACCGGGCGGCCACGCCGTGCTGCTCCTCCCGCCGGCCACGGCGTCCCGCTCCTCGGGCCGCCGCGTCCGCGCCGAGCTGATCCGCAGCGGCGCGCTGCGGGCGGTGGCGGCCCTGCCGCCGGGGGCGGCGATCCCGCTCCACATCGGCCTGCAGGTGTGGGTGCTGCAACGCCCGGAGCCGACCCGGCCGGCCCACCAGACGGTGCTCTTCGTCGACGCCGCGGGCGAGCCCACGGCTCCGGAGCGCGGCGGGAGCCGTGCCGGTGCGGTGGACTGGGCGCGGGTGACCGAGCAGATCGTCTCCGCGTGGACGGCGTACGCCGAGGACCCGGACGGCTTCGAGGCGCGGGCCGGTGTGGCGCGGGCGGTGGGCGTGGTCGACCTGCTCGACGAGGTCGTCGACGTGACCCCGGCCCGGCAGGTGCGTGCCTCGCGGGCGGACGTCGACCCGCGGGAACTGGCCCGCGAGGCCGCGGCGGCCCGCGAGGGGCTGGCGGCGGCGGCGCGGACGGTGGCCGAGCTGGCCGGCACGTCGTCGTGGGAGGCCGCGGGGGCTTCGGCCCGCGAGTGGCGCACCGCCACCGTGTCGGACCTGGCCCGGGGCGGGGCACTGAAGTTGCTGCGCGCGGTTCCGGTCTCGCCGCGGGCGACGGCCGCCGAGGCGGAGGACACGGAGGCGGGCGCCGGCGGCGGGGAACGCCGGCCGGTGGTGACAGGCGGCGACATCGCCGGCGGGACCGGGCCGACGGGGCAGGCCCTGGAGGTACAGGCCGAGCAGATGCCGGAGATCGCCGCGGGTGACGTCCTGGTCCGCAACCTGGTCGGCGGCACCGGCCCCGTGGCCCGGGTCGCGGGCGAGGCGGAGGCCGGCGCCCTGCTCGGCGCGGGCGTCCACCTGTTCCGGCCGGACCCGGTGCGGCTGGACCCCTGGTTCCTCCTGGGTTTCCTGAGCTCCGAGACCAACCTGGCCGGCGCCTCGACCGGCAGCTCGACACGCCACCTCACCCCGGGGCGACTGCGCGTACCGCTGCTGCCGCTGGAGGAACAGCGGCGGTACGGGGAGGCGTTCCGGCACGTGCACGCGCTCCGGGCGGAGGCCCGGCGAGCGGCCCTGCTGGCGGAGGAGACGGCGCGGCTGCTGGCGGGCGGGCTGACCGGGGGGCAGTTGCTCCCGTCCCGGGACGCGGGGTCCTAGCCGGCGCATCACCACCGGCCCGGCCCCTCCGTGCGTTCCTCACCCATGGAGGTGCTTGTCTCCGTTCCGCAACCCCTGCCCCTGCCCCCTCCCCCATCCACTACCGTGTCCCCAGGCGCGCATCGCGGCTGACCGGACGCTCGCCAGGACCGAATGTCGAGGACACACGTGCAGATCACGCCCCTGAATCCCGAGGACCCGCCCTCGATGGGTGACTTCGAGCTCCTCGGCCGGATCGGCCAGGGCGGCATGGGCCAGGTCTTCCTGGGCGAGTCCCTCGGCGGCGAGCCCGCCGCGGTGAAGGTGATCAAACCGTCGGTCGTGGACTCCGAGTCCCGGCAGCGGTTCGCGCAGGAGATCGAGGTGCTCAAGACCATCTGGGGCCCGCGCATCGCGGCGTTCCTGGGAGCGGACGCGGAGGCGGAGCAGCCGTGGCTGGCCACCGAGTACGTGGACGGCCCGGACCTCGCGCGGCACGTCAAGACGCACGGGCCGCTGCCGTCCGTCCTGGCCGCGGCGCTCGGCGCGGTCCTCGCGGAGGCGCTGTCGGCCGTGCACGCCCAGGGGCTGCTGCACCGCGACCTCAAGCCGGCCAACGTCCTGATGGGACCGAACGGCCCGAAGATCATCGACTTCGGTCTGGCCGCGTTCACCGAGTCGTCCGTCTCCCTCACCGCCCCCCACCAGGTCGTCGGCACCCCGATCTGCATGGCCCCAGAGCAGGCCGCCGGGGTGAAGCCGCTGACGGCGGCGGTGGACGTGTACGCGCTGGGGGCCCTGCTGCTCTTCGCCGTGACGGGGCACTACCCGCATGAGGCGGCCACCCCGTACATGGTGTTCCACCTGGTCACGGACCCCGGCACGGCACCGGACCTGTCCGGCGCGCCGGACGAGCTGGAGCCGCTGCTGACCGGCATGCTCGCCCAGGACGCCGCCGACCGGCCGTCGCTGACCGAGGTGGTGCAGCGGTGCCGCTCGGTGATCGAGGCCCAGGGCATGAAGATCGCCCAGGCCCGTCGCAGGCTCACCGCGCACACGGCGGGGCAGCGGCACAGGGAGTCACCCTCCGACGGCATCCCCACCGTCGCCTGGCCCGCCCCCGCGAACGACACCCCGGCCACGGCGACCGGTCCGGCCGCCGAGCCGGGGACACGGGCCCCTGCCGATGCCCCGCCGGTCTCCCCCGCCGCCTCGGCCGAGACCACCCCCGACCCCGCCGCCCCTCCGGCCCACGACGACTCCCCCAGCCCCGCCGGCCCTCGGGTCCCCGGCCCCTCCGGCGTCGTACCCGCCGGGCCGCAGGACCGTCCCGACGGGCCCCGGCGCGAACAGCCCGCGCCGGGCCGCCCGCCTGCCGATCCCAAGCGGCCGAAGGGGACGACGCACACACTGCGCCACTCCGTACAGGCCCGCAGGACGGCGGAACGGCTGCGTACCGCGTACGCGGCGAAAGCCCCGTTCTGACACCGGCGGCCGGCCGGGCCCGCGCCCGGCTCCCCCGGTCCCACGTCCCGCCGGTCCGGCCGGGCCCCACCACCGGTCGCCCGCCCCACCCCACATCCACCCCCTCGACACGATCGCCCAGGAGGCCCCCGCGTGACCGCCGACTTGAGCACCGCTCCCGCGACGAGCGGTGAGGACGCCCAGTATCCGCCGGGCGCCCAGATCCTCGTACGGGACGAGGTGTGGCTGGTGCGCAACGCGACGCGGACCGAGCACGACGGGGCCAGGATCGAGGCGGTGGGCGCGTCGGACTTCGTGCGCGATCAGGAGGCGGTGTTCTTCGACCGGCTCGACCGGATCGAACTGCTCGACCCGAGGCGGACCCGCCTGGTGCGGGACGACTCACCGAACTTCCGCCGCTCCCGCCTCTTCCTGGAGGCGGTGCTGCGCAAGACGCCGCTGCCGCAGGCCGAGCGCGGCCTGGCGCTCGCGGACTCCTTCCTCCTGGACGCCCTCCCCTACCAGCAGCGCCCCGCCCAGCTCGCCCTGTCGGGCCGCAACCTGCGCCCCCGCCTGCTCATCGCGGACGTGGTCGGCCTCGGCAAGACCCTGGAGATCGGTCTCACCCTCGCCGAGCTGATCCGCCGCGGCCGGGGCGAGCGCATCCTCGTCGTCACCCCGCAGCACGTGCTGGAGCAGTTCCAGCACGAGCTGTGGACGCGGTTCGCGATCCCGCTGGTGCGGTTGGACTCGGTGGGCATCGAGCGGATCCAGCGGGAGATCCCTGCCGGCCGCAACCCGTTCACGTACTTCAAGCGGGTCATCGTCTCCATCGACACCCTAAAGAACACCGACCAGTACAAGCACCACCTGGAGCGCATCACCTGGGATGCGGTCGTCATCGACGAGTCGCACAACCTCATCAACAAGGGCTCGCTGCGCAACCAGCTCGCCCGCACCCTCGCCCCGCACACGGACGCCCTGCTGCTGGCCTCGGCGACCCCGCACAACGGTGACGCCCGCTCCTTCGCCGAGCTGATCTCCCTGCTCGACCCGGCCGCGATCCGCGACCCGGAGCACTACCGCGCCGACGACATCAAGCACCTGTTCATCCGGCGTACGAAGGTCAGCCCCGAGGTGCGGGAGCAGATGAAGGGGCAGTGGGCGGACCGGGGCCCGTCACGTTCGGTCCGGGTGACGGCGACTCCGGCCGAGGAGAGGCTCTTCGAGGAGCTGGCGGCGGTGTGGCTGCCGTCCGACGGGTCGAAGTCGGTCAGCGACGTCCCCCTGTTCCCGTACACGCTGCTGAAGTCCTTCCTCTCCTCCCACGCGGCGCTGAAGGCCACGGTCACCACGCGTATCAAGACGCTGGAGAAGAAGGACGATCCGCACGCGACGGCCGCCGAGCGCGCGGCCCTGCACCGGCTCCTGGAGCTGGCGTCGGGCATGACGGAGGCGGACTCGGGCAAGTTCGGGGCCCTGCTGGAGCAGCTGCGGGAGATCGGGGTCGGGCCGAAGTCCGACACCCGGGTCGTGGTGTTCTCCGAGCGGGTGCAGACCCTGGAGTGGCTGGCGCGGACGGTGCCGGCGGCGCTCGGCTTCAAGGGGAAGGCCGCCGAGCAGGCCGCCCGGGTCATGCACGGCGGCCTCTCCGACGAGCAGCAGATGCAGTGCGTGGAGGACTTCGGCCTCGCGGACACACCCGTACGCATCCTCTTCACGGGCGACGTCGCCTCCGAGGGCGTCAACCTGCACCGCCAGTGCCACCAGCTCGTCCACTACGACGTGCCCTGGTCGCTGATCCGCATCGAGCAGCGCAACGGCCGCATCGACCGCTACGGGCAGCCGCACCAGCCGCAGTTCCGGGCGCTGATCCTCACCAGTGCGGTGGACGGCGCCAAGGACGACACGCTCGTCTCCGAGCGCCTGCTGGAACGGGAGGCCGAGGCGCACCGGTCGCTGGGCACGGCGGAGGCCGTGTCCGGCCTGTACCGGGCGGAGGCCGAGGAGAAGTCCCTCATCCAGGACCTGCTGCGCGGTCGTGACGTGGACGAGTCCCTGGACGCCGACCGGAGTTCCGGCGCCGGTGGTGACGACGACGGCATGGACGACTTCCTCGCCGACTTCTTCGGCGCCGTGAACGACGAGCCGGAGGAGGACGCCGCCGACGGCGACGCGGCTGGCGACGGCGGCGGGGCGGTGCCCCGGGCGGACGTGCCCCGGCTGTTCGGCTCCGCCCGCGAGTTCCTCGACGAGGCGCTGCGCGAGGTCTACCCGGACGCCCACGCCCGCCTCGACCTGTCCGCCGACCCCGAGACCGGGCTGCTCTCCTTCGTCCCGCCCTCCGACCTGGTCCACCGCCTCAAGGCGCTGCCTCCGGAGTACGTCCGTGAGCAGGGCCTGCGCGACCGGCTGAAGGTCACCTTCAACCGGCGGCTCGCCGACAGCAGCCTCGTGCGCGCCCGCGCCTCGGCGACGTCGAGCTGGCCCGACATCTCCCTGCTGACCGACCTGCACCCGGTCATGGAGTGGCTCACGGACAAGGTCCTGGTCCGCCTGGACCGCCAGGAGGCGCCGGTGCTGACCGCCGACGTGCCCCGGCCCACGTATCTCGTCCAGGGCATCTACTCCAACGCCCTCGGCCGGCCGACCGTCGTCAAGTGGATGGCGGTCACCACGGACGGCGACGTCGACGACGACATGGTGGCGGTACTGCGCCGCGCCCAGGTCGGCCCGACGATGGCCAACCCCGGCCTCACCCACGACACTTCCCGTCTCGCCGAGGCCATCCCCGGCGTCCTGGACACGGCGGAGGCGTTCCTGGAACGGCACCGCGAGGCGTGGGACGAGCCACTGCGGGCGCCCATCGACGAGTACAAGTCCCGCCTGGGCACGTGGGAGCAGCCGGCGCTGACGACGGGCACGGCGGGCGGCGGTTCCGCACCGCCCACCGCCACCCGCGACCGGCTCGCCTCGCTCGCGGACTCCCTCCTCACCACCGGCCGCCCGATGCTCCGCGTCCTCGCCGTCCTCGCCCCGGCCCACGCCGCCGCCTGATCGACCCACCCAGAGGTATCTCACGATGACGTTCGACTCCCTGGTCAACCGCGGCGACTACTTCTCCGCGCACTACCTCGCCGAGGTCCTCCCCAAGGACCTCAAGTCCGGCCTGCTCGCCGAGTGGAAGCAGCGCGAGGAGGACGCCGCCGGCGCCGAGCGGCCCGAGGGCGCCCTGCCGGTCACCCCGCGCGCGGGCCTGCGGGCGCTGCGCCGCACCTACTTCGGGGCCCGCTCGTACTTCACGATGGACGAGGAACGGGCGGCGACCGGCGACGACGCCGTGACGTACGACGCCCCCGAGTGGCGCGACCGCGTGCGCGCACTGAACGCGGAGGTGCTGCGCGCCCTCGGCTTCGACGCCAAGCCGGGCACACTCACCGTCGTCCGCGCCGACCAGTCGCACGAGGTGACGGTCGCGCACGCGGAGAAGGACCTCGTCGCCCTGGACTGCGGCTGGTCCGCCGAGCCGGACGACGCGCTGGACCCGGACGGCGCCGGGCGGCTGCTGGACGAGCTGCGCCTGGACGGGCAGCACACCGTCGTCACCGGTTCCAAGCTCGCCTCGTTCCTGTTCGCCTGCGAGGACGCGCCGCGCTACGTGCTGCTGCTGGTCGGCGGTGTCGTCGTGCTCGCCGACCGGGCTGCGTGGGGCGAGGGCCGGTACCTCGCGGTGTCGCTGGACACGGCACTGGAGCGCAACGACACCAAGGCGGGCGGCGAACTCGACACGGTGGCCGCGCTGTTCGGCGCGGACTCGCTGCGCACGCCGGAGGAGGGCGGGGAGAACCCCCTCGCCACGCTGGTGGACAAGTCGACGAAGCACGCGGTGGGCGTCAGCAGCGAGCTGCGGGACGGGCTGCGGCTGAGCGTCGAGCTGATCGCCAACGAGGTCCTCGACCGGCTGCGGGAGGGCGGTGTCCGCCCGGAGGAGGTCAAGGAACTCCCGGAGCTGGGCCGCCAGTTGACGCGGGAGTCACTGCGGTACCTGTACCGGATCCTGTTCCTGCTGTACGCGGAGGCCCGCCCCGAGCTGGGCATCCTGCCGTCGGACTACCCCGAGTACCAGATGGGGTACGGGCTCGGCCGGCTGGGCGAGCTGATCGCCGAGCGGGACCTCGTCGACGAGAAGTCCCGCAAGGGGTTCTACCTGTACGAGTCGCTGGACCTGCTGTTCCGCAAGGTGCAGGAGGGCTACCGGCCGCGCCGTACCCACGGGGTGGTCGACGCGAAGGCGTCGGAGGACGCGGGGCTGCGGTTCGAGCCGCTGCACTCCAAGCTGTTCGAGCCGGAGGCGATCCGGCTGATCGGCGCGCGTGCGGTTCCCGACCCGCGCGTCGAGGGTGAGGCCGAGGGCGAGGGCGGGGAGCGGTTCATCGACACCCGGCTGCGCAACGAGACGCTGTACCGGGTGCTGCGGCTCCTGATGCTCACGCGCGGCAAGAAGCGGGAGCGGGGCGGCTTCATCTCCTACGCCCAGCTCGGGATCAACCAGCTCGGGGCCGTGTACGAGGGCCTGATGTCCTACTCGGGCTTCGTCGCGGGCGAGAAACTGTACGAGGTCGCCAAGAACGGTGACCCGAAGGACGGTTCGTGGCTCGTTCCGGCGACCAAGGCCGACGAGTACCCCGACGAGGTCTTCGTCCGGCACAAGGACGAGGACACCGGCGTGGAAGAGCGCGTGTGGTACGCGCCGGGCGCGTTCGTGTACCGGCTGTCGGGACGTGACCGGCAGACGTCGGCCTCGTACTACACGCCGGAGTCGCTGACCCGGGTGACGGTGCAGTTGGCGTTGCAGCACCGGTTGGACCAGGACGACACGGTCACCGAGGCGCGCGAGCTGCTGGACTGGAAGATCTGCGAGCCGGCGCTCGGCTCGGGCGCGTTCCTCAACGAGGCGATCAACCAGGTCGCGGCGGAGTACCTGCGGCGGCGGCAGGACGAGCTGGGCGTCGCCATCGACACGGAGAAGTACGCGGTCGAGCTCCAGAAGGCCAAGGCGTACATCGCCCTGCACAACTCCTACGGCGTGGACCTCAACAACACGGCGGTGGAACTGGCGGAGGTGTCGTTGTGGCTCAACACGATGCATCCGGGGATGGAGGCGCCGTGGTTCGGGCTGCACCTGCGGCGCGGCAACTCGCTGATCGGCGGGCGTCGGGAGGTGTACTCGGCCGAGCGTCTGAAGAAGGGCGGCTGGCTGGGGACGACTCCGGAGCGCTTCCCGTTGTCGGAGGCGGTGGCGGGGGCGGCGCTGCCTGACGGGGCGGTGCATCACTTCCTGCTTCCGGCGAAGGAGTGGGGCGCGGTCGCGGCCGAGAAGGAGGCGAAGGCGCTGGCGCCGGCGGAGGCGAAGGCTCTCGGTGCTTGGAGGAAGGCGATCACCAAGTCGCCGAGCGCCGCGCAGACGAAGCGGCTTCAGGGGCTGGCGCGGCGGGCGGAGTACCTGTGGGGGCTGGTCGTGCGCCGGCTGGAGATCTCCGAGCGGGAGATCTCACGGCGGGTGGATGTGTGGGGCGCGGAGGACGGCTGGCTGCGGTCGCCCGAGGTCGCGGTGCCGAGGGAGAAGGTCAAGGCCGACCTGGAGGCCGTCGACACCCCGTACTGGCGTCTGAAGACGCTGATGGACGCGTGGTGCGCGCTGTGGTTCTGGCCGGTGCAGGAGGCTGCGCTGCTGGACGGGTCGCACGAGGCGTACGTGCGGGCGGCGGAGGTTGCTGCGCAGTCGGCGGGGTGGACGGTGTCTGCTGCCCCGGCTTCGGTTCCGGGTCAGTCGGGTGCGCCCTCGCGGGAGACGTACGAGTCGGAGGACTTGTTCGGTGACGTCCATGTCGTCGCGGTCAAGGCGAAGGCCACGCGGGGCGGCAGCCGCAAGGAGCAGATCCGGGGTGAGCGGCGGGCTGTGATTCCGCTGGCCTCGCTGGATGACTGGCTGGACTTCGCCGAGTCGCTGTTGGGTACGCAGGATGTGGCTGCGGATTCGCTGGTGGCTCAGTTCGACACGCTGGATGCGCTGGAGCGGTACGAGGACGAGTTGCCCGAGTGGATGGGCATGGAACGGTTCACCTCGCTGGAGTCGCGGTATCCGTGGGCGGGTGTTGCTCGGGATGTGGCTGAGCGGCAGGGGTTCTTCCACTGGGAGCTGGAGTTCGGGCAGGTGTTTGCCCGGGGTGGGTACGACTTGCAAGTGGGGAATCCGCCTTGGGTGAGGCCGGACTGGCAAGAAGACGCGGTCCTTGCAGAGTTGGAGCCTTGGTTCAAGTTGGCGGAGAAACCCAGCACTGAGGAATGGCGGCTCAGGAAAACCGAACTACTCTTGTCCCCTAACCACCTCGCCTTCCACCTTACTGAGCTATCAGAAATCACCGCCACCGCGACTCTCCTCAGCTCGTTGGCGACCTACTCACTGATTCACGGAACTCGTCCTGATCTATACCGGGCTTTCATGACTCAGGTCTGGCGCCATACAAACCGGCCCGGCATGGCTGGCCTCATTCACCCCGACACTCACTTCGCCGGCGTAAATGACGGCAACCTGCGGGAAGCTGCGTACCAGCATCTGCGGACACACGCCCACTTCTCCAATCGCCTACAACTATTCGATGACGTCGAGGGAACTCGACAGTTCAGTATCAACATTTACGGTACAGCATCCGAAGTTTCGTTTACCCATATCAGCTGGCTCTTCTCCACCGATTCCCTGACGTACTCATTCACTCACGACGGCAAAGGACCATTGCCCGGCATCAAGCATGATGGAAAGTGGGATCAGAGGCCGCACCGCGATCGGCTCGTACCCGTAACAAGCCCGCTTCTCGTAGAATGGAACCGACTCACAGATAACCCTAAAATCCCCGCCCCCCACACTCCTTTGCTCTACCCCGTAACGAGAGATGAACAGGGTGCCATCGAGGCACTCTCCTCAGCGTCCCATCGGCTAAGTCAGTGGAACCCTCGCATCACAGTAGGCATGTTTGAGAATTTGGCAACCAAGAAGTTGGGCCTCTACCACTGGGACACCTCTACCACGAAGACGCTGAATGAAGTAATTCTCCAAGGGCCACATATCGGTTGCGCGCTACCGTTTCTTAAGCAGCCTAATAACCCTTGTAAGAGCAATCGCGACTGGACTGCTTTCGACCTCACTACCCTCCCCGTTGATGCCACTCCTCGCACTAACTATGTCCGCGCTGCCGAACAGGCTCGTTATGATTCAGTCAAGGACATTTGGGATGGCCGCCCCTACACCGAATACTTCCGCTTGGCTTGGCGCAAGATGATCCCATTCGATACCGAGCGTAGTCTCTTCGCCTCCCTCATTCCTCCGGGCCCCACTCACATCGATGCGGTATTTTCGCTCGCTTGCGCAGATAATCGACTCACCGCTCTCAACGCTGGGTTCTGGGCCTCCCTCCCCCTAGATTATCTTCTGCGTATTACAGGGCGGGCAAACCTCCATGCGGCCGACGCCGTCAAGATGCCTTCTCCCACTCCCGACCATCCTCTAGCTCATCCCCTCCTCCTCCGCACCTTGCGCCTAAACGCACTGACTAACGCATACGCTCCACTTTGGAGTGAGCTTTTCCACCGTACCTGGCTGGGGTACGAGAAGTGGGCCAACCCTGCTTGGCCCAATATCAAGCCGCTTGCCGAGCATCTAACGGCCAACTGGGAATACGACACACCACTCCGCACGGAATATGAGCGCCGTGCTGCCCTCGTTGAACTTGACGCCCTCGTCTCTGTCTGGCTCGGCATCACCGCTGACCAACTTGTGGCGATCTATAAATCTCGCTATCCGGTTCTCTCGGACTACGAGTCGGAAATGTACTTCGATGCCAAGGGTCGCAAGATCGCCGCGAATCACAACACCTACGGCCATGGCCAGACCAAGCAGGATTACCTTGACCTGGTGGCCCACTTGGAGAACCCGGGATCGACTCCACCCCCTGTCGGCTACACCGCCCCCTTCTACAAAGCAGACCGCGAGGCCGAGATGCGCGCCGCGCACGCGCATTTCCAATCTCGCTTGGACAAGGAGATTTCCACCGGTCGCTGGACTCCACCGGGGAGCCGTGAGGCCTGAGAGCTGTGCTTCATGACGACGGTCGACGCTTCCGGCAGGGAAGCGCCGACCGTCGCAGGCAGCCGTATAAGATCACATCGTTTCAAGCAACGCCGACCACGCCTCCGTGCCAACGTTCAACACAGGCCCGCCCTGCGTCACACACTTCGAGTCACGCACGTGGACGGCAACAGCATCGATGGCCACTTCGACGCACTCCCCGCCTTCCTCACTGCTGTAGCTGCTCTTGAACCAGCTCAGAGGGGCACCCGATCCCGGCGTTGCCTTGTCGGTGTTCACAGCTCTCCCAACAACTTCTCGACGTACGCGAGTGATTCGCGAGGTGTCAGCGCCTGGGCACGCAATGTGCCGTACTTGGCTTCCAAGGCTCGGACAGGCTCACGGTCGCTGTGAACCCTGCTGACGTTCTGCACCTCCACGTACGCGATCCTGCGCTCTCCCTTAGTCTCGATCAAGGTGAACGGACCGGCCATCCCTGCGTTCTCATCACGGTTCAGCGGCATGACCTGTACTTCGACGTGCCGCATGTGACTGACAAGCAACACCTGCTCCAACTGGCCTCGCAGCACGTCACGTCCGCCGATTGGACGGCGCAGCACAGACTCATCGATGACGAAGCTCATCAGCGGAGGTGGCTTACGGTGGAAGATCTCCTGTCGCGCCAGCCTTGCAGCAACCCGCTCGTCGACGATCGCGTCATCCAACGGAGGCCGCAGCACCCCGAATACCGCCCGCGCGTACTCCTCCGTCTGCAACAACCCCGGCACGGCCTGGTTGGCGTAAACATGCAGCTCAACCGCCTCCGCCTCCAACTTCGCCGCATCCCGGAAGAACGACGGATACCGCGCTCGAGCCACCTCCTCCTTCATCACCGCCAACAGCCCGCCGGCCTCCAGCACCACATCGGCCCGCTCGATGAACTCCGGCTTCGGAATCCGCCGCCCCAGCTCCACCGACGTGACCATGTCCTCGCCGTAACTGAGCTTCGCACCCAACTCCGCCCTCGTCAGCCCCCTGCTCATCCGCAGCAACCGCAACTGCTGCCCGAAGCACCGCAGGATGCCCGTCTCGCTCTCACCGTGAGTCGTAGTCACCGGCGACCTCACCTAACCCACCCGCACAGTGGCACCAGCCCACCGCAGGCACCACACCCGACCGTCACTCACAGCTCACTCTAGAGACACTCACCGTAGCTTCCGCGCTACTTCGGCCCGCTTCCCCCGTACCGCGTACGAACGCCCCTCCCTCCCCCGTACAGCATCCGCCTGTACACGCACCCACCCACGCCGAGGAACCGCCACAACCGGCGAGGCGACGCGCCCTCGGACGCAACTGTGCCCTCGGCACAGGACCCGAGCCGGACAGCCGAGCGCTCCTGTTGCCTCGCCAACTCGTCATGCCCCTCGGCAACTTGCTCGGTGACGGAAGTGGTTCACTTGCTGCCGGTTCCCGTACCGGGATCGCCCGCCCGTAGACCGAAGGAAGCCGTTTCGATGACCACGTCCGCTCCCATGCCACCGCCTCCCTCCCAACCGCCGACTCCGGCCCCCGGCCGTCGCGCTCCCTCCCGCTGGATCGCGCCGGCGGTGGCGGCCGTCGTCGCGGCCGGTGCGGGCATAGGAATCGGCTGGTTCCTGTGGTCCGGGCCGGACAGCGCGGCCTCCGGGACCGGCCTCGACAACGCTGCAGCCGATGCGGCGGGTGCCTGCCAGGCGTGGAAGCGTGTTCCGTCGCTCGACTCGATGTACGACAACGACGACAAAGAAGACAGGGCGGCCCACTACGAGCGCGCCGTCGGTGCTGCCACTCTGGCCCAGTCCGCGGCTCGACTGGACAACCGCTACGACGCTCTCGGCAAGGCCTTCCAGAACGTCAGCGTGCGCCTGCGGTCCTTCGACAACGTGAAGGGCACCGAAGCGGAGGCGGCCCACGAGAAGGTGACCACCCTCTGCGCCGAGCTGGACGACTGAGAACCGAACATCCCCCGTCCGCCCCACCAGTGGCGAACCGGCGCGCTTCCGGGCGGGTATTCCACGGCATGCACGATCCCTCCCTCCGGCGGCCCCGACTGCTCCCCTCCGCTCACCGGACCCGGCGCACCCGCCAGGCACCCACCGGATCGCCCGGCGTTCGGTCCGAACCGAGTACGGACACTCGGTCCGGACCGGCGGGTGGCGCGGTCGGCGACCGGGGAGGATCCGGGGTTGCGTCCTGGGAAGTGGTGTACGGGCTCCCACCTGATCCGGGCGTTTGTCCTGGCGTCGGAGTGAGGGTCCGGATATGAGAACGGCCACCGGCTGATCTACGAGAGTGGCCGGGGGGCGAAACCGCGGGCGTCGCCCTTGCTCGCGCGGCCGGTGCGGGTGTTGTAGTACCGCATCTTGACGAACGGCACAGGGGCGCGGTCCAGCTTGTTCGGCTGGAGCATCTTGCGGAACCGGCCCCGGGTCTCCTCCTCGTTCTCCCGGCCGGAGATCTCACTGGCGTGGGCGGGGAAGACGGCGTAGGTGACCACCGAGAGGCCGGGGTGCTCCGTGGCGTGGTAGCCGTGCACCTCGGCTGTCGCCACGCCCACGGTGTCGAACGCGGAGCCGGGACCTGGACCTCGGTTCGGAGACGTTCCTCCTTCTTCTTGTTCCGGCGCTTCCTCAATCGGAGCGATCCGTACCCCGGCCTCGGCCCCAGCCCACCCACTGCCCCGGCTCCCGTGGGAGACCAGGCCCGCGGCCCCGAACCGCGGCACCCACGACCGGCGCGGGCAGGTCCACCGCGACTGTCGCCCACGTGAAGAGCCCGGAGACCGCTGCACTCGCACGCGGCCGCAACTCCCGCACGCATCCAGCGCATTGCCACCCTCCGCGTCGGCGGACATCGTTTACCCGCGGACGGAGGCGGGGAGAAGCGGGGATGCCGTTCATGCTCAGGGGGAAAGGGTGCGGGGATGCTGACCGAGTCGCTCATAGCGCTGGCCGCTGCCGGAGGGACCGCCGTCGTACAGGCCGCCGGGACGGAGGCGTGGGAGGGTGTCCGGGGCGGCGTGGTCCGGATGTTCCGGGGCCGTCCTGACGGTGAGGTCGAGGTGGAGCCCGACCTGGAGCGGACGGCACTGCTCCGCGCGTCGGACGACGCGGAGGGAAGCAGCCGTCAGGCGAGTCTGTGGGAAGCGCGTTTCACCTCCCTGCTCGATGAAGCGGACGACCAGGTACGGCAGCGGGCGGAGGCGGAGCTGAGGCGGCTGGTCTCCTTGGTTCCGGGGGTGGCGGACCGGTATCCGGCGCTGCACGTCCACGGCAACACGTATGACAAGTCCCCCCAGCAGTACGGCAACCACAACCACATGCAGATCCAGTACGGCTCCGACACGTGAAGCGTGACGCCGCGCGTCCGGCAGGGAACACGTACCGCAACAGCCCTCAGCAGATCGGGGACCTGAACGTCCAGGTCAACACCTGGAACCTGCCCCGTGAGGGCGGCATCCAGGTGGTGGGACGGATGCCCGACATCGGCCGGTGGGTCGACCGGAAGGACGAGGTCCGGCAGGTACTGGCCCGGCTGAACCCGCGCCATGGCACCCCGGGCCCGATCGTCGTCCACGGCCCGGCGGGTGTGGGCAAGACCCTCCTGGCCCGGGCGGTGGCGCAGGAGGCGAGACGCGCCGGGCGGCGCTGGTTCAGCGGCGAGCTGTTCGTCGACGTGGACAACCGGCCCGGCGACGCGGGGTCGGCCGGTGACGCGATGGGCCGGGCGCTGCGCATGCTGGCCGTGGCGCTGGACCTGCCCCTGCCCCGGCCGGGGACGCCCGACGAGCAGCGGGAGCTGTTCGGCCGGTACCTGCTCGCCCATGCCGAGGCGCATGGCAAGCCGGTCCTGATCGTCGTGGACGGCGCGACCGCGGCCGAACAGGTCACCCCCTTCGTGCCGCCCGCCGGGACCGGCCGGCTCCTGGTCACCAGCCGCCGGCAGTTGGCGTCGCTGCTGGACGAGCACGCGGCGTTCCACGGGCTCGACCCGCTCGCGCCCTCCGACGCCGTGGCCCTCCTGGACGCCGTCGTCGGGCACGCACTCCGCAGGGACCGGCGGGTCGCCGAGGACCCCGACAGCGCGCGGGCGGTGGCCGAGCTCTGCGACGGCCTGCCGTTCGCCCTCATGCGGGCGGCCCACCAGCTCGTCACCTGGCCGGGCATGTCCGTCCGCAAGCTGCGCGACAGACTCACCGACTCCGCGAGCAGACTCGCCGAACTGGATACCGGGGACCGGAGCGTACGCTCCACGCTCGACGTGTCGTACCAGATGCTCTCGTCCCACGCCCAGGGACTGCTGCCGCTCCTGGCCCTCCACCCCGGGCCCGACATCGGCGTCCACGCCGCCGCCGCCCTCGCGGGGGTCTCACCGCTCGTGGCCGCCAGGCGGCTGAGGGAACTGTACGAGCTGCGCTTCGTCGAA
Source organism: Streptomyces sp. WG5 (assembly GCF_049974565.1). Classification (NCBI taxonomy): domain Bacteria; kingdom Bacillati; phylum Actinomycetota; class Actinomycetes; order Kitasatosporales; family Streptomycetaceae; genus Streptomyces; species Streptomyces sp. WG5. The sequence goes on along the minus strand of NZ_JBNGGC010000006.1, from coordinate 204,584 downwards.
CGGAACACCGGCTACGACGGGTACCGCTTCGAGTCCCTGGTACTGCTGTACGCCCGGGAGCGCTGTCAGGAGGTCGCCGGCGAGGAGCGGGAGGCCGCGTTCGTCCGGCTCATGGACCATTACGTGGTGACGGCCGGACATGCCACCGAGTGGCTGCCCGGTGCCGCCCACCGCCTCCGGACCCCGGCCCACGGGAATCCGTGGGAGGAACGGGCGCCGCACTCCGCGGCCCGCGCCCGGACGGGCATGCGCGGCACCGGGTCCGCGGTCGCCTGGCTGGACGCGGAGCGGCCTAACCTGGTGGCCGCGGTGGTCCGCGCCCAGGAGCACCGGCACACTCGGGCACACGCCGTGTCCCTGACCCTCAGCCTGACGCCCTTCTTCGACCTGCGCAAACACTGGGACGACTGGGTGCTCACCCACGAAGCGGCGGCCCGCTCGGCGCGACACCTCGACCTCCGGGAAGAACAGAGCCACCTGCTGCTGGAGACCGGCCGGGCGTACCACCAACAGGGTCTGCTGCACGATGCGTTGGCCCGCTACCGGGCATCGATGGACGTCGGAACCTCATCCAACGGCCACCCGGACGCGGCGCTCCCCCTCATGTACCGGGCGCTGAGCGAGCTCGACGATCCCTCGCCGCCCGGGGACGAGGTCGTCGCCGCCCTGGAGAGCGTGCTCGGGGCGTGCGGGCGGCGCCCCGCCCTGACCGCCCTGGAGTCCGCGGGCGGGATCGCCGCGGTCCTCAATCACCTCGGCGTCATCGAGGCCCGTCGCGGAGACGACCGGCGGGCCCTCGCCCATCACGAGCAGGCCGTCGACCGCAGCAGAGGGAGCGGGGACGGACGCGACGAGGGCCGGTCGCTCCTGCACCTGGGCAACGTTCAACTGCGGACCGGCGATCAGCCGTCCGCCCGGAACTCCTACCAGCGGGCCTTCCACGCCTTTCCGGAGGAGGACCGGTTCGGCCGGGGGCAGGCCGCGTACAACCTGGGCCTCGCCTGGGCGGCGTCGGGTGACGTCCGCGAGACACGTGACTGGCTGGAGACCGCGGCCCGGCACTTCGCCGAGGTCTCCCCGGACGCGACGCGGCACGAGGCGAGGGCACTGGAGCAACGGGCACGCGAGGCACACCGGGGCATCCGTCGTGTCTTCCTCCGCCGCGCCTCCCTGCGGCACGTCCCGGTGAAGCCGCTCAGCCCGCTCGCCGTCCTGCCGCCGGCGGGCGCGCTCGTCCTGGACGACGTCTCCCCGGACGCCCCCTACGGTTCCGGCCCTGATGCCTTCGAAGACCGGTTCCCGGACGGCTACGCGGCCTCACACGGCCTGCGTGAGCCGTCCCTGCCGGACGACACCGCGCTCGCGGACCTCCCTCCGGGCACCGCGACGGACGCGGCAGGGCCCCCCGCCTCTCCCCTCCCCCTCGACGGGGCAGAGGAACGCCCCCTCCCAGATGCACCGCACGGCTATATCATCGGCGGATCACGCGGCCACGGCACGAGCACCGGCGGCCACGGCTCGTCCAGCACCGCCCGTGAGGACAGCTCCTCCTCAAGCGGGTCCAGCGGCTACGACTCCTCGTACGCGTCGTCGTATGCGTCCTCGTCCGACGGGGGGCGCGGCTCCTCGGACAGTGCCGGCTCGGATTCCGGCAGCGGAGGGAGCGGCGAGTCCGACTACGGTGACGACGACCTCGACGAGGACCTGTGACTCCGAATCCCGGCCCGCGCCGGCATGGCCCTCGCCCACCCGACAGCGGCGCGACAGGAACTCGAACGCCTCAAGGCACTCGCGCGACGCTGTGGCGTGGAGAGCCCTGAGAAGCGAGCGGCGACGGCCGTGCGCTTCCCCGGGCGCCGCGCGTGGCAGCGGGCGAGGAGACCGACTGCTTCGGCAGCCCCTGCTTCCTGGTGGGCCGGCCGCCCGCCGTGCCCGTCCTCAGTCGGCCTCCCGCACGCGTGCGGCGGTCCGCTCGGCGAGCTCGCGGACGCCCTTGGCGGCGTTGCCCGAGAGTTCGCCGAGTACGGCGTCGGCGGCGGTGAGGAGGGCACGGGCCTCCTCGGGTCGGCCCGCGTCGGCCAGGGTGAGGGTGAGCCGGTAGTGCTCCTCGGCGATGTAGCGGCCGAGGTTGACCCGCTGCCAGTGGCGCAGTGAGTCGTCGCCCGGGGTGGCCAGGGCGTCGCGCACGGCGGCCAGGCTGTCAGCCGCCTGCGGCAGCCGGCCCGCCTCCCGCTCCAGGCGGGCGAGGGTGTGCCGGGCCGAGGCCCGGTCCCATGCCGTCTCCTGAAGGGCGGCGTACAGGCGTTGGGCGCGCAGCGCCTGGGGAAGGTCGCCGAGTTCCTCGAAGTCCCGGGCGAGCCCGCTCAGCGGAGCCGTGGCCAGGGCGCGGGGCGCCTCGGGGCGGCGGAGTCTGCTCTGGTCCATGAAGATGCTGTCGAGTTCGCGGATCAGCGTCACCCGCGCGAGGTCCGTCATCCCCTGGTCCCGCGCCAGGTCGGTCCAGGTGGAGACCGGCTCGTCCGACGGGTCGGTTCCGAACATCGACTCGTCGAGTTCCCGCGCCCACTGGCGCAACTCGTCCGCGCTCGCCCCCGGTTCCGGCATGCCGCCCAGGCCGCACGCCGTGTCGAAGTCCGTCTCCCGTACGTCGAGCAGCAGCGGCAGATCCCCGGTGTCTCCGTGGAGCCCGACCAGCACGGCCGCGAGCCGCAGTTCATCCGTCATCGAGGACCGTGTCTCGTGCCGCAGCAGGTGCCGCAGCAGCTCCAGATCGCCCTGGGCGCGGTCGAACTGCGCGGCCCGCAGGGTGATCCGGCGCCGGACCGGGTCCTCGGCGACTGCACGCCATGCCGTGGGGTCGCCCTCCCGCAGGCGGGCGAGATCGGCGCGGCCCGCCGCGAGCACTGTCTCCCACAGCGGGGGACCGTCCGGGCCCAACCGGTCGTAGGCGCACCCCTCATCCGCGTTGAGCAGGACGAAGTCGGGCTCGGTGCGCAGCAGGGCGGCACGCAGTCTGCCCACCAGTTCGACCGGTGAGCGTTCGGGGAAGCCCAGTGCCGCACGGAGTTCGGACCGCTCCTCGTCGATTCCGTAGTTCTCACGGATCTCGTCCTCGGTCTCCGCGACGCACGCCAGGATCTTCTCCTCGCCGTCGTCCGGCGACAGACGCGTGTAGCCGCGCCAGCCGGGCAGGCCGATCACGAGCTCCAGGGCCTCGTCGACACTGGAGCCGATGATCCCCGCGGCGCCCTCCGAGTCGGCGTAGAGCACCGAGCCGTCCGCGCACACGAAGTACGTGCCGCCGGTGTCGTCCCCGGCCACCGTCTCCAGCGGCCCGCCCGAGGCGAGGCGGACCTCCTCGACGTGGCCGTGGGCGGCGCGGTCGAGGTCGAAGTCGAAGGGGACAGCGGCCAGTTCGGCCAGGCGGCGGTCCTGCCGCAGCAGCCGTAGCGCGTGATCGGTCATGTCACGGAAAGTAACACCATCCACTGTCCGCGGACTCGCGGCCTCTGCGGGAGGCCACGCGTACAGGAGGTATCGAAGACGTCAGCGCGTCGGTGACCGTACTGCGGATCCGCGTGGACAAGGACGTTGAGTTCGTCTTCGGCTACCCCCTGTCTCCTTGACCCTCTACAGGCTGGGGCGTTCGCGGGTGGTCCGTGGTGGTGCCGTCAGGATTCCGCCCGAACGCGGCCTCCAGAACGACGGGGAGGTCTTCCTCGGGGACCGTGGTGCGCACGTCCGCCAGCACCTGGGGAAAGTCCTCATCGCGGAGGACGCCCATGTGCTCCTGACGGAGTTGGTGGATGACCTCGACGAGCTCCGGTCTCAGCCGCATCCAGGCACGGGAGACGCGGATCTCCTCCTCGACCTGGTGCATGAACCAGCGCATGGCCTCGTACGGGACGTCCTCGTGCCCTGCGTGCGGGTGGAAGCACACCGTCGGCTCCCGTGCCGGATCCTCGTCGGGGACGATCGCGGTCACGAGATTCCGTTGCCCGGCCACGCGATCCAGTTCCAGGTACCAGGCGTCATCGGGCACGGAGTACATCGCGGTGATCGCGTAGTCGCCGTCAGGGTGTCGGAAGGCCATTGCCGCATGCTGCCACGCTGGATCGGTGAGGTGCCTCCGCAAAAGGCGCCCCGGTGCGGCCACGCGAGCAGGGCCGGGCCCCGGACGCCGGCCCATGGGCCGCCCTGCGCCGCCTGGCCCCCACCTCATGTACAGCGCACCCCCGTACCGGCGTCGCCCCTGGTGACACACTCCGCACAGCCACCACGCTGACGGCATGCACAGTCCCTCGCCCCAGCGGCACCGACTACCCTCGCCCACGTCCACTCCCCCCACCGCGTTCGCCATGGCCTTCACCTCCACCCCCCGAGGAGCCCGCCTGGCCCGGCTCTTCGTCGCCCACTGCCTGGACTCCTGGGGCCACCCCTACACCAGCGATGTCAACGAGACGCTGACCCTGATCACGGCCGAGCTGTGCGCCAACGCCGTCCAGCACGGACGCGTCCCCGGCCGGGACTTCCACGTACGGCTGGCCGCCGAGGCGGACGGCGGGCGGCTGCGCGTGGAGGTCTCCGACACCCGCGCGGAACGCCGGCCCGCCGCCACCGTGCCCCCGCACCCCGACGCCGAGGCCGAGTCCGGCCGCGGTCTCCTCCTCGTCGCCGCCCTCGCCGACGCCTGGGGCGTCACCGACCGCCACGACGGCCCCGGCAAGACCGTGTGGGCGGTGGTGGGCACCGCCTCGAAGAGCCGCTCCGGCGTCCTTCGGCAGGCACCGGCCAAAACGCCCCACCGACCTGCCGCCGAGCCCGCGACAACCGGTCCCGTGCCGACGGGAACAGCCACCGGACCGACGCCGAACCATGGACGCGCCGTCAGTGACCCGGCCTGAGCGGAATCGGTCGGAGCGCCCGCAGGACGGTGAGGACGGTGGAGGGCGGATCAAGGCCAGGATCGTACGTCAGGCGTGTGCCGACGCCCTTCACCCCGATGATCCGGCGTCCGCCGTGCGATCGGGCCGGTCCGGGATGCGACCAGGTGGGTGTCGTTGTCCGGGGTGGCCGATATGTTGGGGGCTGATCGACACGGTGCCGACGCCCGGCTGTCGCGGTGGTGCGCACCGGCGGTCACGGTAACCGTCCTGCCCGAAAGGTCCTCGTGAAGCCCACCCTGGCCGCCGCGCAGCTCCGCGGCAGTCTGACGCAGTACCTCACGACGACGTACGCGCTGGCCGACGAGGACACGCGGCGCGCGCTGGAGCGGTTCCTGGGGGATCCGGAGACGGGGATCTTCCGGGGGCCGTACCTGCGGATCAGGACGCCGTTCCACCCGGCCGGGGAGGGGTGGCAGGACGCGCTGGAGTGGCGGCCGTCGTTCACGCCGTGGCGGCACCAGGCGAAGGCCTGGGAGCGGCTGAGCACGTACCGGGGGGCGGCCGAGCCGACGCTCGTGACGACCGGTACCGGGTCGGGCAAGACGGAGTCGTTCCTGATCCCCGTACTCGACCACTGCCGGCGGCAGAAGGCGCTGGGGCGGCGCGGGGTGAAGGCCGTGCTGCTGTATCCGATGAACGCGCTCGCCACCGACCAGGCCGGCCGTATCGGCGAGTACCTGGCGCAGCCGGAGCTGGCGCAGGTGACGGCCGGTCTCTACATCGGCGACAAGCCGGACACGGACTTCCGGCGGGTGATGACGCGGCGCGAGGAGATGCGCCAGGCGCCGCCGGACGTGCTGATCACCAATTACAAGATGCTGGACCTGCTGCTGCAGCGGGCCGAGGACCGGCCGCTGTGGGAGGGCGCGGACCCGGCGTACGTCGTGCTGGACGAGTTCCACACCTACGACGGCGCGCAGGGCACGGACGTGGCGATGCTGCTGCGGCGGCTGGCGTCGGCCGTGGGCGTCTCGAAGCCGGAGCGGCCGCTCGGGTCGGTCTGCCCGGTGGCGACCTCGGCGACCCTCGGCGAGGGCGGGGGCGACGGCAGTGGCATCCTCGCCGTCGCCGAGCAGGTGTTCGGTGTGCCGTTCGGTCCGGATGCCGTGATCGGTGAGGAGCGGCTGAGCGCCGACGACTTCACCGGCGACATCGACTACGAGCTGCCCGAGCCTCCCGACCCCAAGGAGGTCATCGAGGTCTCCGGCGGGCCGGGCGTGCAGTCCGACCCGGACCGGCTCGACCTGGACGGGCTCGCCGAGCGGCTGCTGGGGCGGCGCGGCCTGGACGCGTTCCGGCTCGGGCGGCTGCTGAAGAAGCACGACTTCACCCACGGGGTGCTCGCGCTGCTGAACGGCGATCCGCTCGACGAGTGGGGGCTGCGGGACCGCATGGCCCGCTTCGGGTACGCGTGGGCGCGCACCGCGCGGGAGAACCCCCGCCTCGCGCTGGAGGCGCTGTCGCGGTTCGTGGCGCTGCTGTCGTCCGCGCGGGACCCGGAGTCCGACGAACGCCGGCCGCGTCCGCTGCTGCACATCGAGGCGCATCTGTGGGTGCGACCGGTGGGGCGGGTACTGAGCGGGGTGGGTGCCCGGCCGGAGTTCCGCTGGTACGAGGACGAGCGGACGCTCGCCCGGCGCTCCGCGCTGACCGCGGCGTCCGCGTCCGAGGAGTCGTCCGACGGCGACGAGTGGCCTACGGCGGACTCCCGGCGGCCCGAGGCACTGCCCGGTTCGGACACCGTGCGGCGGCCCGCCCAGGCCCACCTGCCCGCGGTCTACTGCCGCGTGTGCGGCCGTTCGGGGTGGGCGGCGCTGTCCCCGGAGGCCGATCCGCAGAAGCTGGAGAGCAGCCCGCCGAAGATCTGGCAGGCCGCCGTCGGGCGGGACAAGCGGCGGCTGCGGTACTTCGTCTCGGCGACGCCGGCCGAGGCGCGGGACGCCCTCGCGGCGCTCACCGGCAGCGCGCCGAAGGCGGCGGGCGACGTGGACCCGCAGTCGGTGGTGGTGCTGGACGGGGCGCAGGGCACCTACCGGATGCCCGTCGCCGAGGACGCGGAAGGGCTGCAGGACGCCTGGTTCGCGCGGGCCGTCCTGGACAAGAAGACCGCCGACCGGGCCGCCAAGGACGACACCTGCCCGGCCTGCAACACCGAGAACGGCATCCGGTTCCTCGGCACCGCGCTCGCCGCGCTGGCCTCCGCGACGGTCACCCAGCTGTTCACCGGCGGCCACGAGATCGCGCTGGCGCCGGAGGAACGCAAGACGCTGCTGTTCAACGACTCCACGCAGGACGCGGCGCACCGCGCCGGATACGTCGCCAACGCCTCGTACAAGTTCTCGCTGCGCTCGCTGCTGGCGCACCGGCTGGACGACTCCGGTACGCCGCTGCCGCTGAACGACCTGATAGGCGACGTGCTGGACTCCGTGGACGACCCGCAGACGCTGGCCGCGGTCGTCCCGCCGGACCTGCACGACGAACCGGGCGTGGACCGGCTGCTGTCGGGACGCGGCACCGGGGACGCGCGGACCTGGAAGCTCATCGGGGAGCGGCTCGCGTTCGCGACCGTCATGGAGTTCGGGCTGCGCTCCCGCCTCGGGCGCACCCTGGAGCTGACCCGGACCACGGCCGCGGAAGTCGTGATCGCCGAGCCGGACCGTGTCGTCGCGCTCGCCCGCGACCTGCACCTCACCCTGCCGGGCCAACTGGGCCTGGACGGCGGCCTGCCCACACCCGACCGGTACCTGGCGTACGTGCGGGGGCTGTTGGAGCGGATGCGGCTGCGCGGCGGCGTCCGGCACCGGTGGCTGGACACCTGGATCAGGGAAGCCGGCGTCAACCAGTACCTGATCTCCGGGCAGCGGCCGGAGGGGATGCCGGCCTTCCCCGAGGGGTACGTGGCACCGCCGAGGTTCCTGCTCGCCGGGCCCAAGGAGAAGACGAAGTTCGACACGATCACCGGGCGGGGCAACTGGTACCAGGACTGGACGCGGCGCTGCCTCGGCCTGGACGCGGCGCAGGCGACCGAGTACCTGCGCCGGCTGCTGCCCGTCCTCGCGGACGAGGGCGTGGTGTCGGCGCGCACCGCCAAGGACCGCACCACCCGCGTGTACGGGCTCCAGCCGGGCCACATCCAGGTGCGGTTGCTGGCGGACGACCTGGTCAACAAGGCGTTCGTGGCCTGTGAGGAGTGCGGCTGGCAGCAGGTGGTGCCGCCCGAGCGGCGCACCCGCTGGTACGGGCACCCCTGCCCGCGCTGGCGCTGCACCGGCGTCCTCACCCCTCCCCAGAACGGCATGTCGTCGACGGGGGCGGGCAGCGGCGGCTTCGGCGGGAAACTGGAGCGTGACTACCGGGAGGACTACTACCGGCGCCTGTACCTGACCGGCGGCACCTACCGGGTCGTCACGGCCGAGCACACCGGCATGCTGACCCGGCCCGAACGGGAGGGTGTGGAGCGGACGTTCCGGCAGGGCACCCACTACACCGACCCCAACGTGCTGTCCTGCACGCCCACCCTGGAACTGGGCATCGACATCGGCGACCTGTCGGCCGTGCTGCTCGGCTCGCTGCCGGGCGGCCCCGCCAACTACGTGCAGCGGGCCGGGCGCGCCGGGCGCCGGACCGGCAACGCCCTGGTGGTCGCCTTCGGCGGGCGGCGGGCCCGCGACCGGTACTACCTGGACGACCCGACCGAGATGATCGCCGGTGACATCGTGCCGCCGGGCTGCTACCTGTCGGCCGTGGAGATCCTGCGCCGCCAGTACACGGCGCACCTGCTGGACCGGGCGGCGCGCGGCGAACTCACCACGGCGGACGGCGAGCCGCTGATGCCGGTGCCGCGCCTGTCGTCGGCGCTGTTCGGCACGTCCGGCTGGTGCCAGGACCTGTCGGACGCGGCGCTCACCCACGGGGCACGGCTGGTGGAGGAGTTCCTGGCGCTGTTCCCGCAGGCGCCGGACGGTGGCCCGGACGACGACCGGGGGGTGTCCGCGCACGCCGCGGACGAGCTGCGCGCGTACGCCACCGGCGGCATCGCGCGCACGCTGGCCGAGGCCGAGGAGGAGTGGACGGCGCGCCGCGAGGAACTGCGCCGCCGCATCGCCGCCATCGACACCGCGGTGGACGGGCTGCTCGCCGAGGACCGCGAACAGGGCGCCGAGCGGCGCGAGTTGCTCGCGGAACGGCGTGCCACCGGCGAACTGCTGCGCCAGCTGAGCCAGACCGGTGCCCACGGCTCCCTCGTCGAGCTCGGCCTGCTGCCCAACTACAGCCTCACCGACACCACGACGTCCCTGGAGGCCACGCTCTACTGGAAGGAGGGCGCGGGGAGCGACGAGGGCGCTCAGGCGCCGGAGGGCGACGACGAGCGCCGGGAATGGGTGTACCGCAGCGAGACGCGCGACTACGAGCGGTCCCGCAAACTCGCCCTGACCGAACTCGCGCCCGGCAACAGCTTCTACGTCAACGGCTACCGGCACGTCGTGCGCGCCCTCGACATCGGCAGCCCGGAGCGGCGCGCCTGGGCGGTGTGGCGGCTGTGCCCGGCGTGCGGGTACGCGCGTACGCACGGCGACCCGAAGAACGACACCTCGCCGTGCCCGCGGTGCGGCTCCCGGGAGATCGCCGACGCGGGGTGCGTGCACCACGTGCTGGAGCCCCGGCGCGTGACGTCCCGGGACAAGCGGGACGACGCCCGGGTGCGGGACGACCGCGACGAGCGGGACCGCAGGCGGTACGCGGTGCTCACCACCGTCGACGTCGACCCGGCGCACCTGGCGGCCGGATCGTGGCGGCACGACAGCGCGGTCTTCGGCGCCGACTTCACCCGCAGGGCCGTCGTGCGCACCCTGAACCTGGGCATCGACCGGCAGGACGGCAGCAGCACGGTTCCGCTGGCCGGGGACGACGTACGCCTCAACCCGTTCTACGTGTGCACGAGTTGCGGCGGCGCCACGGCCGACGGGCGGCCGGTCGTCGATCAGTCCCAGCACGCGCTCACCGCCTCCCTCGCCCACTCCACCCGGGCCAGCGCCCACCACCAGCTGTGGTGCCCGCGCCGGCGGGTGCGTGGCAGCGGGGAGGCGCAGGGCGCCGGAGAGGACGTACCGCTGCTGCTGGCGCACGAGCTGACCACGGAGGCCGTGCGCATCCTGCTGCCGGCGTCCGTGGCGCGGGCCAAGGAGCGGCTCGCCTCGTTCACCGCCGCGTTGTTCGCGGGCATAGCGGCCCGCTACGGCGGCGACCCCGACCACATCGACATCACCGCCGCGTCCATGCCGGACGGCGAGGACCGCGACTGGCCGCGCCGGTTCCTCGTGGTGTACGACCGGCTGCCCGGCGGCACCGGCTACCTGCACCGCCTGGCGACCTCCGACGGCTTCCGCGAGGTCCTGCTGAAGGCCCGCGAGGTGATCGAGAACTGCGGCTGCCTGGAGAAGGGCCTCGACGGCTGCCACCGCTGCCTGCTGCGCCGCGTCCCGCCCGCCGACTACGACAGGGTCAGCCGCAACGAGGTCCGGCAGATGCTGGACGAACTGCTCGGCGCGGACGGCGAGCGCTGGTCCACCTCCCCCGTCGCCACCACCCAGCACATCCCGATGCACCAGCAGGCCGAGAGCGACCTCGAGGTGCTGTTCATCGACACGCTGCGGGAGTGGGCCGCACTGCCCGAGAGCCGCGCCAGCGGCGACGCCTACATCACCCCGGCCGGCACCCACGCCCTGGACCTGCGGCTGACCGCCGCCGACGGCACCACGCTGAGCTGGCGGGTGTCGCAGCAACGGGTCCTCGACGGCACCCGCCCCGACGTCCTCTTCGAACGGGTCGACGCGCCCGGCCCGCGCGTGGCGCTCTACCTGGACGGCTACGAGTTCCACGCCGGCCGGGAGCACAACCGGGTGGGCGACGACGCCGACAAGCGCACCCGGCTGCGCGCGGAAGGCCTCAGGGTCTTCCAGCTCACCTACGGCGACGTGAGCGACTGGCGGCGCCGCGTCCGGGACACCGGCTCCTCGGGCGCGGGACCGGCCGACCCGGTGTGGGAGCCGTACGGCGACGCGGCCCGCGACAAGGCACGCGGCTACTACTCCACCGTGCGGGGCGGGCTGCCCGGGGAACTCGCGGAGACGGTGTGGGTCAACCCGGCCGTGCAGCTCGTCGAGTACCTGCGCAGGCCGGACGCGCAGCGCTGGCAGTGGCGGGCGGAGGCCGCCCTGGCGGGCTTCATGGGCACCCGGACCCGCCCGGTCGCCCTCACCCCCGAGGTGCTGGGCGGACAGCTCACGGCGGCGCTCCGCGGCGGGACACCGGCGGGCCCGCGTGGCCCGGTGCAGCTCTTCACGGTGACCGACCGCTCGGAGCTGCCACTGGTCTTCGCCGCCGACGGCCGGGCCAAGCCCCCCGCGTGGACGGGCATCGTCCTCCTCGACGACGCGCCCGGCGTCCACGCCCGGGAGGAAGCGCACAAGCGGCGCTGGCGGGCCTGGCTGTACTGGTCCAACCTGCTGCAGTTCCTGGACACCGGGGGCGGCGACGCCGTCCAGCTGACGACCGGCCGTCTCGACGGGTTCCCGGTGGAGACGCTGGCGGTCACGGGCGGCAGCGGCGTCCTGGAGAGCGTCCGCCTCATGCTCGCGCCGGCCGAGACCACGCCGCAGGCTCCCCCGGCTGTGGCCGAGGTGTCCGCCCCTCCCGTCCGGGACACGGCCTGGGACAAGGTCATCGAATACCTCGACCCGGACGAGCCCGGCCTGCTCGCGCTCGCCGAGACCCTCGCCGCGCGGGGCGTTCCGGTGCCCCGGGACGGCTACGAACTCGACGCGCACACCGGCTGGCAGGCCGAACTGGCCTGGCCGGACGCACGCGTCGGAGTCGTCCGAGCCCCGAACCCACCGGAGGGCGAGGACTTCGACGCGGAGGCCGCCGACCGGGACCGCGACTTCGCCGCGGCCGGCTGGGAGGTGCGGACCGCCGCCGACTGGACGGCCGACGCCCTCGCGGGCCGCCTCGGCCACCACCCGTCAGACGACACCACCACGGACAACGGGGGGAACGACAAGCCGTGACCGGCAAGAACGTCACACTGCGCCTGCTCGACAAGGCGGACCGGGAGATCCTCAAGCTCCCCCGCCCGGTCAAGGGCGCGATCTACGACTTCCAGCACAAGTTCAAGACCAACCCCGACTCCGCGGGCCTGCGGCTCAAGCAGTTGCAGGGGCACGACAAGCTGCACTCGGCGCGCGTCAACGACGAGTACCGCGCGCTGCTGCTGCGGCTGGCCGACGACGACTGGCTGATCGTCTCGGTCAAGCACCGCAAGGACGTGTACGCGCACCTGGACCGGCTCACCTACTCGGTCAACCGCGTCACCGGCGGCATCGAGTACGTGGACCTGCAGGTCGTGCAGGAGGAGGTGCTCAGCCCCGCGGCCCCCCAGGCCGCCCCGCCCGCCGAGCCCGCCGAGCCCGCCCGTCCCGCCGAACCGGCCGCTCCGGAGCCGCTGTTCACCAAGTGGTCGGAGCAGCAGCTCACCGACCTGGGCGTGGCCCCGTCCCTGGTGCCGGTCGCCGCCGCGCTGACCACCGAGGACCAGCTCCTCGGCCTCGTCGAGTACGCGCCGCAGCTCACCGGCGAGGTGCTGCTGGCGCTGTACGACGGCAAGGCGTACGACGACGTCCTGGAGCAGGTCACCGCGCCCGTCGCGGCGCCCGACCCCGTCGACCCCGAGGACTTCCGGGCCGCCGTCGAACGTCCCGCCACCATCGTCACGACGACCGACGACGCGCTGCGCGAGGCGCTGGAGGGCGAGGACTTCGGGCGCTGGAAGGTGTTCCTGCACCCCACCCAGGCCAAGCTGGTCACGCGGGACTACAGCGGTCCGGCGCGGGTGGGCGGCGGGCCCGGCACCGGCAAGACGATCGTGGCGCTGCACCGGGTCAAGCACCTGGTGGAGCGGCTCCCGGCCGGCCGGACCAAGCCGGTCCTGCTGACCACGTACAACAAGAACCTCGCGGCGGACCTGCGGTCGCGGCTGCTCGCCCTGGGCGGCGAGACGCTGCTGTCGCGCGTGGAGATCAGCCATGTCGACCAGCTGGCGCTGCGCACCGTCCGGGAGGCGGAGCCGGGCAACCGCAAGCGGATCGTCGACGAGGCGCAGGCGGTCCGCGAATGGCGCTCGCTCCTCGACGAACTCGGTGAGGACGGCTGGGACGCGGAGTTCCTGCACGACGAGTGGACCCAGGTGATCCTCGGTCAGGCGGTCACCTCCCGCACGGACTACTTCCGTGCCCGCCGCGCCGGACGCGGACGCACGGTCAGCCGTGCCGACCGCGCCGAGATCTGGCAGCTCGCCGAGCGGTTCGCCCAGCGCCTGGACCGGCTCGGCGTCCAGACGTGGGACCAGATCGCGGAGCGGGCGGCGCAGCTGGAGGCGGGACGCGCCCGGCGCATCCAGGACATCGAACGCCGGCGGGAGGAGGCGGGTGGCCTCGACAACGTCCACGTGGCCGACGGTTCGGGGGGCTGGCTGCGCTACCGGTACCGGCACATCGTGGTCGACGAGGCCCAGGACCTGCGGCCCGCGCACTGGAAGATGCTGCGCGCGATGACCGCCCCGGACCGCAACGACCTCTTCCTGGTCGGCGACACCCACCAGCGCATCTACAAGAACCAGGTGACCCTCGGCAGCCTCGGCGTCAACATCCGCGGCCGGTCGTCGAAGCTGTCGCTGAGCTACCGCACCACCCGGCAGATCCTGCGCTCGGCGCTGAACGTGCTCGGCGAGGAGAAGTACGACGACCTCGACGGCAGCGCCGAGACGCTGGCCGGGTACCGGTCCGTGCTCAGCGGCGCCGTCCCGGACCTGCACCGGCTGGCCGACTGGGCGGAGGAGCGTGAGGCGATCGCCGCGCTGATCGAGTCCTGGGGGGAGGTGCCGTACGAGCAGATCGGCATCGCCGTGCCGACCAACGACATGGCGCGCGAGGTCGCGTACACGCTGCGGGAGCACGGCGTCATGGCGCTGGAGATCGGCCCGGACGGGCCCCTCGGCGACAGCGGCGTCCACATCGGCACGATGTTCCGGTTCAAGGGGCTGGAGTACCAGCGCATGATCATCGCCGGGGTGACCGACGGGCTCGTGCCGCGCGCGGACGTCCAGCGGCGGCGCGCCACGGACCCGGCGCGCCACCGGACGGAGATGCTGCGGGCCCGGTCCCTGCTCTTCGTGGCGGCCACGCGCGCCCGGGACAGCCTGGACGTCTTCTGGCACGGGGAACCGAGCCCGTTCCTCCAGGAACTGATGGAGGTCCGGCCGCCGGTCGCGGCGTGACCCGCTCCGGGATCGTGCCGCGGCCGGCCTCGGCTAACGCGGCATGACGGGCGCTTGCGGCACGAGGAACGGCCGCCGGGGGTCCTCCGGCGGCATCCTGCGGGTCGCGAGCGCCGGTTCGGGAGGCGGCAGGTACGGGGCGAGGGCCGCGTACACGTCCGCCGCACCGCCGGGACGGTCCTCGGCACGCTTGGCGAGCAGGGCGTGCACCAGGTCCTGCAGGGCGGCCGGGGCGCCGACGCCGCCGTCGTCGAGGCGGGGCGGGGGCGCGGTGAGGTGCTGGGTCACCGTCTCGGCGGGGCCGCGGCCACGGAAGGGAGGGTGGCCGGTGAGCATGTGGTGCAGCAGGCACCCCACCGCGTACAGGTCGCTGCGACCGTCCAACGACCTCTCGCCGGCCAGTAGTTCGGGCGAGGCGTAGGCGACGTTGCCGAGCGTTTCGCCGGTCATGGTGAGCTGTGGGTCGGTGTCCGAGAGGACCTTCACGAGACCGAAGTCGAGGATCTTCACCAGGCCGCTGGTGCGGACCATGACGTTCTGGGGCTTGAGGTCGCGGTGGACGAGGCCGGCGGCGTGCGCGGCGGAGAGGCCCGAGCACAGTTGCGCGGCCACGGAGACCGCGGCGGGCACCGGCAGGCGCCCGTCGTCGGCGCCGTCGACGACGTTGTCGAGGGTCGTTCCGTCGACGAGCTGCATCACCAGGCAGCAGACGTCCTCGGTCACGGCCGCGTCGTACACGGTGGTGAGGTTGGCGTGGTCCAGACGGGCGGCGGTCTTGGCCTCCCTCTCGAAACGCGCCAGGGCGGTGCGGCGCCAGTCCGGCAGGGCGAGCAGATCCGCGGCGACGGTCTTGACCGCGACGGGACGCTCCAGATACACGTCCGTCCCCTGCCAGACGTGCCCCATCGCCCCTCTGCCCAGAATCCGGTCCAGCCGGTACCTGCCTCGCAGTACCTTGCCGGCAGCGAACTGCTCCACGTGCACTTCCCTCAGTGAGTCCCCAGCGGTGTGTCGGCGCCTGGACCGCCCGGCCGAAGGCCCGGAGCCGTCGGCCCGCACGGAAGAAGTCAACCAGCCCCGTGCGCGGACCGGAAAACCCAGGGGCCACGGACCCCGTACGGACCCCACGGACGTGACGCCATGCAGACATGAAGGACGACGCCATCGACGCGGTCGTCGCCCGCCTCACCAAGGCGTCCGTGGCTGCGGCCGGGACCCAGGGGTTTGTCACCGGGCTTGGAGGCTGATCACCGCAGGCGTGACGATCCCCGCGAAGGTGGCCGCGTCCTTCGCCGTCAACATGAGGAGGGCCGATGCCATCGCGCATCTCCGGGAATGGGACATCCGCGATCCGCCCGTGCGGACCGTCGTGATGCTGCTCGCGATCGGGATGAGCGCAGCACGCCCTGGCGACCTTCGCATTCTTCCTCTTCTCGACCTAAGGAACCCAGCGCGCTGCGATCACGCTCGCCAAGGGGATTCCCGGTCCTGGGAGGCCTTGTCGGAGGGGCCGTGGACGCGGGAGCGACCGCTGCCATCGGGCGGGCCACGGACAAGGCCCTGCGCGGCGACACCCTGCAGGCCGAGGAGCCGGTGCAGGGGTGTGTACCCACCAGTCCGCTCGGAGGGGCTGTGCCCAGGAGCGAGTCACACCACTCGCTCGCCGGCCACACCCCCTCCCCGAGGCGTCACACATCACCAATCACCCTCGGTGACACGAAAACGACCGATGGCCCCGACCGCTACGGTCGGGGCCATCGATTGAGCGATGCTCTTGTCTCTTGTGTCCGAGGGGGGACTTGAACCCCCACGCCCGATAAAGGGCACTAGCACCTCAAGCTAGCGCGTCTGCCATTCCGCCACCCGGACTAGGTGTTTACCGCCTGTGCGGGCTGTTCCCCGCGGCGACATGGACAACCATACCAAGCTTTCGCAGTGCCTTTCACCTGCGTTTCCTTCCCCCACCCCGACCCCGCCCCCTCCCTGGCCCTCCCTCTGGGCGGCGGTCGGGGACCGGCGGACCCGCCACCCCCAGGGCCGCACCGGGAGTAGCCGAACGGTCACCCACAGCCCGACTGGGCGTCGGAGAACAAGAGCAGCACGCCCGGCCCCCGGCCCTTGAGCGAGGGGCTGACCTGACGCGGCTTCCTCGCACGGACCGGGCGGCCCTTCCCTCAGCTCACGGGAGAAGCCGCCCGGTCCGTGTGCCGGGTCAGCGGCGACGCTTGCGCAGGGCCGCCAGGTTGTCGTAGCTGATCTTGGCCTCCCGCAGCGACTGCGCGGGGTCGGTGGCGCTCGGGGAGTTGTCGTCCTCGATCATCGGGTTGCGGTAGTTGCGCTGTCCGACCCGCGAGAAGAACGTCGCGTAGTCGATGACACCGGTCCCGAAGGGCACCATGTCGTACCCCATGCCGTTGGTCGTGCTGACGACGCCGTCCTTGGCGTGGAACAGCGGGTAGCGCTTGTTGTTGCGGGCGACCAGGCCGGCCGGGTCGAAGACGTTCTTCCGGGTGGAGCCGTCGTGGGCGGTGTACGTGTGGAACTTGTACTGGGCGACGTGGGCCCAGAAGATGTCCATCTCCAGCCAGACGTCCTTCGGGTCGGTGACCTTCAGGAAGTACTCCAGCTTCCGGATGCCCGAGCTGCGGGTCGGCCGGCCCTGGTCGTCCAGCGGGCCGCCGTCGAGCAGGAATCCGTAGGCGCTGTCGTGGTTGTGGGTGTAGAGCTTGATGCCCTCACGGCGGGCTATCGCACCGAGGGCGTTCCACTTGTCGGCGGCCACGTCCCAGTCGGCGCGGTACGAGCTGCCGGTGGGGTCGCCACCGGTGCCCATGTGGTCCAGGCCGAGGATGTTGGCGATCTCCAGCTGCTTCTTGAAGGTGTCCTTGTCCGCCGTGGTCAGCGGCCAGGAGGACGGGATGAAGCCGTGGTTGCCCTGGGCGCGCAGACCGTATTCGTCGAGCCAGCGGCGCAGCAGCCTGGCACCCTCGACGGTGCCGAGGTCGGCGCCGCCGGGGGCGTTGGCGTGCTGGCGGTAGCCCGCGAACTCGACCTGGCGGTAGCCGTGACGGGCCAGCTGCTTGAACACCTCGCGGAAACCGGAGGGCAGGTCGGTGGTGAGGGGGTCGCGGCCGGTGGCGTCACGGACGGTGTAGAGGATGATGCCGCGCTTGTGCGCCGGGACGAGGACGTGCCGGCCGTGGCCCCTGTGGTCGCGGTCGTCGTCGTGGTCGTGGTCTCTGCCCCGGTCGTGGGCGAGGGCGGGGGCGGCGCCGAAGACGGGGGCCGCGACGGCTCCGGCCGCCACGGCGGTGCACGTGCTGAGGAAGCGGCGCCGGTCCACGCCGAGGGTGCGGCGCAGGCCTTCGCCCGGGCCGCCGACGGCGGCCGGGTCCGTGGTGGCGTCGGTGCGGGACGGGTCGGAGAACGGAGTCACGGTGCCTGCCTTCTGGGTCGTGGCCTGCGCCGATGCGGCTGGGACAGGCCGTTGTCAGTGCCGTGTGCTTCACTCTCGGTAGCTGGATCTCGACGGGCTGTGTCTGGTGGTGCGTCAGCCGAGTCCGGCGAGCCGGAGCAGGAGTTGTTTCACATCGGTGGCCGCGACGCGGTCTCCGACAGCACGGGGGGTGGAGCAGATGAGGAGCGGACCGTCGTCGTCGCTCGCGGGGAGGCGGCCGTGGCTGCCCCGAATAGGTGAGGGGTCCAGGGGCACGACCGCCATGCGGTAGCGCATGCCCAGTTTCTTGCGGGCCAGGGCGGTGGCCGCCCTGACCTTGACGTAGGGATCGAGGGGGTCCATGAACAGCTCGACCGGGTCGTAGCCGGGTTTGCGGTGGATCTCGACGAGCTGCGCGAAGTCGGGCGCGCGGTCGTCGTCGAGCCAGTAGTAGTACGTGAACCAGGCGTCGGGTTCCGCGACGGCGACGAGTTCGCCGGCGCGGGGATGGTCGAGGTGCTGGGCCTTCTTGCCCTCGTCGTCGAGGAGTCGCTCGATGCCGGGCAGTCCGTCGAGGGCGGCACGGGTGGTGTCGATGTCCTCGGGGCGGCGGACGTAGACATGGGCGATCTGATGGTCCGCGACCGCGAAGGCGCGGGAAGCCATCGGGTCGAGGTATTCCATGCCGTCCTGGGTGTGCACCTCCAGCAGTCCGGCGCGGCGCAGGGCGCGGTTGATGTCGACAGGCCGGTTCACGGGGGTGATGCCGTACTCGGACAGCGCGACGACGGTGCGGCCCTCGGCGCGGGCGTCGTCCAGGAGCGGGGCCAGCGCCGCGTCCAGGTCTGCGGCGGCCTTCAGGGAGCGGGGGTCGTCGGGGCCGAAGCGCTGCAGGTCGTAGTCGAGGTGAGGGAGGTAGCAGAGCGTCAGGTCCGGGTGGCGCGTGGCCATGATGTGCCGGGTGGCGTCGATGATCCACTGGCTGGAGACCAGGTCCGCACCCGGCCCCCAGAAGTGGAAGAGCGGAAAGGTGCCGAGTTTTCCGGTGAGTTCGTCGTGCAGGGCCGGGGGCCGGGTGTAGCAGTCGGGTTCCTTGCGGCCGTCGGCGTAGTAGACGGGACGGGGGGTGACGGTGATGTCGGTGTCGGCGCCCATGGCGTACCACCAGCAGATGTTGGCGACGGTGTAGCCGGGGTGGGCGCGGCGGGCGGCGTCCCAGAGCTTGTCGCCGGCGACGAGTCCGTTGTGCTGGCGCCACAGCAGGACGTCGCCGAGCTCGCGGAAGTACCAGCCGTTGCCGACGATGCCGTGTTCGGACGGGTGGGCGCCGGTGAGGAAGGTGGACTGCGCGGCACAGGTGACGGCGGGCAGGACGGTGCCCAGAGGGGCGCGGGAGCCGGACTGGCCGAGCTTCTTGAGGTGGGGCATGTGATCGAGGAGACGGGGGGTGAGGCCCACGACGTCCAGGACGAGGAGGGGGGTCGGGCCGCCGGAGGGAGCCGGACCGCGGGAGGGAGCCGGTGCGTCGGAGGGGGTCGGTCGGGTCATGGCAGTTCCTTCAGTCCGAGGTCCGTCAGCAGATCGCGGGCGAGGGTCAGCTCCGCGGCGATGCCGTCGGTGAGCTGGGCTCGGGCGCGGGGTCGCAACTCGGGCGGGAGGGCCTGCCACGTGTAGGTCTCGACCTCCAGATGGCGGGTGAGGGGGTGCGGACCGCCGACCAACCGGGTCAGCGCGGCCTTGAGGACGGGAAGCGTGGAGGTGAGGGGCGCGGCGGGGGCCGCGTGCAGCGGGACGTGGAAATGGGCACGCCATGGCGCGGTGTCGGGCAGGGAGCCGCCGTCCGCAAGGGCCTCGTCGAGGTCGTCGGTGCCGTGCAGGACGGCGGTGCGGGTGGTGCCGGCGGTTTCACGGGCGTCGGCGGTGCGCGACGTGACGACGGTGGTGGAGGTCCGGGTCTGGTGCAGGAAGCGGGGTTCGGCGAAGGCGGCGAGGGCCCCGCGGACCTCGGGAAGGTGGGGATGTTCGGCGTGCAGGGCGGCCGACAGCTGGGACTTGACGATGGGCACACCGGCCGCGGCGACTGCGTCCAGGGCGGTGTGCGGGTCTTCGAAGGAGGTGGCGAGGTGGCAGGTGTCGACGCAGATGCCGATGCGGTCGTGGGCGATCGCGGTCAGCGGGGCGATGGCGTCGTGGGTGGTCTCCACGACGCAGCCGGGTTCGGGTTCCAGGCCGATGCGAATGGAGCGGCCGGTCAGGTCCTGAAGCGCGTCGAGGCGTTCGCCGAGGGTGACCAGGGCGGTCCGGGCCTTGTCGGCGCGTGTCTCGTCGTAGGCGGTGCGCCAGGCGAGCGGCAGGGTGGAGATGGTGCCCTCGACGACGTCGTCGGGCAGGAGGCCGGCCAGGAGCCGGGCCAGGGACGTGGTGTGGTCGAGGCGCTCGGGGTCGGCCCAGTCCGGCTTGTAGACGCGGTACTTGACCTCTTCGGCGCCGAATCCCTCGTACGGGAAGCCGTTGAGGGTGACGACCTCCAGGCCGCGCCGGTCGAGTTCGGTGCGCAGTCCGCGCAGCGCGGAGGGATCGGTGCCCAGGGCGTGGGCGGCGTCCCGGGCGAGCCACAGCCCGATGCCCAGGCGGTCGCGGCCGAGCCGGCGCCGGACCGGCTCGCAGTGGTCGCGGAGCTGGGCGAGGACGCCGTCGAGGGTCTCGGCGGGGTGGACGTTGGTGCAGTAGGCGAGGTGGACGGTGGAGCCGTCGGGGTGCCGGAAGCGCATGGCTCACTCCCCGCCGCGCAGGATGGAGTTGCCCTCGTGCGTGGCGTCGGCCGAGGTCACCTCGAGGCTCAGGCGCCCGCTGAGTCCGTAGAAGGCGACGGGGTTGCGCCACAGCACCCGGTCCACGTCGTCCTCGGTGAAGCCCTCGGTGAGCATCAGGTCGCCGACCTTGCGGGTCTTGAGCGGGTCGCTCTTGCCCCAGTCGGCGGCGGAGTTCACCAGGACCCGTTCCGGGCCGTACTCGCGCAGCAGGGCGACCATGCGGGCCTCGTCCATCTTGGTGTCCGGATAGACGGAGAAGCCGAGCCAGGCGCCGCTGTCCTTGGCCTCCTTGACGGTGGTCTCGTTGAGATGGTCGACCAGCACCCGCTCCGTGGGCAGCGCGGATTCGCGGACCACGTCCAGGGTGCGGCGCAGGCCGGCGAGCTTGTCCCGGTGCGGGGTGTGCACCATCGCCGGCAGGCCGTGGTCGGCGGCGAGCTGGAGCTGGGCGGACAGGGCGGTGTCCTCGGCGGGCGTCATCGAGTCGTAGCCGATCTCACCGACCGCCACGACCCGGTCCTTGACGAGATAGCGGGGCAGTTCGTCGAGGACGGGGAGGCACCGGGGGTCGTTCGCCTCCTTGGGGTTGAGCGCGATCGTGCAGTGGTGAGCGATGCCGTACTGGGCGGCGCGGAAGGGCTCCCAGCCGAGCAGGGCGTCGAAGTAGTCGCGGAAGGAGGCGGGAGAGGTACGGGGCTGGCCGAGCCAGAAGGAGGGCTCGACGACCGCGCGGACACCGGCGGCGTGCATCGCCTCGTAGTCGTCGGTGGTCCGGGAGGTCATGTGGATGTGGGGGTCGAAGATGCGCATCAGGACTCCTTGCCGTGGGGGCCGACCGTGCCGCGCGGAGGACGCTCGGCCTCGGTCAGGGCCAGGACGCGGTGCAGGTCCTCGGGGACCGGGCGGCCGGCGGCGGTGCGTTCGGCGGCGTAGTCGGCGAGCATGCGGGCGAGCTCCCCGTCGGCGCGGGCCCGCCGGTCGAGGTCCGCCACCCGGTCGACGGGGACGCCGGTGAACAGGCACTTCAGTACGGCGTGCCGCCACTGGTGCCGGTCCAGGTGCCCGGCGGCGTACGGGCCGAGGGCGGCGGCGACCAGACGGGTGTCGTTGGTGCGCAGGGCGTCCTCGACGAGCGGGAGGGCATCGGGGCCGGGCACCAGGTGGGGCAGCGCGTGCAGGACGGCACGGCGCTCGTCGGCGGTGCCCTGGAAGTAGACCCGGGTCAGGGCGTCGATGCCGGGGCGGGCCGCGTGCAGGAGGAGGACGCGGGCGGCGTCGGCGTGGGCGGGGCCGCAGCGGCGGCCGGCCTCGGCGAGGCGTAGCTCCCACACGGAGAGGGGGCCGTGGGCGTCGGGGTGGGCGGCGGCCTCGTCCAGGGCCTGGTCCAGCCAGGCGCGGGCGGCTCCGCCGAGTCCGGCGGTGAGGGCGGCGCGCAGTTCGGCGGGCGGGATGTGGGCGGGGGTGATGCCCTGGGGCTCCTGCCCGGCGGGGGTGCCGTCCGCGTCCTGGGTGAGGGGGGTGCCGTCCGCGTCGTGGGGGGTGGGGGTGCCGTCCGCGTCATGGGGGGTGGGGGTGGTGTGGGCGGCGTGCGGCTGCGTCATGGGGGTGGCTCCCTTCAGTGGGTGGCGGAGGGCTCGCCCGAGCGGCTGGTGCGGGGGGACGCCGCCGCTGCCCGGCGGAGGAACGGGAGGGAGCGTTCGGCGAAGTGGGGGCCCGCGTGGGAGTGGCGGGGCAGTTCGACGACGGTCAGGCCCTGGTAGCCGGTGGCGGCGAGGGCCGCGAGGACGGGCGGGAAGTCGATCTCACCGTCACCGAAGGGGAGGTGTTCGTGGACGCCGCGGCGCATGTCCTCGACCTGTACGTGGCGCAGCCAGGGAGCGGCGGCGCGCACGCAGTCGGCGGGAGGGAGCGGTTCGAGGCACTGACAGTGGCCGATGTCGAGGGTGAGGCCGAGGTTCTCGGGGTCGCCGAGGGCACGGCGCAGCCGGTGGAAGTCGGCGAGGGTGGCGAGGAGGTGGCCCGGTTCGGGTTCGACGGCCAAGGGGACGCCCGCGGAGGCGGCGGTGTCCAGGACCGGGGCGAGGGACTCGGCCAGCCGCTTCCACGCCGTGTCCTCGTCCGTGCCGGCCGGGGTGATGCCGCTGAAGCAGTGCACGGCGTGGGCGCCCAGGTCGGCGGCGACGCGGACGGCGCGCAGGAGGAGGTCGGCGCGGCGGGCGCGGTCGTCCGGGTCCGGGTCGAGGAGGGAGGGGCCGTGTTTGCGGCGCGGGTCGAGCACATAGCGGGCGCCCGTCTCCACCGTGACGCCCAGACCGAGCGCGTCCAGCCGGTGCGCCACCTCGCGGGTCCGGGCGGCCAGATCGGGGGCGAGCGGGTCGAGGTGCATGTGGTCGAGGGTCAGGCCGACGCCGTCGTAGCCGAGGTCGGCGAGGAGGGCGAGGGCGTCGTCGAGACGGAGGTCGGCCAGGCCGTTGGTGCCGTAGCCGAAACGGAGGAGGCCGTGGACGGAGGCGGTGGTCTCGCCGGTCACGTGATGCTCACCTTCCTCGCGAACTTCCGGCCCAGCGGGGCGAGTGCCGCGATCAGCAGCGCGGTGACCGGTCGGCCGGCGCGGGCGGTGAGTGCGGCCTGGAGGGGGATCGTGGCGCGGATACCGCCGCCGACGGCGCGTTGGGTGAGCTGGGGTGAGGGGTTGAGAGCGGCGTGGAAGTAGGGGCGGGCGGCCGTGGCGGCGTAGCCGGCGGCGAGCGCCGCGGTGGCCCGGCCTGCGGACAGGCCGGACACGTCCCCGCGGCGGTCGGTCGGGCCCGGCAGGCCGGGGGAGGCTGCTTCCCGTCGGTCTGCCGGGAGTCGGGTGGAGCGGTGGGCCATCAGCCGGGCCAGGAGGCCGGTCGTGGCGAGGGCGGCCAGTGGTGCCAGGGAGGAGCCGCCCCGGGTCTCCTCGCGGGAGACCGCGGTGACCGCGAGGGTGTGGGTGCCGAGCAACGCGGCGGAGGGCACGGCGACGCGGACGTCACCGCCGGTCGCCGCGGCGCCCAGCAGCAGGTCGAGGCCGCGGGCGGCGGCCATGGCCGCCGGTCCGGCGGGCGTGTGCTTCAGGGCGAGGTCGTACGCCCATACGGTCGCCGCCAAGGGGACGGCCACGGCCGCGGCGGGCCTGCCGGCGCGGGCAGCGAGGACCAGGCCGGTCGCGGTCAGCCCGCAGGCCGCGGCGAGGGCGGCGGCGGGGTGGACGCGACCGGACGGGATGGGCCGGTGCGGGCGTTCGGCGGCGTCCTCCGCACGGTCCGCCCAGTCGTTGAGGGCCATGCCCGCTTCGTACAGGCACAGGGAGGAGCCGATGGCGAGCAGCGTGCGGGGACCGGCCCGGACACCGGTGGTCGCGGCTCCGGCGAGTACGTCGCCGGGGACGGTGAACAGCGCGGGCAGGCGCAGAAGTTCGGCCCAGGCTCCGACGCGGGCGGCCGGGCGGTGACCGTCCGCGCCCGGGCCGCCCCGGTCCGGGTCCTCGCCTCCGCCGGACGCCGCCGTGGCCGCCGTCTCAGCCGCCTCAACCGTCCCAGAAGTATCAGCAGTTCCGGCAGGCCCAGTCATCTGAGCGGTCCCGGCAGTCCCAGGCGTCTCAGCGGTCCCGGCTGTCTCGGCGGTCTCGGCTGTCTCGGCGGTCTCGGCCGGATGGGCGTCGGGCACCGGATCCGCCGCGCGGCTCACCGCTGCTCCCCGGCACCGCGGGCGCCGGCGTCCGCCCGGTCCCCGGGGTCCGTGCCCCGCAGGCCCGCCGCGAACCGGGTCAGCTCGGCGTACTGTTCCGCCAGGCCCGGCGGACCGTCGCCCACCGGGTCCTTGAAGTAGAAGCCCAGTTCACCCAGCGGGCCGGACAGGCCCCTCTCCCGGGCGCGGCCGACCAGGCGGACCAGGTCGAGGACGAGGGGGGCGGCGAGCGCCGAGTCGCAGCCCTGCCAGATGGTCTGCAGGATCATGCGGGAGCCGAGGAAGCCGTCGAAGGCGATGTGGTCCCAGGCGGTCTTCCAGTCACCGAGGGCGGGCACGTCGTCGATGTGGACCTCGCCCTGGGGCGCGGCACCGAGGGTGTCGGCGAGGACGCGTTCCTTGCCGGCGTTCTTGGCAGCGGCGGCCGCGGGATCGGCGAGGGCGGCACCGTCGCCGCCGCCCAGGAGGTTCGTGCCGGACCAGGCGCGCACGGCGAGGGCGCGCTGCAGGAACATCGGGCCGAGTACGGAGCGCAGCAGGGTCTGCCCGGTCTTTCCGTCGCGGCCGGCGTACGGCAGGCCGGACGACTCGGCGAGCGGCGCCAGCGCCGGGTGGTGCAGGCCCGTGGAGGGGGTGAAGTTGACGTAGGGGCAGCCGGCGCGCAGGGCGGCCGCCGCGTAGAGGGAGCTGGGCGGCAGCGTGCCGTCGGCGGGGGCGGGTTCGGTGGAGGCGACGTTCACCACGACGGCGCCCGAAAGACCCTGGCGGCGTACGAAGTCGCGGATGTCGTCCGCGAACACGTCGATCCACTCGTCCTGGGTGCGGTTCGGTCCGCCGTCACCGGACAGAGGACCACCGGACAGGGAACCACCGGACTGGGGACCGCCGGCCTGGGGTCCGCCCGGCCTGATCTCCCGGTCGGCGGCGACGAGTTCGGCGTGCACGGCGGACGGCAGGCCGTGCGGCAGGACACCGCCGGCGGCGAGGTGTTCGGCGCGTTTGGGCAGCGGGCAGTCGACGGTGTCGTGGCCGCCGAAGACGAGGGACGACAGCGCCGGCAGTCCGCACGAGGTGAAGGGAGGGGTCTCGGTGACCATGCCGGTCGGCGGGTGGAGCCCGGCGGCGACGGCGGCGCAGCCCGCGATCGCGGTCGTGGCCACGGATCCGCGTGCCCCGATGAACCAGACGCCGAGGCGCGGAGCCGAGGAAGGGGCGGACAGGGACGGTTCGGCGGACATGGGCAGCCTCCTTGTCGTACGCGAACCGGGTGCGAGCGCCGGAAGGGGGACGAGCGGGGTGCCGGGTGCGGGGCCCGGCGGGACGGCGGGCGGAGGTCCGGCGTCCTCCGCCCGCCGCCGTTCTGGTCGCCCTAGGAGGGCAGTTCCTTCAGCTGGATGTTGCGGAAGGAGACCTGGTCGTCGGCGCCGTGGTTCTGGAGGCCGATGTGACCGTCGGTCAGGCTCCGCTCGGGGTCCTTGTTGGTGAAGTCGTTGATCTTGACTCCGTTGAGGAACACCTGGAGGCGTTCACCGCGGACCTTGATCTCGTAGGAGTTCCACTGGCCCGGCGGACGCAGGACCTGGTCACGGGCCTTGATGTTCGCCGACTTGAACGAGTAGACGGATCCCGTGGTGCGGTCGGGCGCGTCGGTGGCGTCGATCTGGATCTCGTAGCCCTTGTTCACCGCGGACCAGGGGTCCTCGGAGGCCGGGAAGCCCACGAAGATCCCGGAGTTGTCGTCGCCCTGCATCTTCCAGTCGAGCTTGAGGGAGTACGACTTCAGCTCCTTGGCCTGGTACCAGAGCAGGCCCATGCCGCCCTTGGACTCCAGTGCGCCGTCCTTGACGTCGAACGTGCCGGGGCCGGCCTGCTTCCAGCCGTCCAGTGTCTGGCCGTTGAAGATGCTCCGGTAGCCCTTGTCCGGCTTGCAGTCCGCCTTGACCTGGCCGGTGGCGTACTGCATGCCGCCGAGCAGGTGGGCGCGGAAGGCCTCGTCGGCGTAGGACTCCTTGGTGTGGCCGCCGCCGGTGTAGAAGGAGCGGCCGCCGCCGTAGCTCTGGCACCAGGCGATCGGGTGGTCGCCCTTCATGGTGCCGCCGTCGTAGGTGGTCTCGTCGAGGGTGGCGAGGACCTTGGCCTGATCCCGCGGGTTGGTGCGGTAGTTGTACCACTCGTCGGTGCGCTCCCAGGTGTCGCCGAGGTGCGCGGTGGACGGGTGGTCGTGGTCGTGGACGCGCACGGTGGCCTTCTGGATGGCCGGGTGCGAGTCGAAGTAGGCGCCGACGAGGCCGCCGTAGAACTCCCAGTCGTACTCGGTGTCCGCGGCGGCGTGGATGCCCATGTAGCCGCCGCCGTTCTTGACGTAGTTCTCGAACGCCTTCTGCTGGTCGGTGTTCAGGACGTCACCGGTGGTGGACAGGAAGGCGACCGCGTCGTACTTGGCGAGGTTGGCCGTGGTGAACTGTCCGGCCTCCTCGGTCGCGGTGACGGAGATGCCGGCCGGGGTGCCGAGCTCCTTCAGGGCGGCGATGCCCTCCGGGATGGAGTCGTGGCGGAAGCCGGCCGTCTTGGAGAAGACCAGGACCTTCTTGCCCTTCTTGAAGGGCTCCTTGGAGAACTCGAAGTCGTCCACGTCGTACAGCGCGCCGTCGCCGCCCCGGAAGACCAGGTAGATCTCCGAGGTCCGCTTGGGCAGCGACCGCAGCGGCACGTCGACGTCCTGGAACTTCTCCCAGCCGCCGGTCGGCGGGATGTACGCGGAGCCGTGCAGCTTGCCCGTGGGCGAGCCGGTGCGCAGCTCGACGAAGCCGCCGGAGCCGCCGGAGGAGGCCCGCACGGTCAGCTTCTTCTGCCCGTCGAACTTGTAGGGGCTGAAGGAGATCCAGTCGCCGTCGTGGATGTCACCGACGGTCTTGCCACCGTTGGCGCCGGTCTTGTCGATGACCGAGACGCCCTGCTGGGTGGTGAAGTGCTCGGCCTGGCGGTGCAGCGGCTGGATCACGGTGCGCGCGGTACCGGTCAGGGCCTCCTGGCCGTTCGACCCGCCGTCCGTGTAGCTGGCGCCGACGACGCCGTAGATGTTGGCGTTGGGGTCGTGACCGCCGTCGCCCGGTGGCGGGTTGAGGGTTCCCTCACAGCCCATCTCGCTGGTCAGCTCGTGGGCGTGGGAGTCGTGGCCGAGGCTGTAGGCGACCTTGACCCTGGAGCAGTCGACGGTCTCGTCGGGGTCGGTGACGGTCACCTTGAAGGGCACGGGCTCGCCCATGGCGGCCAGGCTGCCGTTGCCCGGTACCTCGATCTTCACCTTGGGCTCGGTGTTGCCGACCACGATCCGGACGCTGGCGTTGCCGGTGTTGCCCTCGGCGTCCTTGGCGGTGAAGGTCGCGGTGTAGGTACCGATCTTCTTGTACTTGTGGGTGGGCGTGAGCCCCTCGCCCTTGGTGCCGTCGCCGAAGTCCCAGCTGTAGGTGAGATCCGAGGAGTCGGCGTCCTTGGCGGTGGCGGTGAACTTGACCTTCAGGCCGGCCGCACCGGAGGTCTTGCTGGCGCTCACCTCGGCGATCGGGGAGAAGCCGTCCTCGGCGTTCTCGATCCGGTACAGGGCGGAGTTCTCGTCGCCCTGGAACCAGGAGACGCCGTAGTCGAGGACGTAGAGCGCGCCGTCGGGGCCGAAGTCCATGTCCATGATCTGGGTGCCGGTCCACGGGAAGTCGTTGATCTGCGCGACCGTGCCGTCGGCGTTCTGCTCGATCCGCTTGATCCAGCGGCGGCCGAACTCACCCGCGAAGAAGTCGCCGTCGAACTCCTCGGGGAACTTCACGGAGGAGTCGAGCTCGGGGTCGTAGCGGTAGACCGGTCCGGCCATCGGGGACTCGGATCCGGTGCCGAACTCGGGCACGCTGCCGTCGTCGTACGGGATCCAGGCGGGCTGCGCGGGCGGCAGGTCGACCAGGCCCGTGTTGTGCGGCGAGGTGTTCTTCGGGGCGGCGCAGTCGAACTTCTCACCGGAGGTCTTGGTGGCGAAGTCGTAGTCGACGTACGCGTCGTTGTCACCGGTGCAGAACGGCCAGCCGAAGTTGGCGGGCTTGGTGACCTTCGCGAACTCGACCTGGCCCGCCGGGCCCCTGTTCGGGTCGGCGGCGCCGGCGTCGGGGCCGTAGTCGCCGACGTACACGGTGCCGGTCTTGTCGTCGACGCTCATCCGGAAGGGGTTGCGGAAGCCCATCGCGTAGATCTCGGGACGGGTCTTGTCGGTGCCCGGCGGGAAGAGGTTGCCCTCCGGGACGGTGTACGAGCCGTCCTCGGCGACCTTGATGCGCAGGATCTTGCCGCGCAGGTCGTTGGTGTTGCCGGAGCTGCGGCGGGCGTCGAAGGCCGGGTTGCGGTCCGGGCGGTCGTCGATCGGCGTGTAGCCGTCGGAGGCGAACGGATTGCTGTCGTCGCCGGTGGACAGGTAGAGGTTGCCCTCGGCGTCGAAGTCGATGTCGCCGCCGACGTGGCAGCAGGTGCCGCGGGACGCCGCGACGTCCAGGACCTTCTTCTCGCTGGCCATGTCCAGCGTGCCGTTGGGGTTGAGGACGAAGCGGGAGAGGCGGTTGACGCCGTCGAACTTCTTGAAGTCCTCCGCGGTGCCGGTCTCCGGGGCGTCGCCCGCGGGGGTGTCGAGCGGCGGGGCGTAGTAGAGGTAGATCGCCCGGTTGTTCTCGAAGTCCGGGTCGATGCCGACGCCCTGCAGGCCCTCCTCGTCGTGGCTGTAGACGTCGAGCTTGCCGGCGACCTTGGTGACGCCGCCCTGGTCGGTCAGGCGCAGCGTGCCGTCGCGGGCGGTGTGCAGGACGCTGCGGTCGGGGAGCACGGCGAGCGACATCGGCTCGCCCATCTCGGGCTCGCCCTTGGCGAGCGGCACCTGCTGGAACTGCCCTTCGGCGGCTGCCGGTTCGGCCTCTGCCGGGGCTGCGCCTGCGACGGTCGCCGGGGTGCCCACCGCCAGCATCAGGCCGGTGAACAGGGCGAGGGTGGTGCGAAGCCTGGGACGCCTCGTGGTTCTGGTGCTGCTGAGTCTGCTTCTGTGCACGAAATCCCTCCGGGAACGGGGTGGGCCGTACGGGTGGGTGCGAGAACGTGCGGTGCGGGACGCCGGGGTGCGCCGTCACCCCGGAGGTAGGGATGTCCTGAACACATCAGGGACGGTAACCGCGTTCTTCCGGGGCGAACACCCCTTGGATCAGAACCGGTTGAACTTTTTCCCAATGCAGGACAAAGCAGGATTCGGGCAGGTCGAACCGGGGACCGGCGGACTTCCGGCCCCCGTCCCGACGTGCCGTCGCGGGTGCGCTCCTCAGCTGTTGAACGCGGCGTCGAAGGAGGCGCTGGGCGGCTCGAAGTCGAACGCCTTGAGGCGGGTGAGGGCTTCTGGGGCGCCCTGGAGGCGGTCCATGCCGGCGTCCTCCCACTCGACGGAGACCGGGCCCCGGTAGTCGATGGAGCGCAGCATCCGGAAGACGTCCTCCCAGGGCACGTCGCCGTGGCCGGCCGACACGAAGTCCCAGCCCCGGCGCGGGTCGCCCCAGGGCAGGTGGGAGCCGAGCCGCCCGTTGCGGCCGTCGAGGCGCGTGCGGGCCTCCTTGCAGTCGACGTGGTAGATCCGGTCCCGGAAGTCCCACAGGAAGCCGACGGGGTCGAGGTCCTGCCACACGAAGTGCGAGGGGTCGAAGTTGAGACCGAAGGCGGGCCGGTGGCCGACGGCCTCCAGGGCGCGCTGGGTGGTCCAGTAGTCGTAGGCGATCTCACTGGGATGGACCTCGTGCGCGAACCGCACGCCCTCGGCGTCGAAGACGTCGAGGATCGGGTTCCAGCGGTCGGCGAAGTCCTGGTAGCCCCGCTCGATCATCGACTCGGGGGCGGGCGGGAACATGGCGACCAGGTGCCAGATGGCCGACCCGGTGAAACCGATGACGGTGTCGACGCCGAGCCGGGCGGCGGCCCGCGCGGTGTCCTTCATCTCGGCGGCGGCCCGCTGCCGGACGCCCTCCGCGTCGCCGTCGCCCCAGATGCGTGCGGGCAGGATGGCCTGGTGGCGTTCGTCGATGATGGCGTCGCAGACGGCCTGGCCGACCAGGTGGTTGGAGACGGCCCAGCACGTGAGGCCGTACTTGTCGAGCAGCTGGTGGCGCGATTCCACGTAGGACGGGTCCGCGAGGGCCTTGTCGACCTCGAAGTGGTCGCCCCAGCAGGCGAGTTCCAGGCCGTCGTAGCCGAAGTCGCGGGCCAGGCGGCAGACCTCCTCCAGGGGGAGGTCCGCCCACTGGCCGGTGAAGAGAGTGAAGTTGCGCGGCATGTCGCTGCCAGCCTCCTCAGGGGGCGATCGGGGTGTAGACGGAGTTCTTCTCGGCGCTCTCCTCCACGGCCGCGAGCACGCGCTGCACCCGCAGCCCGTCGGCGAAGGAGGGTTCGGGCCGGCGGCCGTCGGCCACGGCGTGGACGAGGTCGCGCACCTGGTGGACGAAGGTGTGCTCGTAGCCGAGTCCGTGGCCCGGCGGCCACCAGGCGTCGAGGTAGGGGTGCTCGGGCTCGGTGACGAGGATGCGGCGGAAGCCGGCGTGCTCCCCCGGCTCCGTACCGTCGTGGTACGACAGTTCGTTGAGCCGCTCCAGGTCGAAGGCGAGCGAACCGCGCTCGCCGTTGAGTTCGATGCGCAGGGCGTTCTTGCGGCCGGTGGCGTACCGGGTGGCCTCGAAGGAGACCAGGGCTCCGGAGGTGAGGCGGCCGGTGAAGACGGCGGCGTCGTCCACGGTGACCCGGCCCGTCTCACCGTCCGCGGAGCCGGCCGACAGGCCGCGGGAGGCGCCTTCGGGCAGCGGGCGTTCCCGTACGAAGGTCTCGGTGAGGGCGGAGACGCCCGCGATGCTCTCACCGGTCAGGTACTGCGCGAGGTCGACGATGTGGGCGCCCAGGTCGCCGAGGGCTCCCGAACCGGCCAGCTCCTTGCGCAGCCGCCAGGTCAGCGGCGCCTCGGGGTCCACCAGCCAGTCCTGGAGGTACGTCACCCGCACGTGCCGCAGCCTGCCGATGCGGCCCTCGGCCACCATCCGCCGGGCCAGCGCGGTGGCCGGCACCCGGCGGTAGTTGAACCCGACCATCGCCAACTGGCCCCGGGCGTGCGCCTCGTCGGCGGCCCGGGTCATCTCCTCCGCCTCCGCGACCGTGTTGGCCAGCGGCTTCTCGCACAGGACGTGCTTGCCGGCGGCGAGCGCGGCCAGCGCGATCTCGGCGTGGCTGTCGCCCGGCGTGCAGATGTCGACGAGGTCGATGTCGTCCCGTTCCACCAGGGACCGCCAGTCGGTCTCGGTGCTCGCCCAGCCGTGCCGGTCGGCCGCCGTGCGGACGGCGTCGGCGTCCCGGCCGCAGATCGCGGCCAGTACCGGGTTCAGCGGCAGGTCGAAGACCCGGCCCGCGGTGCGCCAGCCCTGGGAGTGTGCGGCACCCATGAAGGCGTAGCCGACCATGCCGACACGCAGCGGCGGTCTGGTCGCCGACGCCCCCGTCGCCCTGGTCGCGGTCCCGCTGTCGGTCCCGGTGGCTGATGGCTCCGCCCCGGCCCCCTCGGGCTGCTGCGGCTGTCCCATGCGGATGTCCTCCTCGTCGTGGTGGCGCGGTGGGGGGTGGGCCCCGCCCCGGCCGGCTGGTCAGGCCGCTCCCGGGCGGGCGCCCTCACTTGAAGCCGGTGGACATGTACTGGTCCACGTTTTCCTTGTCGACGACGGCCGAGTAGCAGGTGACGGTCGAGGGGATCTCGAACTCGGCGAGGCCGCTGATTCCCTTGCCCTGGCCGAGGGCGCGGGCCAGGTCGATCGCGGAGGCGGCCATGGTCGGCGGGTAGAGCACGGTCGCCTTCAGTACGCCGCTGTCCGCCTTGATGGCCTGGAAGGCGGAGAGCGCGCCCGCGCCGCCGACCATCAGGAAGTCGTCGCGGCCGGCCTGCTCGATGGCGCGGAGCGCGCCCACGCCCTGGTCGTCGTCGTGGTTCCACATGGCGTGGAAGTCCGACTGGGCCTGGAGCAGCTGGGCCATCTTGGCCTGGCCGGACTCGACCGTGAAGTCGGCGGCCTGGCGGGCCACCTTCTTGATGTTCGGGTAGTTCTTCAGGCCGTCGTCGAAGCCCTGGGTGCGCTGCTGGGTCAGCTCCAGGTTGTCCAGGCCGGCCAGCTCGATGACCTTGGCGTCCGGCGTGTCCTTGAGCTTCTCGCCGATGTAGTGGGCGGCGTTGAGGCCCATGCCGTAGTTGTCGCCGCCGACCCAGCAGCGGTAGGCCTGGGGGCTGTTGAAGATGCGGTCGAGGTTCACGACCGGGATGCCGGCGCGCATGGCCTGCAGCCCGACCTGGGTGAGCGCCTTGCCGTCGGCGGGCAGCACCACCAGGACGTCGACCTTCTTGTTGATGAGGGTCTCGATCTGGCCGATCTGCTGGGCGGTGTCGTTGGAGCCCTCGGTGACCTCGAGGGTGACGTCCGAGTACTTCTCCGCGCGCTGCTTCGCGTTGTCGTTGACGGCGTTGAGCCAGCCGTGGTCGGCCTGCGGGCCGGCGTAGCCGATGGTGACGGCCTTGCCCGGCTTGTCGTCGGCGGCCGGCTGCGTGTCCGCGGAGGCCTTGTCGCCGCCGCCGTCGGGGTCGTTGCTCGTACACCCGGTGAGGACGGCACCGGCGGACACGGCGGCGGCTCCGAAGAGCAGTCCTCTGCGACTCGTGAGCTCTGTCATGGCGGTGAACCCTTTCCTCAGTGCGTGCTTGCGGTACGGCGCTGGACCAGCACGGCGGCGACGATGATCGCGCCCTTCGCGATCTGCTGGACGTCGCTCTGCAGGTTGTTCAGGGCGAAGATGTTGGTGATCGTGGTGAAGATCAGGACGCCGAGCACGGAGCCGAGGATGTGGCCGCGCCCGCCGGTCAGGAGCGTTCCGCCGATGATCGCGGCGGCGATGGCGTCGAGTTCGTAGAGGTTGCCGTTGGTGTTCTGGCCGGAGCCGGCCAGGACGATCAGCAGGAAGGCGGCGATGCCGCAGCACAGCCCGGACAGGAGGTAGAGGTAGAGCCGCTGGCGGCGGACGTCGATGCCCGCGAGCCGGGCGGCCTCCGCGTTGCCGCCGACGGCGACCGTGCGGCGGCCGAAGGTGGTCCGGTTGAGCACCAGCCAGCCGATCACGGTGACGGCCGCGAACACCAGCACCAGGGGCGGGATGCCGAGGATGTAGGCGTCGCGCTCGCCGAGGTCCAGGACGCTGGGGACCGTGACGACCTGGGTCCGGCCGTCGGTGATCTGCTCCGCGAGGCCGCGCGCCGAGGCCAGCATGGCCAGGGTGGCGATGAACGGCACCATCTGGCCGAACGCGATGAGCACCCCGTTGACCAGACCGCAGCCCACGCCGACCACGACCGCCGTGAAGAGGATGCCGGCGAACCCGTACTCCTGGGTGGCGACCGTGGTCGCCCACACCGAGGCCAGGGCGACGATGGCGCCGACCGACAGGTCGATGCCGCCGGAGACGATGACGAAGGTCATGCCGACGGTGACGACGCCGATCACGGACGCCTGGGTGAGCACCAGCTGGAGGTTGCGGGTGTCGAGGAACGAGTCGGGCTGGGTGATGCCGCCGATGAGGACCAGTACGGCGAGCACGCCGAGCAGGGTGAGGGTGCGGACGTCGGCGCGGCCCAACTGGACCCGCCAGGCGGGCGGACCGTCCACCGGTGCCGTCTTGCCGGTGCCGTCCCGCGGCGGGGACACGTGCTGCGTCATGACGCCGGGCTTCCTTCCATCACGAGGTCGAGTACGCGGTGTTCGTCGAGGTCGCGGGCCGGGGCCTCGTGCACGACACGGCCCTCGCGCAGTACCAGCACGCGGTCGGCGAGGCCCAGTACCTCGGGCACCTCGCTGGAGACCAGCAGGACGGCGAGGCCGTCGTCGGCGAGGCGGCGGATGACCGCGTAGAGCTCGGCGCGGGCGCCGACGTCGACGCCGCGGGTGGGTTCGTCGAGCAGCAGGACCTTGCAGCCGCGCAGCAGCCAGCGGGCGAGGACCGCCTTCTGCTGGTTGCCTCCGGACAGGGTGCGTACGGGCACGGAGGGGTTGTCGGGCCGCAGGGACAGTTCCCGGGTCGCCGCGCGGGCCGCGTCCAGTTCGGCGCCCCGGTCGATCCAGCCGCCGCGCGAGAAGCGGGACATGGTGGAGACCGACACGTTGCGGGTGACGGACTCCAGCATCAGCAGGGCCTGCGCCTTGCGTTCCTCGGGCGCGAGCCCGAGACCGGCGCGCACCGCGGCGCGCACGCTGCCGGGACGCAGCGGACGGCCGTCGACGAGTACCTGGCCCGTACTCGCCTTGCGCGCCCCGTAGACCGTCTCCAGGATCTCGGAGCGGCCGGAGCCGACGAGACCGGCGAGGCCGACGATCTCCCCGGGGCGGATCTCCAGGTCGAGGGGGGCGAACTCACCCTCCCGGGACAGTCCCCGCACGCTCAGCACCGGCTCGGCGGAGGGCGGTGCGGTGGGCCGGTCCGGGAAGACGTACTCGACGTTGCGCCCGGTCATCAGCGCCACCACGTCACTGGTCGGCGTCGACTCGGCGGGCAGCCCGCCGGCGACGGCCCGGCCGTCCTTGAGGACGGTGACCCGGTCGCCGATGCGGCGGATCTCCTCCAGGCGGTGCGAGATGTAGACGACGGCGACGCCGTCGGCGGTGAGGTCGGCGACGATGCGGAAGAGGTTGTCGACCTCGTCCGGGTCGAGCGCGGCGGACGGCTCGTCCATCACGATCAGCCGTACGTCGTGCGAGAGCGCCCGCGCCATGGAGACGATCTGCTGCTGCGCCGCGGAGAGCTCGCCGACCAGCCGCCCGGGGTCGACCTCCGGGTGGCCGAGGCGCTTGAGGAGCTCGGCCGTCGACGCCTTGGCCGCCCTGCCCCGTACGACGAAGCCGGCGGTGGTCGGCTCGTGACCGAGGTGGACGTTCTCGGCGACCGACAGGTGTTCCACCAGGTCGAGTTCCTGGTAGATGGTGGCGATGCCGAGGCGCATGGCCGCGATGGGCGAGCGCAGGGTGACGTCCTCTCCGCGCCAGCGGATGGTGCCGGTGTCGGGCTGGTGGGCACCGGCCAGCACCTTGATGAGGGTGGACTTCCCGGCGCCGTTCTGGCCGAGCAGGCAGTGCACCTCGCCGGCCTGGACGTCGAGGTCGACGCCGTCCAGGGCCCGGACTCCGGGGAACGACTTGGTGATGCCGGACATGCTGAGCAGCGGTGGTTCTGGTGCCATGTGAGGTCCCCTCGGCGGGCGTGCGGGCCGGTGTCAGGGCAGAGCGGAGCAGGGCAGGGCAGGGCTTGACTGGGCAGGGCGGGACGGAGCAAGCAGGGCAGAACAGGGCGGTGCGCTGTGCTGATGGAGCTCGGGAACCGAGTGGTGCCTACGCGGGTGAGAACAGGTGGTCGCTGATCAGCCGGGCCGCGCCGATGACGCCGGCGGTGGGGCCCAGCTCCCCCAGTACGATGGGCAGGTTGCCGGTCGCCAGCGGCAGCGACTGGCGGTAGACCTGGGTGCGGATCGCGGCGAGCAGGTTGTGGCCGAGGCCGGTCACCCCGCCGCCGATCACCACCAGGCCCGGGTTGAAGAAGCTGACCAGGCCTGCGATGACCTGGCCGGTGCTCCGGCCGCCCTCCCGGATCAGATCGAGTGCGGTGGCGTCCCCCGCGGCGGCCGCGGCGGCGACGTCGGCGGCGCTGAGGCCCCCGTTCGCCTCCAGACGGCCCGCGAGCTCGGCCGACAGGCCCTGCTGGGCGGCCTCCGTGGCGTCGCGGGCCAGTGCCGCGCCGCTGAAGTGGGCCTCCAGACAGCCCCGGTTGCCGCAGGCGCACGGGCGTCCGTCGGGCACGGCCTGGATGTGCCCGATGTCGCCCGCGCTGCCGGTCGTCCCCCGGTAGACGTCGCCGCCGACGACGATGCCGCAGCCGATGCCGGTACCGATCTTGACGACGAGGAAGTCGTGCACGGTGCGGGCGACGCCCGCGTGCTGCTCCCCCAGCGCCATCAGGTTCACGTCGTTGTCGACCATGACCGGGCAGCCGAGTTCCTGGCTGAGCGCCTCCCGCACGGGGAAGCCGTCCCAGCCCGGCATGATCGGCGGAGCCACCGGCACACCCTCGGGGAAGCGGACCGGTCCCGGGACGCCGATACCGGCGCCGTCGAAGCCGTCCGCGAGCCCCGAGGCCCGCAACTTGGCGGACATGGACAGCACTTGCTCGAAGACCGTGACGGGGCCCTCGCGTACGTCCATGGGCTGGTTGATGTGCCCGAGGATCTCCAGCTCGGCGTTGGTGACGGCGACGTCGACCGAGGTCGCGCCGATGTCGACGCCGAGGAAGCGCAGCTCGGGGTTGAGGCGGATGTTGTGGCTGCGGCGCCCGCCGCGCGAGGCGGCGAGTCCGTCGGCCACGACCAGCTCCGTCTCCAGCAGCCGGTCCACCTCCACGGCGAGCTTCGACCGCGAGAGGTCGACCTGGTCACCGAGCTGGGCGCGGGAGTTGGGCCCTCCGTCACGCAACAGCTGGAGCAGTCGCGCTTGGTGGGCGTTGGCGGGTCGTGCCGTCATGCGTCTCACGAGCCCCTCCCCGCCTCTATCGGCCTTGAGTGTGCCGGTTTCCGGCCACGTCCGTGGCTTGCTTTCGGAGGGAACGTAGCAGTGGGCGCCGCGCGTGGGAAGAAGTCACGCACGAATTGCTGCGAACTTTCTCCACTGAGTGGACAAAGGGGCGCGGGGTCCTCAGGGGCAGGGAACGCGACGAGGCCGCCCGGCCAACGGGCCGGGCGGCCTGCGGAACGCCTCCGAGCGCCTCTGACCTCCGGATTCCTCTGGTGCGCGGTGCGGCGGCTCAGGGGCAGCGGACGACCTGTCCGGCGTAGGAGAGGTTTCCGCCGAAGCCGAAGAGCAGCACCGGGTCGCCGGTGGTGATCTCGCCCCGCTCCACCAGCTTGGAGAGCGCGAGGGGGATGCTCGCGGCCGAGGTGTTGCCGGACTCGACGACATCGCGGGCGACGACGGCGTTGACGGCGCCGATCTTCGCGGCGAGGGGTTCGATGATGCGCAGGTTCGCCTGGTGCAGCACGACCGCGGCCAGATCGGCCGGTTCCAGTCCCGACCGCTCGCAGGCCCGGCGTGCGATGGCGGGCAGCCGCGTGGTCGCCCAGCGGTAGACGCTCTGCCCCTCCTGCGCGAAGCGGGGCGGCGTGCCCTCGATGCGGACCGCGTTCCCCATCTCGGGCACCGACCCCCACAGCACGGGGCCGATCCCCGCCTCCTCACCCGGCGCGCAGGCCTCCACGACGGCGGCTCCCGCCCCGTCGCCGACGAGCACGCAGGTGGTGCGGTCGGTCCAGTCGGCGACCTCGGACATCTTGTCCGCGCCGATGACCAGTGCGCGGCTCGCCGAGCCGGCCCGCACGGCGTGGTCGACGGTGGCCAGGGCGTGCGGGAACCCCGCGCACACGACGTTGACGTCCAGGACGGCGGGTTCCGGCATGCCGAGGCGGGCCGCGACGCGGGCGGCGGTGTTCGGGGAGCGGTCGATCGCGGTGGAGGTGGCGACCACGACCAGGTCCACGTCGGCGGGGGTCAGTCCGGCCGCCGCGAGCGCCTTCGCCGCGGCGTGGCCGGCCAGCTCGTCGACCGGCTCGTCGGGGCCGGCGATACGGCGGGAGTGAATGCCCACCCGGCTCCTGATCCACTCGTCGCTGGTGTCGACCATGCCCGCCAGATCCTCGTTGGTAAGGACCTTGGCGGGCTGGTAATGACCGACGGCGGTGATGCGGGAGCCGTGCATGGGTGGAGACCTCGCTGCCTCGGGTACGGGATCCACCAGTGTGATGAGTGACCGGCGGGTACGACGGCAGGTGATACGACAGGAAACGGGCGCCCGCCTTGTCGGCTTCGGTCAGCATCCCCGGTGCCCGTGCCCGCGTCCCCTCCCCTGCCCTTGCTCGCGTCCTTCCCGCCCCGCCCCACGCTCACCCGGTGAACGGCCGCGCTCACCCGGTGAACAGCTGGGTGGCCTTCCGGACGAGTTCGTACAGCCCGTAGGCGAGCGGTGCGCCCACCCAGAGCCAGGTGAAGGTGATCAGCGGCCGCCGGCCGGGAAGGTCAGGCGGACTCTGGCTGCTGTCGTCGGACATCGGTGGCCTCCTTCGGTGCCGGGGCGGCGGGTACGTGGTGGCGGGCGTGGACCGGACGGACGAGTTCGTTGGCGACGAAACCGACGACCAGCAGCCCGATCATGATGACGAACGACGTCCCGTACAGGGACGCGCCGTGCCGCCCGGCCTCCTCCTGCCGGTCGGCGACCCAGTTCACGATCAGCGGCCCGAGGACGCCGGCCGTCGACCAGGCGGTGAGCAGCCGCCCGTGGATCGCACCGACCTGGTAGGTGCCGAAGAGGTCCTTGAGGTAGGCGGGGGCCGTGGCGAAGCCGCCGCCGTAGAAGGAGAGGACGACGAGGGCGCACAGGACGAACAGCGGCTTGGAGGAGTCGCCGAACAGGGCGATCAGGGTGTACATCAGCGCGCCCACGCCGAGGTAGAGGCGGTAGATGTTCTTGCGTCCGATCAGGTCGGAGGTCGTGGACCAGCCGATCCGGCCCGCCATGTTGGCCGCCGACAGCAGGGCCACGAATCCCGCGGCGGCGGTCACCGACACCGGCGTGGAGGTGTCGGCGAAGAAGTCGGTGATCATCGGCGCGGCCTTCTCCAGGATGCCGATGCCGGCGGTGACGTTCATGCAGAGCACGACCCACAGCAGCCAGAACTGCGGGGTGCGCATCGCGCTGCGCGCCGAGACCTGGACGCCTTCGAGGGCGACCGGGCCGCCGTCCGCGCGCTCCTTCGGGCGCGGCACCCGCACCAGCAGCACGCCCAGCAGCATGAAGACGGCGTACGCGAGTCCGTGCACCAGGAAGGCGAGGGCGATCCCGGAGTTGTCGGTGCCGAAGGACTTCAGCATCTGCGCCGACCAGGGCGAGGCGATGAGAGCGCCGCCGCCGAAGCCCATGATGGCGATGCCGGTGGCCATGCCGGGGCGGTCCGGGAACCACTTGATCAGTGTGGAGACGGGTGAGATGTAGCCGATGCCGAGCCCGATCCCGCCGACGAAGCCGTAGCCGAGGACGATCAGCCAGTACTGCTCCGCCGCCGCGCCGAGCGCGGAGAGCAGGAAGCCGGACGAGAAGCAGACCAGGGCGACGGTCATCGCCCAGCGCGGCCCGTGGCGTTCGACGAGGGTGCCGCCGAACGCGGCCGACAGCCCGAGCATGACGATGCCGAGCTGGAAGGGCAGCGCGCTCTGTGTGCCGCTGAGGCCGAGCGCGGACTCCAGGGGCGGTTTGAACACGGACCAGGCGTAGGCCTGGCCGATGGAGAGGTGGACCGAGAGGGCGGCGGGGGGAACGAGCCAGCGGCTCCAGCCCGGGGGCGCGACGGGGGGACTACTCATGGGTCCCCAACCGTAGGCAGCGGGGACGCGATTGAGAAGATGGTTGAGCAGACAACCACCGAGCGTGCACAAAGCCTTGCCGGGGCGACCGCACGGGAGCCGCCGCGGTTCGGCACGCGCGCGGCCGGCACCTGGGACGGGGAGTGGCGGAGCAAGACGACCACGGCGTGCGCGTACCGCGGAGCGGGCTGCGACCGCACCCTCCCGCGTGCAGGACAATGAGACCGTGAAGGTCACCTCGCCGCACGACAGCCCGGTGACCCGGTTCGCCCCGTGCGTCAAGGACGGCTTCAGCTGCCGGCACGCACAGAACCGGGACTGACCGGCACACGGAGAACGGCACACGCCACACGGGAATCGGGACACGCGCATGGGACGAGTCACGGAACGACGCAAGGTGATCCGGATACGGGACGGCGCGGTCTCCACCCGCCCGGACACCCTCGTCGCCGAGGAACCGCTGGAGATCCGGCTGAACGGCAAGCCCCTCGCGATCACGATGCGCACGCCGGGTGACGACTTCGCGCTCGCCGCCGGTTTCCTGGTCAGCGAGGGCGTGCTCGCCGAGCAGGGTGACCTGCAGAACATCGTCTACTGCGCGGGCGCGACGGCCGACGGGGCCAACACGTACAACGTCGTCGACGTGCGGACGACCCCGGGCGTGCCGATCCCCGACATCACTCTGGAGCGGAACGTCTACACGACCTCGTCCTGCGGGCTGTGCGGCAAGGCCAGCCTGGACGCGGTGCGTACGACGGCCCGCTGGCCCATCGCCGACACTCCCCCGGTCCGCGTCACCCCCGAACTGCTGGCGGGCCTGCCCGACCGGCTGCGCGCCGCCCAGCGGGTCTTCGACCGGACCGGCGGCCTGCACGCGGCGGCCCTGTTCCGCGAGGACGGTGAGCTGGTGGACGTACGGGAGGACGTGGGCCGGCACAACGCGGTCGACAAACTGGTCGGCCGCGCCCTGCAGAACGGGGACCTGCCGTTGTCCCGGTCGGTCCTGCTGGTGTCGGGGCGGGCCTCCTTCGAGCTGGCGCAGAAGGCCGTGATGGCGGGCATCCCGGTGCTGGCCGCGGTGTCGGCGCCGTCCTCGCTCGCGGTGGACCTGGCCGCCGAGACGGGGCTGACGCTGGTGGGCTTCCTGCGGGGCGGCTCCATGAACGTGTACGCGGGCGAGGACCGCGTCGCCCTGGGGGCCGCGGCCGCCCAGGGCTGACCTGGCCCTCCACGGACACGGCGGCGGGGCTCCTGCACCCCAGGGCCCCTCGCTCCCAGGCCCCGCAGTCCCGGGTTCCCGCGTGTCCTCCTCGGCTCGGTCGGGCGACACGCGCGCAAACTGTAGGGGACGTACCAGGCACGGCATGTCCTGATGTAGTGATGTCCTGATGATCGGCTCCCGACCAGCCGCCCGAAGGGCAGACCGTTCCATGCCGTCACCCTCCCGCACCTGTCCGCGCTCCCCCCTGCTCGCCCTCGCCTCACTGTTCGCCCTGGCCGCCTCCTCGCTCCCCGCCCACGCCGAACCCAGGACCCGGGCGCCCGAGTTCGAGCAGCGGGTCCTCTTCCGAGCGGACCAGGACCCCGGCGGCTACGCCTGCTTCCGCATTCCGGCGATCGTGCGGACGACGGACGACACCCTGCTGGCCTTCGCCGAGGGACGCGTCCTGAACTGCGGAGACGCCGGTGACATCGACATCGTCGTCAAACGCTCCACCGACGGCGGGCGCACCTGGGGCCCGCTCCAGGTCGTCAACGACGGCGGCGGCGACACCCACGGCAACCCGGCCCCGGTCGTGGACCGCACCACCGGCCGCATCCTGCTGCTCGAGACGTACAACGCC
Source organism: Streptomyces sp. WG5 (assembly GCF_049974565.1). Classification (NCBI taxonomy): domain Bacteria; kingdom Bacillati; phylum Actinomycetota; class Actinomycetes; order Kitasatosporales; family Streptomycetaceae; genus Streptomyces; species Streptomyces sp. WG5. The sequence continues at coordinate 162,976 of NZ_JBNGGC010000006.1, read as the reverse complement.
GGCCGTACGGACGCCGCAGGCTGCGCGGTGCCCTGTGCCCGCACCCCGCACCTCCAGTACAGCGACGACGACGGCCGCACCTGGTCCGCGCCCCGCGACCTGAGTGCCGACATCCAGCCGCCCGGCTGGAACTCCTGGTACGCCACCGGCCCCGTGCACGGCGTCCAGCTCACCGGCGGCAGCCACGCCGGGCGGCTCGTGGCCGGCGTCAACGCCGAGACGTGGGACGGCGAGAGGGTCACCGCCAACCACGCGGCGCTGGTGGTCAGCGACGACGGCGGCGAGCACTGGAGGGTCGGGGCCACCGACACCTGGCCCGTCGCCGCCGACGGCACCTTCCGGCAGAAGCCGTCCGAGGTCACCCTCACCGAACGCGCCGACGGCACGCTCCTGGTCAGCGGCCGGGAGGAGCACGGCACCGACCTCGGCCACCGCACCCAGGCCGTCAGCCGCGACGGCGGCGACAGCTTCGCAGGCCCCTTCCGGACCCTCCCGGACCTGTACACGCCGCAGGTGCAGGGGGCCGTGCTCCGCCGCGGCGACCGGATGCTGCTGTCCGCGCCCGCCGATCCCGACCGGCGCCGGACGATGGCCATCCGCTCCTCCTACGACGGCGGCGCGACCTGGGACAGCGTGGACCGCGGCACGGTCGTCACCCGGGACTGGTCCGGCTACTCCGACATGGTGGCCGTCGACGACGCGGCGGTGGGGCTGCTGTACGAGGCCGGGGCGGTGGACGCCCGCGACGAGATCCGCTTCGCCCGCTTCACCGAGGACTGGCTCCAGCCGCGCCGGGGCGCCGACCCCACCACCCCGGACCTCGCCGCGGGTGCCGCGCCCGCGGCCGTGCTCGGCGGCGCCGGGACGACGGACGGCGCGGTGGGCGGCGCGCTCTCCTTCGACGGCACCGACGACGCCGTACGACTGCCGTACGACGAGCGGCTTCCGCTCGGGGCCGGGGACTTCACGGCGTCGCTGTGGTTCCGGTACACGGCGGACGGCGGGGAGCAGCCGCTGCTGTGGATGGGCGGGGTCGGCACCACCCAGCCCCAGGTGTGGCTGCGCGCCGAGCCCGGCAACGGCCGGATCCAGGGGCTGATCACCACGCGCGACGGTGGGGCGGCCCCCCGTTCGGCGTGGGTGCGCACCGACCGCGCCCACAACGACGGCCAGTGGCATCATCTGGCGCTGCGCCGCGGCGGGGGGCGGCTCACGCTGTTCGTGGACGGTACGGCGGCCGGCGCGGCGGACGTGCCCGGCTCGGTCAGCCGGAACTCGCCCTTCGGTGTGCACATCGGGGAGCGCGTGGACAGCCGGGCCCGTCTGACCGGCGCGATCGACGAGGTGCACGTCTGGAACCGGGCGCTGACCGACGAGGAGATCGCAGCCGGGAACCCGCGGTCGGCCATCGGCGACACCGTCCTGTACCTGCCCATGGACGGAGTGCGGTCGGGCGGCTGAGGATGCCGCCGCCCGCTCAGCGCCTCCCGGTGCCGACCGTGGTGCGCGCCGGGGCGGCGGACCCCTCCGACTCCTCCGCCCCCTCTGTCTCCTCTGTCTCCTCCGACTCCCCCGAGTCCTCGGAGTCCTCGGAGTCCTCGGAGGCGACCACCTCCGGATCGCGTGACCGGCGCTTGGCGAGGACCGCGCACACCATCAGCTGCATCTGGTGGAAGAGCATCAGCGGCAGCACGGCCAGCGAGGCCTGGGCACCGAACAGGACGCTCGCCATCGGCAGTCCGGCGGCGAGCGACTTCTTCGACCCGGCGAACTGGATCGCGATCCGGTCCTCGCGGCCGAAGCGCAGCGTCTTCGCCCCGTACCAGGTGAGCAGCAGCATCACGGCCAGCAGCACGGCCTCGACCGCCAGCAGCCCGGCCAGCCGGACCGGGCTGACCTGGTGCCAGACGCCCCGGACCATGCCCTCGCTGAACGCCGTGTAGACGACGAGGAGGATCGAGCCGCGGTCGACGAGCCCGAGGGCCTTCCTGTGCCGGGCGACGAAGCCACCGATCCAGCGGCGCAGCGCCTGCCCGGCGACGAACGGCACCAGCAGCTGCAGCACGATCTCGACCACCGAGTCGGCCGAGAACCCGCCCGCGCCGCCGAGCAGGGCTGCCGCCAGCAGCGGCGTCACGACGATGCCCACCAAGGAGGAGAAGGACCCGGCGCAGATCGCGGCGGGCACGTTGCCGCGCGCGATGGACGTGAAGGCGATCGAGGACTGGATGGTCGACGGGACCAGGGTGAGGAAGAGCAGTCCCTGGTGGAGGGGGTCGGTCAGGAGGACCGGGACGAGGCCGCGGGACGCGAGGCCGAGCAGCGGGAAGACGACGAAGGTGCAGGCCAGCACGGTGACGTGGAGCCGCCAGTGGCGCACGCCGTCCATCGCCTCACGGGTGGAGAGCCTGGCGCCGTAGAGGAAGAAGAGGAACGCGATCGCGGCGGTGGAGGCACCGGAGGCGATGTCCGCGCCCGTGCCGCGGGCCGGCAGCAGCGCCGCGAGGCCCACCGTCCCGAGCAGCAGCAGGATGTACGGGTCGATCGGCAGCCGACGCGGCCGTCGCAGGCGTTTCACGGTTCTCCACTTGCTCGTCGTACTCGTTCATCGCGTTCGCGGGGGCTCACGGGCCCCGGCTCCATCATCCTGCTCCCTCGCTCAGCGATCGGGAATCCGGTATACCGCTCTGACTGTCATCACGTTCCGCGATAGCGTGGGGAGGGTGTACGACCCCTCTCACCTGCGTACGTTCCTGTCGGTGGCCCAGACACTGAGCTTCACGCAGGCCGCCCGGCGGCTCGGGCTGCGCCAGTCGACCGTGAGCCAGCACGTGCGGCGGCTGGAGGCCGCCACCGGCCGGCAGCTCTTCACCCGCGACACGCACTCCGTGGAGCTGACGGAGGACGGCGAGGCGATGCTCGGGTTCGCGCGCCGGATCCTGGAGGTGCACGAGCAGGCGACGGCCTTCTTCACGGGCACCCGGCTGCGCGGAAGGCTGCGGTTCGGGGCCTCCGAGGACTTCGTGCTGACCCGGCTGCCGGAGATCCTGGAGGGTTTCCGGCACGACCACCCCGAGGTCGACCTGGAGCTGACGGTGGAGCTGTCGGGGACCCTGCACGAGCAGCTGGCCGCCGGGAAGCTCGACCTGGTGCTGGCCAAGCGGCGGCCCGAGGACCCGCGGGGCGAGCCGGTCCGGCGCGACCGGCTGGTGTGGATCGGCGCGGAGCGGCTGCGCCTCGAGGCGGACCGCCCGGTACCGCTCATCGTCTATCCGCCGCCGGGCATCACCCGCGCGCTCGCTCTCGACGCCCTGCAGCGCCAGGGCCGCGAGTGGCGCGTCGCGTGCACCAGCGGCAGCCTCAACGGGCTGATCGCGGCGGCCCGCGCGGGCCTCGGCGTGATGGCGCACTCACGCGGACTGATCCCGCCCGGCCTGGTACGGGTGCCGGACCGGGCCGGGCTGCCGGAGCTCGGCCGGGTCGACTTCGTGCTGGTGCACGGCCGGCAGCGCCCCTCGGCGCAGGGCGCGGCGGACGCCCTCGCGTCGGCGATCCTGGCGGGCGGCGACCGGTTGCAGCGGCCTCGGCGCACGGGCCTCGGATAGACGGGCCGGGGTGCGGGTGTGACGGAATCCGCGGCGCCCGCGCTGAAGGAGGAGAGGGCGGCCCCGGCCGCGTACCGCCGGTAAGCGAGTCGTACAGATTCGGTGGAGATTGCGGAGCCGAAACGCGCCCCACGGCCGGGAACGTGCCCGACCCTTCCCCATGTGAGCGCATTTCCTCTCGCTGACCAGCGCGAACATGAGCGCTGTTCGATTTTTGCGACCCTCCCGCCCCGGCCCCGCGTGGGGTAGCTTTCACCGCGCTGTGCGGGGGGCCACCAGAAGCGGGGAGCGGGGTTTGCGCGAGTTCACCAGTCCTCCGTCGACGTTGCCACCACCGGTGGGCGGTCTGGCCGACGTGGTCTTCCGGCATGCCCAGGAGGACCCGGGCCACATCGCGCTCGGCCGCAAGGACGACGCCGGGCGGTGGCGGGACGTGACCGCCGGCGCGTTCCGCGACGAGGTGCTGGCCCTCGCCAAGGGACTGCTCGCCCAGGGCATCCGCTTCGGCGACCGGGTCGCCGTCATGTCCCGCACCCGCTACGAGTGGACCCTCCTCGACTTCGCCCTGTGGACGATCGGCGCCCAGGTGGTGCCCGTCTACCCGACCTCGTCGGCCGAGCAGTGCCTGTGGATGCTGCACGACGCCGAGGTGACCGCGGCGGTCGTCGAGCACGAGGACCACGCGATGACGATCGCCACCGTCATCGACCGGCTGCCGCACCTGCGCGGCCTGTGGCAGCTCGACTCCGGCGCCGTCCAGGAGCTGTACGACGCGGGCGCCCACCTGGACGACGAGGTGGTGCACCGGCACCGGAAGGCGGTCACACCCGATACGCCCGCCACCGTCATCTACACCTCGGGCACCACCGGCCGCCCCAAGGGCTGCGTCATCTCGCACGGCAACTTCATGTACGAGGCGGACACCGTCGTCGAGCGCTGGGAGCCGGTGTTCCACTCCCGGAAGGGCGACGAGGCGGCGACCCTGCTGTTCCTGCCGCTCGCCCACGTCTTCGGCCGCATGGTGGAGGTCGCGGCGATCCGCGGCCGGGTCCGCTTCGGCCACCAGCCGCAGCTGAACGCCGCCGCGCTGCTGCCCGATCTGGCCGCCTTCCGGCCGACGTTCGTCCTGGCCGTGCCGTACATCTTCGAGAAGGTGTTCGACGCGGCCCGGCGCAAGGCCGAGAAGGAAGGCAGGGCCGGTCCTTTCGAGAAGGCCGTCGACGTGGCGGTGAGGTACGCGGAGGCGGTGGAGGCGAAGGCCTGGGGCGCCGGCCCCGGCCCGTCGGCGGGGCTGCGCGTGCAGCACCGGCTCTTCGACACACTCGTCTACACCAAGGTGCGGGCGGCGATGGGCGGACGCATCCGCAACGCCATGTCGGGCGGCTCGGCGATGGACCGGCGGCTCGGCCTGTTCTTCGCGGGCGCGGGCGTGCAGATCTACGAGGGGTACGGCCTGACCGAGTCCACGGCGGCGGCCACCGCCAACCCGCCCGAACGGACCCGCTTCGGCACCGTCGGGGTGCCCGTGCCCGGCGTCACCGTGCGCATCGCCGACGACGGCGAGATCTGGCTGAACGGCGACAACGTCTTCCAGGGCTACCTCAACAACCCGGAGGCCACCGGCGAGGCCCTGCGGGACGGCTGGCTGGCCACCGGAGACCTCGGCGCGCTGGACGAGGACGGCTACCTCACCATCACCGGCCGCAAGAAGGAGATCCTGGTGACCTCCGGCGGCAAGAGCCTCTCCCCGGGGCTGCTGGAGGAGCGCGTCCGGGACCACCCGCTGGTCAGCCAGTGCATCGTCGTCGGCAACGACCGGCCCTACGTCGCCGCCCTCATCACCCTCGACCAGGAGGCCGTCGACCACTGGCTGACGATGCGCAACAAGCCCCGGCTCCCTGCGGCCGAGCTGGTGCACGACGCCGACCTGGAGACGGAGGTGCGGCGCGCGGTCGTCGCGGCCAACACGCTGGTGTCACAGGCCGAGTCCATCCGCACGTTCCGCATCCTCGCGCAGCCGTTCACCGAGGAGCACGGGCTGCTGACCCCCTCGCTGAAACTGAAGCGCAAGGCCATCGAGAAGGCCTACCGCAGCGAGGTCGAAGCACTGTACTCGGCATGAATTCGCCGGTCAGGAATGCGGCGGGCGCCGTGATCGTTGACGATGTGAGTACCACCTGACCACAACCGAAGGATCAAGAGCTCGTGAGCAGCAAGGTCCCCCCGATCATCCTGAACAACGGCGTCGAGATGCCCCAGCTGGGCTTCGGCGTCTGGCAGGTGCCGGACGACGAGGCCGAGACGGCCGTCGCCCAGGCGCTGGAGGCCGGGTACCGCAGCATCGACACAGCGGCGATCTACGGCAATGAAGAGGGCACCGGCAAGGCGCTCGCCGCCTCCGGCGTGGCCCGTGAGGACCTCTTCGTCACCACCAAGCTCTGGAACACGGACCAGGGGTACGACTCCACCCTCCGCGCCTTCGACACGTCGATGGCGAAGCTGGGCCTGGAGTACGTGGACCTGTACCTGATCCACTGGCCCATGCCCGCCAAGGAGCGGTACGTCGACACGTACAAGGCGTTCGAGAAGCTGCACGCCGACGGCCGCGTCCGGGCGATCGGCGTCTCCAACTTCCTGCCGGAGCACCTGGAACGGCTGATCGGCGAGACGTCGGTCATCCCGGCCGTCAACCAGATCGAGCTGCACCCGCACCTCCAGCAGCACGCCGCCCGCGAATACCACGCGGAGCAGGGCATCGCCACCGAGGCCTGGTCCCCACTCGGCCAGGGCAAGGGCATCCTGGAGATCCCGGCGATCGTGGCGATCGCCCAGAAGCACGGCCGCACCCCGGCCCAGGTCGTGCTGCGCTGGCACCTCCAGACCGGCAACGTGGTGATCCCGAAGTCCGTGACGCCGTCCCGGATCAAGGAGAACATCGACGTGTTCGGCTTCACCCTGGACACCGAGGACCTCGCGGCGATCAGCGCGCTGAACGAGGACCGGCGGCTGGGCCCCGACCCGGCGGAGTTCAACGGGGAATGACCTTCATCCCCGCGCGAAGGGGCCCGGTCGGTGCGACCGGGCCCCTTCGCGTGTCCCGGTCGGGCTGCCCCGGCGGCCGTACGGCCACGGTGTCGGCGTCGGCACCGGCGGGCCGCGCCATGGCCCGGACGACCGGGTCGGCGATCTCGTCGGCGGTGAATCGCCGGGCGGCATGCCGCCGGCGGCGTCCCAGAACCCGGTGACGGCCCCCCGGCGGTGGGGAGTCCGTCACCTGGAGCGCTCTCGAAGTCAGTACCCGGGTCGGGCGGCGGGGCGGCTCAGGAAGGCCGCTGGGCCGTGTAGACCGTATGCGCCACCAGCAGGAAAAGGTCCTGGCGCCGGTGCGCGCTCGCCTCGTCCCCGGGGTCGAGCAGCCGGTCGAGCGTGGTCCGGTCGACGGCGTCGAGGCCGTCCCCGACCCGGTCGCGCAGCCGGGACAGCGAGGAGACGACGTACGCGCGGACCTCGTCCGTGACGGGCGCGGGCAGGTCCAGCAGGAAGCTGCGGGTACCGGTGTGCTTCAGGCCCGCCGCGGTCAGCAGCGCCGGCCAGTCCTCGGTCTCGTTCACGGAGCCGGGCAGGCTCGCGCGCATCTCCGCGAACGAGTCCTCCTCCACGGCATGCATCCTGGCCTGCAGCCCGGGGCGCCCGATCCCGAGGTCCCGCGGCAGGAACCGGGCGGGCAGGCCGCCCTCCAGGACCGCCAGCGTGCCGCCGGGCGCGAGGTGCCCGGCGAGCGCGGCCAGGGCCGCCCGCTGGTCGCCGAGGTGGTGCAGGCTCTGGCCGGCCCACATCAGATCGGCGGGGTAGTCGAGCTCGCCCAGTACGCCGGGCAGGTCACCGGTGAGGGTGCCGAAGCGGTCGGCGACGCCGAGCCGGGCGGCACGGTCGCGGGCCCGCTCCAGCAGCGCTCCGGCGCCGTCGACGGCGACGACGCGGGCGCCGGGGAAGGCGTCGGCGAACAGGCAGGAGACGACGCCGGGTCCGCTGCCGACGTCGACGACCAGGCCGGGCTCGGTCGCCTCCCGTGCCAGCCAGGTCATGGCCTGCCGGTACAGCGGCGTGTACAGCTCCGCCTGCGCCTCCAGCAGCGGGGCCATCTCGGCCCAGTCCATGTCGGTGTGGTCGTGGTCGTGGCCGTGCCCGGGTCCACGGTGGTCGTGGTTGTGCTGGTGGTGATGGTGGTCGTGCGCCATGGTGGTCAGCCTCCCGTTCGCGATGCCGTCAGCGTGCGACGGCTCACCGCTTCGGGGCAAATCATGTTGCCGCAACCGCAAAATCGCACGCGCCACCGGGGCCCGGCCCGAAGGCCGGGCCCCGACGGCGTCACCTACGCCGGAGCCCGCTCATGACAGGGGCGGGTAGGCGTTCTTCATCAGCTCCTGGAACTGCGCGGAGAACCAGGCCCCGGAGATCGGGGCGTCGGGCAGGGCACCCGACATGCTGTTGCCGTTGCGCGGGTTGCCCGTGTAGGTGGGGTCGCACATCCGGTCGAAGCCCTTGCCGTCCGGGTTCTCGATCAGCTTGCTGGAGCCGTCGGACTCGCCCGGGGGCTTCATCCACACGTACGCGTCGATCCCGTCGGCGGGGCTGGCCTGCGGGCGTTCACCGAGGCCGGCTCCGGACTGGTTGCACCAGTTGCCGGGGTGGATGCGGCGGTCGTAGCGTCCGCCGTCCACGTAGGTGTTCACGTCGGTCGTCGCGCCCGGTCCGGTGGGCCGGTCGGCGCCGCCCCAGCCGTTGCGGGAGGTGTCGATCAGCATGCCGAGGTTCTGGTCGAAGCCGAGCGAGACCAGCTTGTCGCGCATGGCCTGGGCGTAGGACAGCTCGTCGGTGTACTGGTTCCAGTCGACCCAGTCGGACTGGCGCACGGAGGTCCCGTTCACCGAGTCCGTGATCTTGAAGTTCTCCTCCTTCAGGGCGCTGTAGTTGGCGGTGTTGACGATGAAGCCGTGCACGTCGTCGAGGGTCGCCCCCTCGGTGGTGGCGGCGGTCTTGAAGATCTCGGCGGAGGGGCCGAAGTTGCTGTCCCAGCCGAGCCAGCCGTGGTGGCCGGCGTCGACGTAGTTGTAGACGTTGCCGGCGTCGGCGAGCTTGTTCAGGGCGTAGCCGACGCCCTTCTGGTAATTGCCGTTGGCCTTCATCACGTCGCAGTTCTCCGTGACGGTCGGCCGCCCGGAGACGTTGGTGATCAGGTTGGGCAGCGAGTCGATCTCGACCGTGGTGACGATCCGGAGGTCCGCGTACTTCGAGTCGGCGAGGATCTCGGCGATCGGGTCGATGTACTCGGTCTTGTACCGGTCGATCTCCGTCGGGCCCAGTTCACCGTTGGAGGCGAGGGCGGAGCAGTCGCGTCCCGGCAGGTTGTAGATGACCAGCTGGACCACCATCTCGCCGGAGCCCTTCTGCTCCAGCGCGGCATCCAGGTGGTCGCGCAGGCCCATGCCGCCGTTGGCGCCCTCGATGGCGGCGATCCGGTCGAGCCACACCCCGGTCGGCTGGTCGGCGATGCGGTCGCCGCCGGGCTCGGCGGCGGCGTTGGCCGACCACTCGGGGTTCACGTAGACGTTGGCGCCCTCGTAGGGGTTGTTCACCCGGTCGGAGGGGCCACCGGGGTCCGGCGGGTCGGTCGGGTCCGGGTCGGGCGATCCGCCGTCGTCGACGTTGCAGGTCACGCCGTTGAGGGTGAAGGTGGCCGGGATCGCGTTGCTGCCGCTGTAGGTGCCCTGGAAGCCGAAGCTCGCCGAACCGCCCGTGGACAGGGTGCCGTTGTAGGACTCGTTGGCCACGGTGACGGCGGCACCGCTCTGGCTGACCTTCGCGTTCCAGCTGTTGGTGACCTTCTGGTTGCCGGCGTACGTCCACCCCAGCGTCCAGCTGGAGGTGGCGGCGCCGTTGTTGGTGACGGTCACGGCGGCGGTGAAACCGCTGCCCCAGTCGTTCTGCACCTTGTAGTCGACGGCGCAGGGGACGGCCGCCGCGCCGGCGTTCGCGGACTGGGCGGCGAACGCCGTGCCGGTTGCCCCGGCGACCAGCGTCAGGGCAGCGAGCATCGCGGTTCTGCTTCGGGTCATGAGTGCGGGTTCCTTCTTTCGTGGGGGTGCGGGTGCTGTCGTACCGGGCCACGCGCCGACTGGGCGCGGCCCGCTGCCGAACGGCATGGGGGTGCCGTGATCGGAGGTCAGGAGCGGCCCGCGGGCGCGATGGGACCGCCCGGGGGAGGTGCGGGCCGGCACGCCGGCCGATGACGCGTGGGACAGGCCGCGAGCGCGGCTAAAAGTCCTGAACACGAGGGATGGAGCGGGGGGTGCCGCATGAGCGACTCCTTGCAGTTCGGGCGCGCCGTGACGAACGCGTCGACTGATGGAACCGCTCCCACTGGTGCCAGTGAAGGTAGCGCCAAGTGACGGTGAAGAACAGGGGAGTCACTGACTTTCTCTCAGCACCACCTGTCGAATGTTTTCGACTCTTCACACATCTTGACCGCCCCGCCCCCTCTCCTCACTATGGGAGCGCTCCCACTGGTTCAAGGCTTGTTGCTCCTCCCCCACACCCTCCCCGAGCTGCAAGGAGGAACCAGCACCATGCATCCCGGACGCAGACGCAGACGCCGCACCGCGCGGCGGTTGTGGACCACCGCACTCGCCGCTCTCGCACTCCCCCTCACGATGCTGAGCAGCGGTGCGACTCCCGCCCAGGCGGCGGCTCTCCAGTGCAGCGTGGACTACAGGACCAACGACTGGGGCTCCGGCTTCACCGCGGAGCTGACGCTCACCAACCGCGGCACCGACGCCATCGACGGCTGGACGCTGACGTACGACTACGCGGGCAACCAGAAGCTGACCAACGGCTGGAACGGCACCTGGTCCCAGTCGGGGCGAACGGTCACCGTGAAGAACGCCCCGTACAACGCGCGGATCGCCGCGGGTGCCGCCGTCTCCGCCGGCGGACAGTTCACGTACAGCGGCACCAACACCGCCCCGGCCGGCTTCGCGGTCAACGGCACCTCCTGCACCGGCGCGCACCAGCCGCCCATCACGGTACTGACCAGCCCGGAGGCGGGCGCGGTGTACTCGCAGGGCGAGGCGGTCCCGCTGGCGGCCACGGCGGCCGCCGCCGACGACGCCACGATCAGCAAGGTGGAGTTCTACGACGACACCACGCTGCTGGGCACCGACACCAGCTCGCCCTACACGCTCTCCGCCTCTGGCTTGACCGTGGGCAGTCATTCCCTGGTGGCGAAGGCGTACGACAGCATGGGCGCCTCCGCGAGCTCGACGCCGGTCGGCATCACGATCGCCTCGGGACCGGCCGTGGTGGCCACCCCCAGCCAACTGGGCGTTCAGCAGGGCGAGTCCGGGACGTACGAGGTCAAGCTGTCGAAACAACCGACCGCGAACGTCGCCGTGACGACGGCCCGCGCGAGCGGCAACACCGGTCTGACCGTCTCCGGCGGGGCGACCCTCACCTTCACCCCGGCGAACTGGGACACCGCCCAGCGGGTGACCATCGCGGCCGACGCCTCCGGCACCGGCTCGGCGGTCTTCGAGTCGACGGCCCCCGGCCACGGCAAGGCCACGGTCACCGTGACCCAGCTGGCCGCCGCGAAGGACTACGACGCCCGCTTCCTGGAGCTCTACGGGAAGATCACCGACCCGGCGAACGGCTACTTCTCCCCCGAGGGCGTTCCGTACCACTCGGTCGAGACCCTGATCGTCGAGGCCCCCGACCACGGGCACGAGACCACGTCCGAGGCGTACAGCTACCTGCTGTGGCTCCAGGCCATGTACGGCAAGGTGACCGGCGACTGGACGAGGTTCAACAACGCCTGGGAGATCATGGAGACGTACATGATCCCCACGCACGCCGACCAGCCGACCAACTCGGCCTACAACGCCTCGAAGCCGGCGACGTACGCGCCCGAGCTGGACACTCCGCAGGAGTACCCGGCGCCCCTGGACGGCACCGTCTCCGTCGGCCCGGACCCGATCGCCGCCGAGCTGAAGTCGGCGTACGGCACGGACGACGTGTACGGCATGCACTGGCTCCAGGACGTCGACAACACCTACGGCTACGGCAACTCGCCCGGCAAGTGCGAGGCGGGTCCGTCGGACACCGGCCCGTCGTACATCAACACCTTCCAGCGCGGCGCGCAGGAGTCGGTGTGGGAGACGGTGCCGCAGCCGACCTGCGACGCCTTCAAGTACGGCGGCGAGAACGGCTACCTGGACCTCTTCACCGGTGACGCGTCCTACGCGAAGCAGTGGAAGTTCACCAACGCCCCGGACGCCGACGCGCGGGCCGTGCAGGCCGCGTACTGGGCGGACAAGTGGGCCGAGGAGCAGGGCAAGGGCGACGAGATCGCCGGCACCCTCGACAAGGCCGCCAAGATGGGCGACTACCTGCGCTACGCCATGTTCGACAAGTACTTCAAGAAGGTCGGGAACTGCGTGGGTCCGACGAGTTGCCCCGCCGGCACCGGCAAGGACTCCTCGCACTACCTGCTGTCCTGGTACTACGCCTGGGGCGGCGCGGTGGACACCTCGGCGGGCTGGGCCTGGCGCATCGGCTCCAGCCACACCCACGGCGGCTACCAGAACCCGCTGGCCGCGTACGCGCTGAGCACCTACGACGACCTGAAGCCGAAGTCGGCGACGGGCGCGGCGGACTGGGCCAAGTCCCTCGACCGGCAGGTGGAGTTCTACCGCTGGCTGCAGTCCGACGAGGGCGCCATCGCGGGCGGCGCGACGAACAGCTGGGCGGGCCGGTACGCGACCCCGCCGGCCGGCACGCCGACCTTCTACGGCATGTACTACGACGAGAAGCCGGTGTACCACGACCCGCCGTCCAACCAGTGGTTCGGCTTCCAGGCGTGGTCCATGGAACGGGTCGCCGAGTACTACCAGCAGAGCGGCGACGCGCGGGCCAAGGAGGTCCTGGACAAGTGGGTCGACTGGGCGCTGTCGGAGACGACGGTCAACCCGGACGGCAGCTTCCTGATGCCCTCGACGCTGAAGTGGTCGGGGCAGCCGGACACCTGGAACGCGGCCTCCCCCGGTGACAACGCCTCCCTGCACGTCACGGTCGCGGACTACACCAACGACGTCGGCGTGGCGGCGGCCTACGCCAAGACGCTGACGTACTACGCCGACCGCTCGGGCGACACGGAGGCGGCGGCGACCGCGAAGGCGCTGCTGGACGGCATGTGGGAGAACAACCAGACGGCGCTCGGCATCGCCGTCCCGGAGACCCGCGCCGACTACAACCGCTTCGACGACCCGGTGCACGTCCCCAGCGGCTGGACCGGGACCATGCCGAACGGCGACACGATCGACGCGTCGTCGACCTTCTCCTCGATCCGCTCCTTCTACCAGGACGACCCCGCCTGGTCGAAGATCGAGAGCTATCTCGCGGGCGGTGCCGCGCCCACGTTCACGTACCACCGGTTCTGGGCGCAGGCGGACATAGCCCTCGCCATGGGTTCGTACGCGGAGCTACTCGAATAGCCCCCGCGAAGCGCTCCGCGGGGCGGGCGGTTGTTCGGCCGCGGGCCGTGCGTGGCCGGCCGTGCGGCTCCCCGCGTCCCTGAGGGGGCGCGGAGGGCACCACTTCCTCCCCCGAGCGCTTGACGGCTCCGCGTGCTCGGTCTCGTCACCGGACGACGGGACCATCCGACCGGGCGGCCCCTCACCCACGCCGAGGGCCGCCCGGTCCTCGCACGTTCGCCCTCCCCGAACGGTCCTTGCGAAAGGAAGACTCCCCACCGTGCGAAGAACCCGCATCCTCACGACTGTGCTCGCGCTGGCCGCCGGACTGCTCTCGGGCGCCCCCGCCGCACTGGCCGCCGAGGCACCGAAGGCGGCACTCACCGCCGACACCTACACCTGGAAGAACGCCCGCATCGACGGCGGTGGCTTCGTCCCCGGCATCGTCTTCAACCGCACCGAGAAGGACCTCGCCTACGCCCGCACCGACATCGGCGGTGTCTACCGCTGGCAGGAGTCGTCCCGGACCTGGACGCCGCTGCTCGACCACGTCGGCTGGGACGACTGGGGCCACACCGGCGTGGTCAGCGTGGCCTCCGACTCCGTCGACCCGGACCGGGTGTACGCGGCGGTCGGCACGTACACCAACGACTGGGACCCGGGCAACGGCGCGGTCCTGCGCTCCGCCGACCGGGGCGCCACCTGGAAGAAGGCCGACCTGCCCTTCAAGCTGGGCGGCAACATGCCGGGCCGCGGCATGGGCGAGCGCCTCGCGGTCGACCCGCACGACAACGACGTGCTGTACCTGGGCGCACCCAGCGGCAAGGGCCTGTGGCGGTCGACCGACGCGAGCGCGACCTGGGCCGAGGTGACGGCCTTCCCGAACCCCGGCGACTACGCGCAGGACCCGGGCGACACGAGCGGCTACGCCTCCGACAACCAGGGCATCGTCTGGGTGACGTTCGACGAGTCGACGGGCACCGCGGGTGCGCCGACCAAGACGGTCTACGTCGGGGTCGCCGACAAGGAGAACGCCGTCTACCGCTCGACGGACGCGGGGGCGACCTGGCAGCGGATCGCCGGCCAGCCCACCGGCTACCTGGCCCACAAGGGCGTACTGGACGCAGAGAACGGCTACCTCTACCTCGCCTACAGCGACACGGGCGGCCCGTACGACGGCGGCAAGGGCCGGCTGTACCGGTACGCGACGGCGACCGGCACCTGGACGGACATCAGCCCGGTCGCGGAGGCGGACACCTACTACGGCTTCAGCGGCCTGGCCGTCGACCGGCAGAACCCGGGGACGGTGATGGCGACGGCGTACAGCTCCTGGTGGCCGGACACGCAGATCTTCCGCTCCACGGACAGCGGCGGCACCTGGACGCAGGCGTGGAACTACACGTCGTACCCCACCCGGGAGAACCGGTACACGATGGACGTCTCGTCGTCCCCCTGGCTGACCTGGGGCGCGAATCCGTCGCCGCCCGAGGAGACACCGAAGCTGGGCTGGATGACGGAGGCGCTGGAGATCGACCCGTTCGACTCGGACCGGATGATGTACGGCACGGGCGCCACGATCTACGGCACCGAGGACCTCACGAACTGGGACGACGACGGCGGCAGGTTCACCATCGAACCCATGGTGCGCGGCCTGGAGGAGACGGCGGTGAACGACCTGGCCGCTCCCCCGTCGGGCGCTCCGCTGCTCAGCGCGCTGGGCGACATCGGCGGCTTCCGGCACACGAGCCTGACCGAGGTCCCGTCGATGATGTTCACCTCCCCGAACTTCACCTCCACCACGAGCCTGGACTTCGCGGAGGCGAACCCGGACACGGTCGTCCGGGCCGGCCATCTCGACGCGGGCCCGCACGTCGCGTTCTCCACGGACAACGGAGCCAGCTGGTTCGGCGGGACGGACCCCGCGGGGGTGAGCGGCGGCGGCACGGTCGCGGCGGGCGCGGACGGCAGCCGCTTCGTGTGGAGCCCGGAGGGCGCCGGCGTGCACTTCACGACGGGCTTCGGCACGTCCTGGCAGGCGTCGAGCGGCATCCCGGCCGGGGCGGTCGTGGAGTCCGACCGGGTCGACCCCAAGACCTTCTACGGCTTCAAGTCCGGCACGTTCTACGTCAGCACGGACGGCGGCGCGACCTTCACGCCGTCGGCGGCGACCGGCCTGCCCTCCGGTGACAGTGTCCGCTTCAAGGCGCTGCCGGGCGGGGAGGGCGACATCTGGCTGGCCGGCGGTGCGGCGGACGGCCCGTACGGCCTGTGGCACTCGACGGACGGCGGCGCCACCTTCACCAAGCTGTCCCACGTCGACGAGGCCGACACCATCGGCTTCGGGAAGGCCGCACCGGGCGCCTCCTACCAGACCCTGTTCACCAGCGCGGAGATCGGCGGCGTCCGCGGCATCTTCCGCTCCACCGACCAGGGCGCCACCTGGACCCGCGTCAACGACGACGCCCACCAGTGGGGCTGGACCGGCGCGGCCATCACCGGCGACCCGCGGGTGTACGGGCGGGTGTACGTGGCGACCAACGGGCGGGGCGTCGTCTACGGCGACACGGCCGGCGACGACGGTGGCGGGCCCGGCCCGGGTCCCGACCCGGGGCCGACCGGCGCGTGCGCGGTGACGTACACGATCACCAACCAGTGGTCCGGCGGCTTCCAGGCGGACGTCCGCCTCACCAACACCGGCAGCTCGCCCTGGAACGGCTGGGCCCTCGACTGGTCCTTCGCGAACGGCCAGAAGGTGACCCAGATGTGGAACGCCGAGCACACCCGGTCGGGCACGACGGTGACGGCCAGGAACACCGGCTGGAACGCCAACGTGCCGGCCGGCGCCTCGGTGGGCTTCGGCTTCACGGGCGAGTGGTCGGGCACGAACGCGAAACCGGCGTCGTTCACGGTGGGGGGCCGGGCCTGCTCGACCGGCTGACCGCCCGCCCGCGTCAGGTCACGCCGCCGAGGGGCGGCTGTGGCCTCCCCCGCACGACGGCCCCGAACCGGAAGGGTTCGGGGCCGTCGCCCTGCGAGGCGCCGGTCAGGCGACGACGTCGATGTACGTGGAGGGCCCGTAGCTGCCACCCTTGACCGGGGTGACGTACATACGGACGGACTTGCCCTCGGTGAGGTCGCCGCCCTTCCAGGGACTGCAGTAACCGGCCGTGTGGCCGCGGGTGTCGACACGCCGGTCGATGACACCGTCGTAGTTGTAGTCGAGGGCGGTCTCGATGCCCCAGCCGTCCGACTTGGTGTCGCAGGCCCTGATGGCGTCGCCGGGGATCGAACCGGACGGGTCCGCGTTCCAGGTGGCGCTTCCCGCACCGTTGGGGGCGTAGATGGTCACTGATCCCGCCCACGCCTGGCCCTGCAGGCCGACGGCCAGACCGATCGCGCAGGCACCGGTGACGAGTGCTCGGATCGCGGTTCTCCGGGTCTTCATGCTGCTTCCTCCCCTGGCCGGGGACCTCGCGCCCCTGGCATGCACGGAACAATATGCCACACCTTGATCAACTGCAGAAGTCCCGTCGGGCGCCTCAGTGGTGAGCCCCGCCGCAGGTCAGGGCGTGTACACCGTCGGCCTGGGCGCCGTCGCCATCCCGGCGCCGATGAAGAAGCTCGGGTGCGGGGGCTGGTTGTAGGCGGTGTTCTGCCAGGCCAGGGCCGTGCGGTACTGGGTGTCGTGGAGGAGGGTCGTGATCCTCCGGTCCGTGTCGTGCGGGGTGGAGTAGATGCGCAGGGCCGTGTTGCCGCTCGTACGCCAGACGACCTCCTCGCGCCAGTCCCCGAGGATGTCGCCGGCGAGGACCGGTGTGGCCTTCGTGCCGTTGTTGGAGGCGACGCCGGAGCCGGTGAGGAGGCGGGTGTCGCCGGAGGTGCCGTACTTGTCCACGCGGGTGCCGTCGAGGAGTTCGCGGACGGGGTCGCCGTCCCACCAGGACAGGAAGTTGGCGCTGGAGGGCTTGCGGCTGCTCACGACCGTGCCCTTCGGGTTGCGGATGCCGCTCTCGACCGACGACCAGGACTCGGCGCCCGCGCTGCCGGACCAGATGTCGGCGGAGACGCCCCGGCCGTTGTCGCCGTTCGCGCCGGTGGCCCAGATGACCTGGCCGGTGCGCGCGTCCGCCATCCACGAGGACGGCTTCGAGCCGTCCTCGTCGACCTTGAACTCCTCCAGGCCCGCACGGGACGGGTCCAGGTCGCCGACATGCATGGCGTCGCCGTGGCCGTTCCTCGTGGTCCACAGGGCATGGCCGTTGTCGTCGACGGCCATCGCCCCGTAGACGATCTCGTCCCTGCCGTCCCCGTCGACGTCGGCGACGGACAACTGGTGGTTGCCCTGGCCGTCGTAGCCCTTGCCCGCGTTGGTGGAGGAGTTGGTGTCGAAGGTCCAGCGGCGGGTGAACCGCCCGTCGCGCCAGTCCCAGGCGGCGATGACGGAGCGGGTGTAGTAGCCGCGCGCCATGATCAGGGAGGGGCGGGAGCCGTCCAGGTACGCCGTGCCCGCCAGGAACCGGTCGACGCGGTTGCCGTAGGAGTCGCCCCAGGACGAGACGTTGCCCCGGGCCGGGACGTAGTCGACGGTGCCCATGGCCCTGCCGGTCTGCCCGTGGAACATGGTCAGGTACTCGGGGCCGGACAGGATGTAGCCGGACCCGTTGCGGTGGTCGGCCGAGGAACTGCCGATGACCGCGCCGGTGCCGTCCCGCGTGCCGTCGGCGGTCTTCATCGCCACCTCGGCCCTGCCGTCGCCGTCGTAGTCGTACACCTGGAACTGCGTGTAATGGGCGCCCGAGCGGATGTTGCGGCCCAGGTCGACGCGCCACAGGCGGGTGCCGTCGAGCTTGACGCCGTCGACGATCGTGTTGCCCGTGTAGCCGGACTGCGAGTTGTCCTTGGCGTTGGTCGGCTGCCACTTGAGGACGAGGTCCGGCGCGCCGTCGCCGTCGAGGTCGCCGACGGAGGCGTCGTTGGCCTCATAGGTGTAGGAGACGCCGTCGGGTGTGGTGCCGCCGGCCGGTGGGCTGATGGGGACGTCCTTGTAGCCGGCCCGGAACTGGATCGCGTGGACCGAGTCGCCCTGCTCCGTGCCGTTCACGACCGCGCGGACGGTGTAGTCGGCGTGGGAGGGGGCGCCCGAGTGGAAGTAGGTGGTGGAGCCGGTGACCGGACTGGAGTTGACCTTCGTGCCGGCCCGGTAGACGTTGAACGAGACGTTGTCCGGGTCGGTGCCCAGCCAGCGCCAGCTGACCAGGTTGCCGTCACCGGTGTGGACGCTGACCACGCCCCGGTCGAGGGCCTCGACCTGCCGGGCCGTGGCGGCCTCGGCGGTGTCGGCGGTGAGCGTCGTCAGACCCGCGCCGACGAGCCCGGTGGCGGCGAGGGCCGCGGCCAGGACGAACGGGCGTCTGCGGTACGTGCGGGAGTGCCTCACGGGACGGACCTCCTTGAGGACGGATGGGTTCCGCCTCTCAGTCGCCGCCGGGAGCCGCCGGGTTGCCGCACCCGGCCTACGGTTTCGCGAACGCCCTCAGGGTGAAGACCGGGTCGGGGCGCGGCCGGTCCTGGTCGGGGAGGGCCGCCAGCCGGGCGGCGAAACGATCCGCGCGCGGATCGCCCGGCGGCAGCGTGACGAACCAGCCGCGCCGCAGGTCGGCGACCGTGCGACGGGGGCTGCGGCCCTGGCCGTGGCCGGTGAAGCGGGCCCGGCCCGCCGGTGTCAGGCCGTGTGCGCGGGCGTACGACTCGACGAGGTCCGCGGCGTCGTGGGCGGTGCTGGGCGGGCGGGAGGCGAGCACGGTGTCGATGTCGCTGCCCACGTTGTGCGAGGCGCCCTTGTCGACCGTCGTCACGTACACCCCGCCGGGCCGCAGGACGCGGGCGCACTCGCCGACGATCGCCCGCGCGTTCCCGGCGCTGCCGGCGAGGTGCAGCAGCCACACACTGCTGACGGCGTCGAACTCCCCGTCCCGGAAGGGCAGCCGACGGCTGTCGGCCAGTACGACGGCGCCGGGCAGCCGGGCGGCGGCGTACCGGGCCATGGCGGGGGTGAGGTCGGCGCCGGTCACCCGCATGCCCTCGCGTCCGGCGGCGAGGCGCCGGGTGACGATGCCGGTGCCGCAGGCGACGTCGAGCAGGCTGCGCGCCTGCCGCGGTACGAGGCTCAGTACGGCCTGTGCGGCGGCCTCGGCGCGGGGCTCGCCGCCGCGGGAGACGTCGTACCGTTCCGCTTCCTTGTCGTAGTCGAGCACGTCCGTCAGTGTGCCGCATGGCCGGCGGCCAGGTCCTCCACCCTGCGGGCGAGCTCGACGTCCTTCTCGGTGACGGCGCCGCCCGCACTGTGGGTGTGCACGGCCAGGGAGACCGTGTTGTAGCCGAGGGTCAGGTCGCTGTGGTGGTCGAGTTCCTCCTGCACCTGGGCGATGTGGACGACCATCGCGGTCGCCGCGAAGTGCGAGCCGAGCCGGTAGGAACGGGTGAGGCGGCCGGCGTCCAGGGACCAGCCCGGCAGTTCGGCCAGCCTCTCCTCGATCTCCTTCTGCGACAGCGGTTCGACGGACATGGGCTGCGCTCCTCTCCTCGGCGGCGGCACCCCTTCAGCCTGCCACAGGATCGCCGCGCGAGCCCTGGTCAGGAGCGTCGGCAGGTCCCGGTGCGGGCCGCCGTCGGCTACCGTTCGGCGTATGACCGCACTCATGTCCGGTACCGCCTCCACCGCCCAGGGCGTGGGCCCCCTGCTGCGGGCCTGGCGGGAGCAGCGGCGGATCAGTCAGCTGGAGCTGGCCCTGCGCGCCGACTCCTCCGCCCGGCACATCAGCTTCGTCGAGACGGGCCGCTCCCGGCCGAGCGCGGAGATGGTGCTGCGGCTCGCCGAGCACCTGGACGTCCCCGTGCGGGAGCGCAACGCGCTGCTGCTCGCGGCCGGTTACGCCCCGCACTACCCGGAGACCCCGCTGGACGATCCGGCGATGGACGCCCTGCGCGAGGGCATGGAGCGGCTGATCCGGGGCTACGAGCCCTATCCCGCGCTGGTCGTCGACGCGACGTACCAGGTACTGGCCGCCAACCGGGGCATCCTGATGCTGATGGACGGCGTGGCGGAGCACCTGCTCGAGCCGCCGCTGAACGCGATGCGGCTGACCCTGCACCCGGAGGGCCTGGCGCCGCGCATCCGCAACCTGCGCGAGTGGCGCGGGCATCTGCTGGAGCAGATGCGGGGGCAGATCGCCCTGCGCCGCTCGGAGCCGCTGCGGGCGCTGTACGAGGAAATGGCGGCGTATCCGGTGCCGGACACGGCGGCGGGGGCGGCGCCGGCCGTGACGGTGCCGTGCTTCGCACTGCCCATGCAGCTCGAACACGAGGGTCACGTCCTGTCGCTCATCTCGTCCATCTCCACCTTCAACACGCCGATGGACGTGACCGTCGCCGAGCTGGCCATCGAGACGTTGCTCCCGGCCGACCCGGCGACGGTGAAGTACCTTCACACGCTGCTTTCCTGACGCTGCCTCAGCGCGGCGTACTGCAGCAGCGCGAAGCCCGCGACGGCGAGCGCCTGGAGCACCGTCCACACCGCACCGGCCGTGGTGGGCGTGAGCCAGAGGGCGAGGGCGGCGAGACTGACCGCCGACCACGCGAGGTTGGCCTCGACCACGGCCCGCACGGCGAGCGCCGCGGGCCGCCGGCGGGCGGCCACCAGGGCCACACCGGCGGCGTACACCACGAGGAACGCGCCGAGGCCGAGCAGCAGCCCGGAGCCCGCACCGAGGAAGCGGCCCAGGGGCTCCGGGAACGCGAGGCAGGCGACCGCGTTGGCGCCCACCGTCACCGCGTCCAGCACCAGGAAGCGGCGCAGCATCAGCTGCGGTCCGGCGGTGCGGGCGAGTGCGGCCAGCTGGTTCGTGGACATGACGAGTCACCCTCCGTCGGGGTCGGACACGGCCGCGGGGCCGGGTTCCGGGCCGGAGTGCGCCGGCCCGGAACCCGGTGACTCCACGATCGCGTCCGGGCCCCGCCGGGTCGATGACCCGGCAGGTAATGATGTTGGTCCCCGCCCACCCCTGTGAGACCGACGGGGGAACGTGGCACACTGCGGGCAGACTTGGGCGCGTTGGGGAGGCGTGGCGTGAGTGAGCGGCGGGCCGCACCCACCGTGGGCCAGGTGGTCCTCGGCAGACGGCTGCAGGAACTCCGGGAGGCGGCGGGCCTCAAGCGCGAGGAGGCCGCCAAGGTGCTCCGGGTGGCCCCGGCGACCGTGCGGCGCATGGAAACGGCCGAGGTCGCCCTGAAGGTTCCGTACATCCAGATCCTGCTGACGGCGTACGGCGTGCCCGAGGGCGAGGTGTCGGCGTTCGTCGCGCTGGCCGAGGACGCGAACCGGCCGGGCTGGTGGCAGCGGTACCACGACGTGCTGCCGGACTGGTTCAGCATGTACGTGAGCCTGGAGGGTGCCGCGCGGATCGTCCGTTCCTACGAGCCGCACTTCGTCCCGGGGCTGCTGCAGACCGAGGACTACGCGCGCTCGGTGCTGGAGGCCGGGACGATCGGGAGCGCGGGCCGGGACGCGGTGGAGCGGCACGTGTCCCTGCGCATGGAGCGGCAGCGGCTGCTGGACGGCGCGGACGCGCCCCACCTGTGGGTGGTGATGGACGAGACGGTGCTGCGGCGCCCGGTGAGCGCCGACGGCCGGGTGATGCGCGACCAGCTGGACAGGCTGCTGGAGTTCTCGGCCCGGGACCGGGTGACGCTCCAGGTCGCCGAGTTCGCGGACGGGCCGCACCCCGGAACGTACGCGCCGTTCACGCTCTTCCGGTTCGCGGAGCCGGAGCTGCCGGACATGGTCTTCACCGAGTACCTGACCGGTGCGCTGTACCTGGACTCCCGCGCGGAGGTCTCCGCGCATCTGGAGGTGCTGGACCACATGACGGCGCGTGCCGCCTCGAACCAGCGCACCGAGAAGCTCCTGCGCGAGTACCGCGAGGCCTTCTGACCCGGCGCCCCGGCACACCGGCCCCCACCCCGTCCCGAACACCCCGTCCCGAACACCCGCGTCCGAACGCACCGGGCCCGAACAGCCCGGGCCCGACCACCCACCAGGCTCCGAGGAGACGAGAGCGCATGACCGGATCCGACGCCATCCCCGCTCCCATCGACACCAGTCGGCCGCATCCGGCCCGCGTCTACGACTGGTGGCTGGGCGGCAAGGACAACTACCCGGTGGACGAGGAGCTGGCCCGCAAGATCCTCGCCGCGGACAGCACGGCGGTCCGCGGGGCGCGGGCCAACCGCCGGTTCATGCACCGCGCCGTCCGTACCCTCGCCGAGGCCGGGATCCGCCAGTTCCTGGACATCGGCACCGGCATCCCCACCGAGCCGAACCTGCACCAGGTGGCCCAGGCGGTGGCGCCCGAGGCGCGCGTCGTCTACGCCGACAACGACCCGATCGTCCTGCGGCACGCCGAGGCACTGCTGCACGGCTCGGCGGAGGGATCCACCGAGTACGTCCACGCGGACGTCCGGGATCCCGACACGATCCTGCGGCTGGCGGGCGAGTCCCTGGACTTCGGCCGGCCGGTCGCCCTGTCGCTGGTGGCCCTGACCCACTACCTCGGCGACGCGGTCGACGGCGACGACGTGCACGGTCTGCTGAAGCGGTACGTCGACGCCCTCGCCCCGGGCAGCTACCTGGTCCTCTCCCAGGTCACACCCGATCTGAACCCCGAGGCGGTGGGCCGGGCCGCCGGTCTGTTCGCCCGCAGCGGCACGCCGTTCTACCCGCGCTCCCTCACCGAGTTCTCGCGTTTCTTCGACGGCCTGGAGCTGCTGGGGCCCGGCACCATCCCGGTCACCGGGTGGCGGCCGGACCCGGAGGACGTGGCGGCGCAGGCGGAGGGCATCGTGCCGGTGTACGCGGGGGTGGCCCGCAAGGCCTGACCCGGACGCCGTGCCGCCCGCCTGACCCGTACGGGCCCCGCGAACAGGTGCGCTCCCGCGCCCGCCCCTAGGTTCGGACCCAGGGCCTGGGCGAGCAAGGGAGCGCACGTGACCGACACGCGGACACCGCCCACCGAACCGGGCGCGGCGCTGCTGCGGGCGGGGCGGTTCTTCCGGCCGGGTACGGCAGCCCCCGACCTGCACAGCATCGGGCTGGTCGGCGGCCGGGAGTCGGACGCCTTCTACCGCGACCGGTGGAGCCACGACAAGGTGGTGACCTCCACGCACGGCGTGAACTGCACCGGTTCCTGCCGCTGGAACGTGTTCGTCAAGGACGGCATCATCACCTGGGAGACCCAGGCGACGGACTATCCGTCGGTCGGCCCGGACCGTCCCGAGTACGAGCCCCGCGGCTGCCCCCGGGGCGCGGCCTTCTCCTGGTACACGTACTCGCCGACCCGCGTGCGCTACCCGTACGTGCGCGGGGTGCTGCTGGAGATGTACCGGGAGGCGAAGGCGCGGCTGCCGGACCCGGTGCTGGCCTGGGCGGACATCCAGGGCGACCCGGAGCGGCGGCGGCGCTACCAGCGGGCGCGCGGCAAGGGCGGTCTCGTCCGGGCGACCTGGGACGAGGCGGTCGAGATGGTCGCCGCGGCCCACGTCCACACCATCCGCACCCAGGGCCCCGACCGCATCGCGGGCTTCTCGCCCATCCCGGCGATGTCGATGGTGTCGCACGCGGCGGGCGCCCGCTTCCACTCGCTCATCGGCGCGCCGATGCTGTCGTTCTACGACTGGTACGCCGACCTGCCCGTGGCCTCTCCGCAGGTCTTCGGGGACCAGACGGACGTGCCGGAGTCGGGTGACTGGTGGGACGCGGCATATCTGATCATGTGGGGTTCGAACGTCCCGGTGACCCGCACGCCGGACGCCCACTGGATGGCGGAGGCCCGCTACCGGGGCCAGAAGGTCGTGGTCGTCTCCCCCGACTACGCCGACAACACCAAGTTCGCCGACCAGTGGCTGCACCCGCACCCGGGGACCGACGCCGCACTGGCCCTGGCGATGGGGCACGTGGTCCTCAAGGAGTTCTTCGTCGACCGCGTCACCCCCTTCTTCGAGGACTACGTACGGCGCTTCACCGACCTGCCGTTCCTGGTGACGCTGACCGAGCGGGACGGGGCGCACGTCCCGGCGAAGTTCCTGCGCGCTGCCGACCTGGGGCAGGAGGGCGAGGACGCCCGCTGGAAGACGGTCGTCCTGGACGAGGCGACGGGCCGCGCGGTCGTCCCGAACGGCTCGCTGGGCTTCCGCTGGAACGAGGCGGACCAGGGCCGGTGGAACCTCGACCTGGGCGACGTACGCCCCCGGCTGAGCCTGCACGGCCATGCGATGGCGTCGGGCGTGGAGGTGCTGCTCCCCCGCTTCGACACCGAGGGCGGCGCGCACGCGCAGGGCCGCGGTGAGGTGGTCCGCCGGGGTGTACCGGCGACGCGGCTGGGCGGGGCGAACGGGCCGCTGGTGACCACGGTGTTCGACCTGCTGCTGGCGCAGTACGGCGTGGCGCGTGAGGGGGTGCCGGGTGACTGGCCGGCGTCGTACGAGGACGCTGCCGCGCCCGGCACCCCGGCCTGGCAGGAGACCCACACGTCGGTGCCGGCGGCGGCCTGCGTGCGGATCGCCCGGGAGTTCGCGCGGACCGCCGAGCGCTCCGAGGGGCGCTGCATGATCCTGATGGGCGCGGGCACCAACCACTGGTTCCACTCCGAGACGATCTACCGGGCCTTCCTCGCCCTGCTCCAGCTGACCGGCTGCCAGGGCCGCAACGGCGGCGGCTGGGCGCACTACGTCGGCCAGGAGAAGTGCCGGCCGGTGACCGGGTGGGCGTCGCTGGCCGCCGCGTCGGACTGGTCGCGCCCGCCCCGCCAGATGATCGGCACCGCGTACTGGTTCCTCCACACCGACCAGTGGCGCTACGACCGGTTCGGCGCCGACGTGCTGGCCTCGCCGCTGGGCGAGGGGCGGCTGGCGGGCATGACCGGCGCGGACTGCCTGGCGCTGTCGGCGCGGACGGGATGGATGCCGTCGTATCCGACCTTCGACCGGAACCCGCTGGAGCTGGGCGAGGCGTTCGGCGACCCGGTGGCGAGGGCGGTGGCCGAACTGCGGGCGGGCACCTTGAAGTTCGCCTGCGAGGACCCGGACGCGCCGGAGAACTGGCCGCGGATCCTGACCCTGTGGCGGGCCAATCTGCTCGGCTCCTCCGCGAAGGGCGCCGAGTACTTCACCAAGCACCTGCTGGGCACGCACTCGTCGCTGCGCGCCGAGCAGGCCGCCCCGCACGAACGCCCACGGGACGTGGTGTGGCACGAGGAGGCACCCGAGGGGAAGCTCGACCTGCTGCTGTCGCTGGACTTCCGGCACACTTCCTCCACGCTGCTGTCCGACGTGGTGCTGCCCGCCGCGACCTGGTACGAGAAGCACGACCTGTCCAGCACGGACATGCATCCCTACGTGCACGCCTTCTCCCCGGCGGTGGACCCGCCGTGGCAGACGCGTACCGACTTCGACACCTTCAAGACGCTCGCGGAGAAGCTGAGCGAGCTGGCCGCCGGCCACCTCGGGGTGCGCAAGGACCTCGTGGCGGCGCCCCTGCAGCACGACACCCCGGGCGAGATCGCCCAGCCGGGCGGGGTCGTACGGGACTGGCGGCGCGGGGAGTGCGATCCGGAGCCCGGGAAGACCATGCCGGACCTCGTCGTCGTGGAGCGGGACTACACGGCGATCGGCGCGAAGTTCGCGGCGCTGGGCCCGCTGGTGGAGACCAAGGGCCTGCCGGCCAAGGGCATCACCCTGAAGCCGGACGAGGAGGTCGACCGGCTGCGGCACATGAACGGCGCGGTGCGCGGCGGCCCGGCCGACGGACGTCCGGCGCTGGACACGGCGGTCAAGGCCGCCAACACCATCCTGGCGCTCTCCGGCACGACCAACGGGCGCCTGGCCACCCAGGGATTCCACACGCTGGAGGCGAAGACCGGGCAGAGGATGGCCCACCTGTCCGCCGAGCACGAGGGAAAACGGATCACGTACGCGGACACCCAGGCGGCACCCGTGCCGGTGATCACCTCGCCGGAGTGGTCGGGCAGCGAGGCCGGCGGGCGCCGCTACACGGCGTTCACGCTGAACACCGAGCACCTCAAGCCCTGGCACACCCTCACCGGCCGGCAGCACTTCTTCCTCGACCACGACTGGATGCACGAGCTGGGCGAGGCCCTGCCGGTGTACCGGCCGCCGCTGGACATGAGCCGGCTGTTCGGCGAACCGCGGCTCGGCCCGGACGGGCACCGGGAGGTGACGGTCCGCTACCTCACCCCGCACAACAAGTGGTCCATCCACTCCGAGTACCAGGACAACCTGTTCATGCTGGCGCTGTCCCGGGGCGGCCAGACCCTCTGGATGTCGGCGCGGGACGCGGAGGCGATCGGCGTGTCCGACGACGACTGGATCGAGGCGGTCAACCGCAACGGCGTGGTGGTGGCCCGCGCGATCGTCTCGCACCGCATGCCGCCGGGCACGGTCTACATGCACCACGCGCAGGAACGCACGGTCAACGTGCCGCTCGCGGAGACCACCGGCAAGCGCGGCGGCATCCACAACTCCCTCACCCGTCTGATCCTCAAACCGACCCATCTCATCGGCGGCTACGCCCAGTTGTCCTGGGCGTTCAACTACCTCGGCCCGACGGGAAACCAGCGTGACGAGGTGACGGTGATCCGCCGCCGCGGCCAGGAGGTCGAGTACTGATGCGCCCGATGGCCCAGGTCGCCATGGTCATGAACCTCGACAAGTGCATCGGCTGCCACACCTGCTCGGTCACCTGCAAGCAGGCGTGGACCAACCGGCGCGGCATGGAGTACGTCTGGTTCAACAACGTCGAGACCCGCCCCGGCCAGGGCTACCCCCGCCGCTACGAGGACCAGGAGCAGTGGAAGGGCGGCTGGGAGCTGAACCGGCGCGGCGCGCTGAAGCTGAAGGCGGGCGGCCGGTTCAGGAAGCTCGCCGGGATCTTCTCCAACCCGAGGCTCCCGGAGATCAAGGACTACTACGAGCCCTGGACCTACGACTACAAGAACCTCACCGACGCCCCGCTCGGCGGCGACTACCCGGTCGCCCGGCCCGTCTCGCAGCTCGACGGCAAGCCGATGAAGATCGGCTGGTCCTCGAACTGGGACGACAACCTGGGCGGCGCCCCCGCCTACGGCGACCTCGACCCGATGGTGGAGCGGACGCGCCAACAGGCCTCGGAGAAGGTGCGGTTCGCGTACGAAGAGACGTTCATGTTCTACCTGCCGCGCATCTGCGAGCACTGCCTCAACCCGTCGTGCGTGGCGTCGTGCCCGTCCGGGGCGATGTACAAGCGGTCGGAGGACGGCATCGTCCTCGTCGACCAGGACCGCTGCCGCGGCTGGCGGATGTGCGTGACCGGATGCCCGTACAAGAAGGTGTACTTCAACCACCGCACCGGCAAGGCCGAGAAGTGCACCTTCTGCTATCCGCGCATCGAGATCGGACAGCCGACGGTCTGCTCGGAGACCTGCGTCGGCCGGCTCCGGTACCTGGGCGTGGTGCTGTACGACGCCGACAAGGTGACCGAGGCGGCCTCCACGCCGGACGAGCAGGGCCTGTACGAGGCCCAGTTGGGCGTCTTCCTCGACCCCGAGGACCCCGCGGTGCGGCGGGCCGCGGAGGAGGCGGGCATCCCGTTCGACTGGATCGAGGCGGCCCGGCGCTCCCCCGTGCACGCGCTGGTGAGCAAGTACCGCGTAGCGCTGCCCCTGCACCCGGAGTACCGCACCATGCCGATGGTCTGGTACATTCCGCCGCTGTCACCGGTGGTGGACGCGCTGACGGAGACGGGGCACGACGGCGAGGACCCGGACAACCTCTTCGGCGCGATCGACACGCTCCGCATCCCCCTGGAGTACCTGGCGGAGCTGTTCACGGCGGGCGACACCGGCCCCGTGCGCGCATCGCTGGAGAAGCTGGCGGCGATGCGCTCCCACATGCGGTCGGTCAACCTCGGCGAGGACCCCGACCCCGGTGTCTGCGCGAGCGTCGGCATGCGCCCGCGGGACGTCGAGGAGATGTACCGGCTGCTGGCGATCGCCAAGTACGAGGAGCGGTACGTGATCCCGACGGCGGCCGTCGGGGACGCGCACCGGCTCGAGGCGTCGGCGCTGCCGGACACGTGCAGCCTCGACACCGACGGCGGCCCGGGGATGGGCGGGGACGGGCCGTTCGGCCAGGACTCGGGACGCAGGCGGCTGCCGCTGGTGCCCGTGGAGAACTTCCACATCCTGCGCCGGCGGCAGACCGCGGACGACGAGAGGGAGGTCTGATCCGATGCCCGGCTTCGAGGTGCTGTACCAGGCGGCGGCGCTCTGTCTGACGTATCCCGACGACGACTTCCGCGCCCGGCTGCCGCTGCTGCGCGAGGCCGCGCCGCAACTGCGCGCCTTCACCGACCACGCGGCCGTGACCCCGCAGGGCGAACTGCAGGCGCACTACGTGGAGGTCTTCGACTTCAAGAACCGGCACAGCCTGTACCTGAGCTGGTGGACCGACGGCGACACCCGCAACCGCGGGATGTCCCTGGTCCGGTTCAAGGAGCTGTACCGCGCCCACGGACTGGAGTTCACGGACGAGGAACTGCCGGACTTCCTGCCCGCCGTCCTGGAGTTCGCCTCCCGCACCGGGGACATCGGCATGCTCACCGAGCACCGCGACGCCCTGGACCAGCTCCGCTCCCGGCTCACCGCCTTCGGCACGCCCTACGCCTGCGTCCTGGACGCCGTGTGCGCCACCCTGCCGCCCGCACCCACCGGAGCCCGCCCGTGACCGTCTTCCTCTGGGGCGTGCTGCCCTACGCCGCGTTCGTCCTGCTGATCGCCGGCCTGGTGTGGCGCCACCGCTACGACCGGTTCGGCTGGACGACGCGTTCCTCGCAGGTCT
Source organism: Streptomyces sp. WG5 (assembly GCF_049974565.1). Classification (NCBI taxonomy): domain Bacteria; kingdom Bacillati; phylum Actinomycetota; class Actinomycetes; order Kitasatosporales; family Streptomycetaceae; genus Streptomyces; species Streptomyces sp. WG5. The sequence goes on along the minus strand of NZ_JBNGGC010000006.1, from coordinate 133,899 downwards.
ACGAGTCGAAGCTGCTGAACATCGCCTCGCCGGTGTTCCACTACGGCATCCTGTTCGTGCTCGTCGGCCATCTCGTCGGGCTGTTCGTTCCCGAATCGTGGACGGACGCGCTGGGCGTGAGCGAGCACGCGTACCACCTGCTGTCGCTGTACGGCGGCACGGCGGCCGGGGTACTGGCGGTCGCCGGCATCCTGCTCCTGATCTACCGGCGGCGCACCAACGCGCCCGTCTTCCGGGCGACGACCGCCAACGACAAGGGCATGTACGTCTTCCTGCTCGGCGCGATCGTGCTGGGCATGGTCGCCAAGCTCGCGCACTCCTCCGGCACCGGCTACGACTACCGGCACACCATCGCGCCCTGGTCGCGCAGCCTGTTCACCCTCCAGCCGAAGACGGAGCTGATGGTGGGGGTGCCGGTGCTGTACCAGGTGCACGCGGTGATCGGGATGGTGCTGATCGCCCTGGTGCCCTACACCCGGCTCGTGCACATGTTCAGCGCGCCGGTGCAGTACCTGGTCCGGCCCTACGTGGTCTACCGGTCGCGCGACCCCAGACAGCTGGGGCCGCGCCCGGACCGGCGGGGCTGGGAGCGCGCGGGCTCCTAGCCGGTTACGCCAGCTTCGCGGTGAGGGTGATGGTCGTGCCGGTCAGGGCCTGGCTGACCGGGCAGTTCTTCTTGGCGTCCTCGGCGGCGGCGACGAACGCGTCGTTGTCGAGACCGGGGACGGTGCCCTCCACGGTGAGGTGGATGCCCTTGATGCCCTCACCCGGCTGGAAGGTGACGTCGGCGGAGGTGGTGAGCTTGGTGGGCGGGGTGCCGGCGCCGGCCAGGCCGTGCGACAGCGCCATGGAGAAGCAGCTGGAGTGGGCGGCGGCGATCAGCTCTTCCGGGCTGGTCTTGCCGTTCGCCTGCTCGGCGCGCGACGGCCACGACACCGGCTGCTCGCCGATGCCGGACGAGTCGAAGGTGACGACACCGTTGCCCTCGAGCAGGTTGCCTTCCCAGACGGTGTGTGCGGAGCGCGTGGTTGCCACGGCGGGTTCCTCTCGAATTCTCTTGCTGTACTGGGGCGGTGGGAGCCCGCGACCGGGTTCCCACCCCCATACGATCACACTCCGGCTCGGCTCACCCGGAAGACCGGTCCCCGGGCGGTGAACGGCAGCCGCGCGCCCCGCGGGATCAGGTAGGCGTGCTCGCGCCGGCCGGTTCGGCGTCGGCGACGAGGGTGACGCCGGCCGCGATGCCGCCGAGGAGCGGGTAGGAGGAGACGAACCAGCTCAGGGCCTGCTGCCACTGTGGGTGCCCCGCCGTCCGGGCGCGGCCGGATTACCGTGCGGCGGTCCCCTCCGCGCGCCGTCTGCGGGCCGCCATCACCGCGTACACCAGCACGCCGGCGAACAGGAACAGCACGCCCTGGTACACCGCCGCGTAACCGGCGCCGGCGACGAGCCAGAGGGAGAAGGCGGCCGCGACCGCCGCGATCACGCCGTCCCGCACGAGCCGCGCCCGGTCGACCTTCTCGCCCTGCCCGGAGACCAGGTGGAAGATCTGCGCCGCGGTGGCCAGCAGATACGGAACGGTCGCGGTGAAGGTGGTGACGAGGACGAGGATCTCGAAGACCTTCGCCGAGCCGGACGTGTAGTTGTAGACGGTGAGGAGGGAGGCCAGGACGACGGTGACGCCGACGCCCACCGTCGGCACGCCGCGCCGTCTGCGGGCGAACGCGGCCGGGAAGAGGCCGTCCTTCGCGGCGGCGTACGGGGTCTGGGCGCTGAGCAGCGTCCAGCCGTTGAGGCAGCCGGTCATCGACACCAGGGCGGCGAGCGCGACCGCCCAGCCGCCCCAGGCGCCGCCGAACATGGCGTTCACGGCGTCGGAGAAAGGCGCGGTGGAGTCCACCAGACGGTCGTGGGCGACCGTGCCGAAGACGGACAGGGTGCCCAGCAGGTAGACGAGGGCGGCGCCCGCGGTGCCGATGACCGTGGCCCGGCCGACCGTGCGGCGGGGGTCCTTGACCTCACCGGCGCTGACGGCGGCGGACTCCACGCCGAGGTAGGAGAAGAGCAGGATCGCGGCGGCGGCGGAGACCGCCCCGATGCCGCTGCCGCCGCTCGCGTTGAACGGGCCGAGGTTGTCCAGGTCGAAGAAGAACAGCCCGCCGACCGCGACGAGCAGCAGCGGTGCGAACTTCAGCACGGTGGAGACGAGCTGCACGGCGCCGACGTAGCGGGTGCCCGCGAAGTTGGCGAGCGCCGGCAGCCACTGGATGACGAGCGCGGCCAGGCAGGCGGTCCAGCGGTGGTCGTTCACCGGGATCAGGACATCGAAGTAGCCGACGGCGGCGACGGCGAGCGCCGCGTTGGACACCCAGGTGGTGATCCAGTACGCCCAGGCGGCGAGGAAGCCGGCGAAGTCACCGAACGCCTCGCGGGCGTACACGTAGGGGCCGCCGGTGCGCGGGTCCCGGGCGGCGAGGCGGCCGAAGACCAGGGCGAGCGCGATGGCGCCGACGGTCAGGACACCGAAGGCGAGCAGGCTGATGGTGCCGAAGGGGGCGACGGAGGCCGGGAGCAGGAAGATGCCGCCGCCGATGATGTTGCCCATGACCAGGGCGGTGGCGACGGGGAGCCCGAAGCGGCGGGCGTGCCTGCCGTTGCCGGGGGCCGGAGCGGAATCGGGGGCCGCGGGGGGCTCCTGCGGATCCGGAGCCGGTGGGGGGACGGACCCGGTGACGTGCATGGGGTGGGGCGCCTTCCTTGGAACTGGTGCCCGGGATCGCCGGGACGGCGCCCATGGTCGGGCACGGTCCTGCGCGGCTCCAAATCAGGCGCTTTTATCCTGTACGACCCCGTCCGGGACCGGAAAAGGTCCGTTCTCGACAGCCCGGGGCCGGGGATCCTCCAAGGGCACCTGCGGGCCGTTCGACTCGCGCAGCCAGCGGCGCAGGATCCGGTGGACGTGCTCGGCGCCGACGATCTCCGCGCCCTCGGCGACCGGCGCGGACAGGACGACCGGCGACAGCAGGAAAGCGCGGGACTGGGCGCCGCCGAGTCCGCCGTGGGAGCCGATCTGCTCCTCGAAGGCGAGGACCTCGCCGTCGGCCGGGTCGTGGAAGGAGTTGACCATGATGTCGGCGGTGTGCGGGAAGGAGTGCGTGCGGCGCACGGCGTCGGCGGCTCCGGGTCCGAAGGGGACGAGCGGGCCGGGGTCCTCGTCGAGCCGGTCCAGGGGGATCTCCGCGCCGCGCGCGCCGAGCACCACACCGCCGTGCCTCTCGCTGCGGACCAGCAGGAAGCCGATGCCGGGGTGGTTGGCGAGGGTCGGCAGCAGCGCGGGGTGGCGGGCGTCGATCTCCTCCCGGGTCATCCGGTGCGGCACGTCGGGGAAGGAGACCAGGCCCAGGTTGCCGGAGGCCAGCACGATCGGCTCGGAGCGGCGGCCGGTGGGGGTGTCGGCGGGGCGCTGCTGCTCGGCGCCCTCCTCGACGGGCCGGTGCAGGGCGGCCCGTACGGTGTTGCGCGCCTCGGCGCCGCTGCGGGTGCGCTGGGCACGGCGCGGCACGGGCAGTCCGCAGCCGGCCCGCACCAGGTCGCCGAGGGTGAGGCCGTAGCGGGTGCGGAAGGTCTCGCCGGGGCTCTGGCCGTGGTCGGACAGGACGACGATCCGGTATCTGCGGGGGGCGTGCTCGGCGACCTTCTCGATCAGCGCGAGCGCGCGGTCGAGCCGCTGGAGGACCTTCCGGGCGTCCCGGCCGGACGGCCCGGAGTGGTGCGCCACCTCGTCGTACGCCACCAGGTCGGCGTAGACGGCGGTGCGTCCGGCGAGCATGTCGCCCATCACCGCGGCGACGACGACGTCCCGTTCGACGACGGTCGCGAAGGCGCGGACGAAGGGGTAGAGGCCGCCGCGGGAGACTCGGGGGCGGACCTTGCGCACGCGGGCCCGGGTGGACTGGCCGATCTCCCGGCACACCTCGGCGACGAAGGACATGGCGGTGCGGACGGCGTTGGCCGGGTCGGAGAAGTAGGCGAAGTAACCGGACCGGGACCGCGTCTGAGGGCTGCGGCGGCGGGTGGCGATGGAGAGCACGAGTGCCTGTTCGTCGGCGCCGCCGCCGAACAGGTTGCCGCGGCTGGCGCCGTCGAAGGTGAGCAGTCCGCCGTCGCCGGTGCGCTGGACGGCCCGGTGCTGGAGCTCGGCCGCGCTGGTCGGCCGGTTGCAGACGACGACCTCGCCGCTGTCCTTCTCGTACCAGCGGAACGCGGGGACGTCGTGATTGCTGCCGTGCAGTATGCCGAGCTGGCTGGCGCCGGTCTGGCTGGACCAGTCGGTGCGCCACCGGGCGAGCCGGTGGGTCGCCGACGTGCCGTCCCGGCCGAGCCAGCGGGCGACGGTGGGCATGGTGCCGTCGTCGACGGCGTCCAGCAGGACGTCGTGGCCGACGCCGTCCAGTTGCAGGAAGACGGTGCCGGGGTCGGCCGGGCAGGGCGGGCCGGCTCTGCGGCGGCGGTCGGCGAGCCGGTAGAGCCGGCGCCGGTAGGCGTCGTCGTCCCGCACGGCCAGGGCACCGCCGGTGGCCGAGGCGACCGCGGACATGACGGCGGCCACCACGACCGCCGTCTCGGGGGCGACGCCGCCGCGCCCCGCCGGGTTCACGTCGATGGCGAGGAGCAGCAGCCCGCCGTTGAGGAAGAAGACGAGGAGCCCGAGGACGAGCGCCGGCACCAGCAGCAGCAGCCGGACCAGCAGCGGCCACACCAGGGCGGACAGCAGGCCGAAGGCGCCGGCGCCGACCGCGGCGGTCATGGCGATGTCGGTCGCGCTGTCGCCGTCGGGCGACTGGAGCCGGAAGTCCGGCAGGATCCCGGCGAGCACGAGCATGGTGAGGGTGGAGACGGCCCACACCGCGACGCTCCGCCCGACCTGACTGGCGACCCGGCGCCAACGCCCTCCACCCACGCTCCGCACACCTCACGTTCCGGCCCGTCGTCCGCGCGGGCCCTCCCCACCCTGTCACAACGGTCCGGAGCACCCGTTTGTCCCCCCGGGTCCGGTTCACACCCCCGGTCGGGTCAGCGGCCGTCGTACCCCGCCGTCGGCATCGACAGTCTGCGGTGCACGCACGCCTTCATCCGGGCGTCGTAGGACGGTTCCGCGTGGCCGGCCGTCTCGACGCGGACCCCGCGTCGCGCGCACTCCGCGGTGAACTCCTCCACGGACGACAGCGCGCTCTCCAGCACCCGGCGACTGGGCGCGACGAACAGGTCGTGCCCGGGGCGGACACCGTCCCACAGGGCTTCGTGGTCGGGCCGCAGACCACGTACCAGCAGCTCCCTGGCGACGACGTACCCGTGGTCCGCGGCCCAGCGGGCGCACATGGCGTGCTGGCTGCGCGAGTCGACCAGGAAGGGATCGTCGTCCAGCTGCTCCAGCGGCGTCAGACTCGCGATCGCCGTCACCCGCACCGGCCCCATGCTGCCCCCTCACCTCCCGTTTTCGCCGCCGACCCTACCCCTGGACGTAGGCTTCGGGGAGTCGCACGAAGGAGGCAAAGGGGTGCCGGTGGAGCTCACGTGGTGGGGTCACGCCACCTGCACGGTCGAGGACTCGGACATACGTGTGCTCACCGACCCGCTGTTCGTCCGCAGACTCGCCCATCTGCGCCGCAGACGGGGCGCGGTGCCGCCGCCGGACGCCTGGCGCGCGGACGTGGCGCTCGTCTCCCATCTGCACGCCGACCACCTGCACGTGCCGTCGCTCGCGCGGCTCGCGCCGGGCACGCGCCTGCTCGTGCCCCGGGGCGCACGCCGGGCGGTGCCGGGGCTGCGCCGGCTCGGGCACCTGAAGCTGACCGAGGTGGCGCCCGGCGACGAGACCATGGTCGCGGACCTGCGGATACGGGCGGTGCCCGCGCGGCACGACGGGCGGCGGCTGCCGTTCGGACCCCACCGCTCCCCCGCCCTCGGCTATGTCGTCGAGGGCGACGCCCGGACGTATTTCGCCGGGGACACCGGCCTGTTCGACGCCATGGAGAAGGAGGTCGGACCGGTCGACGCGGCCCTGCTGCCGGTGGGCGGCTGGGGGCCGTACCTGGGCGAGGAGCATCTGGACGCGGGGCGTGCGGCACAGGCGCTGGCCCGGTTGGCGCCGCGCACGGCGGTGCCGGTGCACTACGGCACGTACTGGCCGATCGGCATGGACGCCGTGCGCCCCCACGAGTTCCACGCGCCGGGTGACGAGTTCGTGCGCCTGGCGGCGTTGCGCGCGCCGGGGGTGGCGGTGCACCGGCTGGGGCACGGCGAGCGGATCCGGGTGGAGGTCGTGCGGTGAGCTGGCTGGGCGCCGTCACGACGAACATCCCGGCCGACCCGGCGCAGCAGGCGTTCGGTTATCCGTCGCTGTTCCTGCTCGTGCTGATCGGGGCGCTGGTGCCGGTGGTGCCGACGGGCGCGCTGGTCAGTTCGGCGGCCGTGGTGGCGATGCACCAGACGGTGCCGTTCTCCCTCCTGATGGTGTTCGCGACGGCGTCGCTGGCCGCGTTCTGCGGGGACTTGGCGCTGTACTGGCTGGGGCGGCGCGGCGTCGGCTCGAAGAACGGGTCGCGCTGGCTGGAGGCGATCCGGTCCCGGGCGCCCGAGGACCGGCTGGAGCAGGCGCAGCAGAAGCTCGCCGAGCACGATGTCGCGGTGCTCGTCCTGTCCCGGCTGGTGCCGGCCGGCCGCATACCGGTGATGCTGGCCTGTCTACTGGCCAAGTGGCCGCTGCGCCGGTTCGCCCGGGGCAACCTGCCCGCCTGCCTGGCCTGGGCGATGACGTACCAACTGATCGGCATCCTGAGCGGCGCGCTGTTCAGCAAGCCCTGGGAGGGCGTGGCCGCGGCGATCGCACTGACCGTCGTGGTCGGCGGGGCGCCGAGCGTGTGGCGGCGGTGGCGAGGGCCGGCGAACGCGTAGGCGTGGGGCGTGGGGCGTGGGGCGCGACGAGCTGGGTCAGGGGTCGGCTCCGGTCGGCTCACGCCGCTCGGCGGGGAATTTCCGGGCAATCCGGGCGGAACGGCGTGCCAGGTGTGCCAAGTGTGCCAGGTGTGCCAGGTGTCCACGCGCGAACGCCCGCCCCTGCGAACCGCCCGAGCGCCCGAGCCGTGCGCGACCGCGCGGTCGGACGCGTCGGCCGCCGTGTCGCGGCCCGCGTCGGCGCTCCTGCCCGGCGAGCGACGGCGCCCGCCCGGACGGGCGGCCCTGGAGTCGGTCACTCCAGCACGCGGGAACCGCCGATCGGGAGGTCCCACAGGTGCTCCCGGGGCAGGCCCGCCCGCTGCCAGGCGGCGCGTACGCGGGTGAGCGGTTCCAGTACGGGTTCCGCGGAGAGCACGAACGTGCCCCAGTGCATCGGTGCCATCCGGCGGGCCCCGACGTCCTGGGCGGCCCGCACCGCCTCCTCCGGGTCGCAGTGCACGTCGCTCAGCCACCAGCGGGGATCGTAGGCGCCGATGGGGAGCAGGGCGAGGTCGATCCCGGGGTAGCGGCGGCCGATGCGGGTGAACCAGTGGCCGTACCCGGTGTCACCGGCGAAGTACACGCGCCGGCCGCCGGGGTCGGTGAGGACCCAGCCGCCCCACAGCGTGCGGCAGGTGTCGGTGAGGGTGCGCTTGGACCAGTGGTGGGCCGGTACGAAGTCGAAACGGACGCCGTCCAGCTCGGCCGCCTCCCACCAGTCCAGCTCGGTGACGCGGGTGAAGCGGCGGCGGTGGAACCAGCGGCCGAGCCCGGCCGGCGCGAGGACGGGGGTGTCGCGCGGCAGCCGGCGCAGGGTGGGGGCGTCCAGGTGGTCGTAGTGGTTGTGGCTGACGACGACCGCGTCGACGCACGGCAGGGCGCTCCAGGGAACGCCCACGGGCGTGACACGGGCCGGGGTACCGAGGATGCGGCGGGACCACACCGGGTCGGTGAGCACGGTGAGCCCGCCGATGCGCACCACCCAGCTGGCGTGCCCCGCCCAGGTGACGGCGACGGTGCGGGCGTCCACGCGGGGCAGCGGGCCGGGGGCGTAGGGCAGCCGGGGGATGTCCGCGAGCCCCTCGGGGCCGGGTCTCACCGCGCCCTCGCGGGCGAATCTGGCGAAGGCCTTCAGGCCGGGCAGCGGCGCGGTGAGCCGGTCGTGGAAGGTCCGCGGCCACACCCGGTGTTCGGACATCGGCCGGGGAGCGGCGAGCGGCGGGTACGAGGAGGCCGGGGAGGACGTGGCCGGTGGCGCTTCGGTGTCCCTGGCGGACGTGGCCGTGGACGTGGACGTACGCGTGGTCGACCGGGGCTGCTGCGTCATCGAGGAGACTCCCATCGCTGAGCGTCGCGGAGATCGTCGAAGACCGACGTGAGGCCGGCCAGCGCGCGGTGCACGTGCGGCAGTTCCAACGGGTCGGGGGACGTGAGGCATTCCGCGCGCCGCTCGTCGGTGCCGCCGAGCAGGGGGCCGGTGGCGAGCCGGACGCGCAGCGCCGGGAGGTCGTCGCCGAAGCGGTGGCCGCCGGGGGCGGGCATGCCCAGCCGGGCGGTGAGGAAGTCCTCCAGTTCCTGGGCGTCGCCGACGCCCTGGGCACCGAGCGCGTCGCGCAGCGGGCCGAGATCGGCGTACAGGTGGCGGCCGGCCTGCGGTGGCCGGGCGGTGGCCCCCGCCGCGACGACGGCGGAGTGCACGGCGGCGGCCACGCGCGCGTGCAGGCCCACGGCGGCCGACCGGCGGGCGGTGACCGGCTCGGGTTCGGCGAGCGCGTACCCGGCCGCGGCCGCGACGGGCGCGGCGACGCGGGCGCCGAGCGCGGTGAGTACGTCGAGTACGCGCGCGTGCAGGCCGTCTCCGGCGGCGGACGCCGGGAAGCGGGCGACGGCGGCCGGCCAGCCCGGCGGCAGCAGCGCTCCGGCCAGGTCGGTGACGACGGTGACCCGTTCGGGCAGCATCTCGGCGGGGCTGAGCAGCACGGTGGCGTGCGGATCGTGCACGGTGTCGCGCCAGGTCTCGTCGCTGACCAGGTGCAGTCCCTCGTCGGCGGCTGCCTCGACGGCCTCGTGCAGCAGTTCGGGCGGTGCGACGGTGCCCGTGGGGTCGTCGGCGACGGACAGGACGAGCAGTCGTGGGTCGCCGCCCTCCGCACGGACCCGGCGGACGGTTTCCAGGAGGGCGTACGGGTCGGGGACGCCGCCGGACTCGGCCGGGGTCGGCACGTGGAAGACGGGTCTGCCCAGCAGCCGCGCGTAGGGCGCCCACCAGGTGGCGCAGGGGCGGGGTGCCAGGACGTCGCCGCCGAGCGCGGCGGTCAGCGCGAGCAGCAGGGCATTGGCGCCGGGCGCGGCGGCCACGTGGCCGGGCTCGGTGGGCAGGCCGCGCCGGTCCCAGTAGTCGCAGGCGGCGTCCAGGAGTGCGGGGGCGCCGCCGGCCGGTTCGTCCCGGCCACGGCCCGCGGCGGCGGCGAGTACGGCGGACAGCTCGGGCAGCACGGGCAGTCCGTCGTCGGGGAGGTGCGGACCGAAGCGGACGGGGCCGTGCCCCACCGGGTCATGCCCGACGGCACGGCCTCCACGGTCGTGGCTTTCACGGTCGTGGCTTTCACGGTCGTGGCCTTCACGGTCGTGGCCTTCACGGTCGTGGCCTGCGAAGGCGTGGCCTTCACGGTCCGTCCGCCGCATGCGTGCCTCCGCGCAGTCCGTGGTGCCGTGTCCTGTCGCGCCCGGCCGGGTGCTCCTTCGTTGCTCCCAGTACCCCCGTGGCGGCCTGCCATTGCTGTGGCCCCGGTGAGCGGAGGCACGCGGTCCACCGGCCTGCGGGTCAGCGGTGCTCGGCGTCTCCGCGCAGGCGGAGCCGCAGCCGGTGCGCGGCCGCGCCGAACGCGCCCGCGATCAGGGCGCCGCCGGCGACCAGTGCGGGCACCGAGTCGGTGAAGGCGCCGCCGCCGCCGGCCCGCACCCCGTGCTCCACGGCCGCGCCGCCGCAGGGCTTCCCCCGCGCGGAGGTCTCACCGTGCGGAGCTGCGGGTTCGGGGCACGGCGGCTCGGTGGCGCAGGGCGTGCCGTGCGCGGAGGGCCCGCCCGGTGCGGCGGACTCGCCGTGCGCGGAGGACTCGCCGTGCGCGGAAGACTCGCCGTGCGCGGAAGACTCGCCGTGCGGGGCCGGTTCGGGACACGCCGGTTCGGTGGCGCAGGACGTGCCGTGCGCGGAGGGCCCGCCCGGTGCGGCGGGCTCGGGGCACGGGGACGCGGCGGCGCCGGCCCCGTGCTCCCCGGGCACGGTCATCGTCGCGCTCCACGGATCACCCTCGCCGCCGGACGCCTCCGGACAGGCGCCGTCGACGGTCCACGCCTCCTCGGAGCCCGCGGCGTCCGGGTCGGCCTCGGCGTCCTCGGCGTCCTCGGCGTCCTCGGCGGCGACTGTGCGGGCGGTGCCCCGGTAGGCGGGCCCTGACGTCGTCCCGTCGTCGCCCTCCACCTTGCGCAGCTCGACGGTGCCCTCCTCGAAGGCCGGCGAGGTGGCGTCGAGGGTCGCGGGCGCGGTCCCGCCGGTCGGGGCGCAGGAGACGGAGACGCCCGGTACCACGTCGGCCGGGCTGACCTCGGCAGTGGGTCGACCGGCGCCCGCCGACGGCGGGGGGACGCCGGGGTCGGCCGAGACGGGGGCTGCGCTGACGCCGAGGGCGGCACTGGCCAGGACGGCGGTGGACAGGGCGCGGGCGGTGCGGCGCATGGGGCGGGCTCCTTCGAGCGACGGCTGCGGGGCACGGCACTCGCGCCCCCTCGGCCATCACAGCCCGCCCGGTACGCGGGCGCGCGCCACCGTGCGCCGTTCGCGGGAACGGGTCGCCCGGGCGGGTGAGGCCCTGGTTTCGGCACACCCGCCAAGGGTCGGGCGCCACGGGTCGGACGCCGGCCGGAACGACCGCCGGACCAGCCTCGCCGAATCGGCCTTCTCCGGACCCGGCCCGCCGGCCGGCCCCGCCAAGTGGGCCCCGCGCCTGCCCCAGCCCGGCGGGCCGGCCGGCGGGCTCGACCCGGCGGGCTCGACCCGCCGGACCGAGCCCGCCGCCGCTGCGGCCCCGTTCCGGCCCCGCCGGCTCAGGCCGCCTGGTCCCGCAGCACCTGTTCCCGCACCCGGTTGCAGCACCGGCTGATCAGACGGGAGACGTGCATCTGGGAGATGCCGAGCTGTTCGGCGATGCGGCTCTGGGTCATGTCGTCGAAGAAACGCATGTAGAGGATGGCGCGTTCCCGCTCGGGCAGGGCGGCGAGGCGGTCTTTGACCGCCTCGCGGTCGACGACGGTGTCGAGGGCCGGGTCCAGGTCGCCGAGGGCGTCGCCGAGTGAGTAGCCGTCCTCGCTGCCGGGGAGCTCCGCGTCCAGGGACAGTGCCGTGAAACTCTCCAGGGCCTCCAGGCCCACCCGGACGTCCTCCTCGCTCAGGTCGGCGTGCTCGGCGATCTCCGCGACGGTGGGGTTGCGGCCGGAGATGGTCTGGGACAGGTCCTGGCCGGCGAAGCGCACGCGGTTGCGCAGGTCCTGGACCCGGCGCGGCACGTGCAGGGTCCACATGTGGTCGCGGAAGTGGCGCTTGATCTCGCCGGTGATCGTCGGCACGGCGTAGCTCTCGAAGGCGTTGCCGCGCTCGGGGTCGTACCGGTCGACGGCCTTGACCAGGCCGAGGGCCGCGACCTGGCGCAGGTCCTCGTAGCTCTCGCCGCGACTGCGGAACCGTCCGGCGAGCCGTTCGGCCATGGGGAGCCAGGCCTCGACGATCCGGTCGCGAACCGCGTCGCGTTCCGGGCCGTCGGGAAGGGTGGTGAGTCGGCGGAAGGCGTCGGCGGTGTCGGGGGCGTCGTCGTGCGGGTGCTTCACGCTGGCGTGGATCGGCATGGTGCGTCGCAACTCCCTCGGAGCGCGGGACCCCGTCGTCGCGCCGGGGCGATGGCCCGGCCGGCGCGGCCGGCGCCGGAGTGCGTGCGGCCTCCGGCGCGCCGGGCGGCGTCACCGGTGCGACGACACGGCCCTTGGGTTCGGGCGGTCACCATGGGAGGGCGTCCGGCCCGGACGGACGCATCCGTGACGGCGTCGCGCCGCTCCCACGGACGTGCCTCCTGTCCGAAGCACTGACCTTGCGCCTGCCCCCTGGACCACACGGCAAACACCCGAAGATGTGCCGCGCGGGCCAGGGGTCCAAGGGGAAGGTGCGGAAGTCGCCGCCGGGTCGGGAACGGGGACGGTCGCGCTCCTCGCGCGTGCGCGCGAGCCCCGTCCCCCGGGGCCGGTGACGCGCGCGCCCGGCACCGACGGTTTCCGCCGGTCTCGGGTCAGGGCCTCACCGCGGCGGCCCGCGAGGTCACCGCTTGCGCGGCTGGTTGAAGCGCAGCATGTTGCCGGCCGGGTCGCGGAAGGCGCAGTCGCGGACTCCGTAGGGCTGGTCGACCGGCTCCTGGAGGACCTCGGCGCCCGCGGCCCGGATGCGTTCGAAGGTGGCGTCGACGTCGTCGGTGGTGAAGATGACGCCGCGCAGCAGGCCCTTCGCCAGCAGTTCGGCCATGGCCTCCTTGTCGGCGGCCGAGGCGTTCGGGTCCGCGAGCGGGGGTTCGAGGACGATGTCCACGCCGGGCTGGGCCGGGGAGCCGACGGTCACCCAGCGCATGCCCTCGAACCCGACGTCGTTGCGCACCTCCAGTCCGAGCACGTCCCGGTAGAAGGCGAGCGCCTTGTCGTGGTCGTCGACGGCGATGAAGCACTGTGAGAGGTTGATGTCCATGCGCTTCACGCTACGGGCGGGGTCGCGGGCCTCGCTTCTCCGTTCCTGACCGGTCGCGTGTAGACCTTGGCGACGCATGCCGGGATGTCGGCGCCGTCGGCGTGGTCGCGGGCCCGGTAGGCGCTCGGGCTCTCGCCGACCAGTTCGGTGAACCGCGTGCTGAACGACCCCAGTGAGGTACAGCCGACCGCGAAGCAGACCTCCGTGACGGACAGGTCGCCGCGCCGCAGCAGGGCCTTGGCCCGCTCGATCCGGCGCGTCATCAGGTAGCTGTACGGCGTCTCCCCGTAGGCGGCGCGGAAGCTGCGGGAGAAGTGGCCCGCCGACATGAGGGCGACGCGCGCCAGCGCCGGAACGTCGAGCGGTTCGGCGTAGGCGCGGTCCATCAGGTCGCGGGCCCGGCGCAGCCGGGCCAGGTCCTCCAGCGTCGTCACCCCACCACGATCCCACAGCGCCGGCCCGACCCGGTACCGGCGCCGCGGGGGCTCGTGCGCGGTCAGGCTCCGACGTACGCGGCGAGGTGTTCGCCGGTGAGGGTGGAGCGGCCGGCGACGAGGTCGGCGGGGGTGCCCTCGAAGACGATCCGGCCGCCGTCGTGGCCGGCGCCGGGGCCGAGGTCGATGATCCAGTCGGCGTGCGCCATGACCGCCTGGTGGTGCTCGATGACGATGACCGACTTGCCGGAGTCGACGAGCCGGTCGAGGAGGCCGAGCAGTTGCTCGACGTCGGCGAGGTGCAGGCCGGTGGTGGGCTCGTCGAGTACGTAGACGCCGCCCTTGTCGCCCATGTGGGTGGCCAGCTTGAGCCGCTGGCGCTCGCCGCCGGACAGCGTGGTGAGCGGCTGGCCGAGGGTGAGGTAGCCGAGCCCGACGTCGGCGAGCCGGTCGAGGATCTTGTGCGCGGCCGGGGTACGGGCCTCGCCGGCGCCGAAGAACTCCTCCGCCTGCGCCACCGACATGGCGAGGACCTCGCTGATGTCCCGGCCGCCGAGGCGGTAGTCGAGGACCGAGGCCTGGAACCGCTTCCCCTCGCAGTCCTCGCAGGGCGTCGCGACGCCCGCCATCATCGCCAGGTCGGTGTAGATGACACCGGCGCCGTTGCAGGTGGGGCAGGCACCCTCGGAGTTGGCGCTGAAGAGGGCGGGCTTGACGCCGTTGGCCTTGGCGAAGGCCTTGCGGATCGGGTCGAGCAGTCCGGTGTACGTCGCCGGGTTGCTCCGCCGGGAGCCCTTGATGGGGCTCTGGTCGACCGATACCACGTCGGCGCCCGCCCCGGCCGGCACCGAGCCGTGGATCAGCGAGCTCTTGCCGGAGCCGGCCACGCCGGTGACCACGCAGAGCACGCCGAGCGGGACGTCGACGTCGACGCCCTGGAGGTTGTGCGTCGTGGCGTCGCGGATCTCCAGGACGCCGGTGGGCTCGCGGACCGTCTCCTTGAGCGACGCCCGGTCGTCGAGGTGGCGGCCGGTGACGGTGCCGCCGGCCCGGAGCCCCTCGACGGTGCCCTCGAAGCAGACGGTGCCGCCCGCCGTGCCGGCGCCGGGTCCGAGGTCGACGACGTGGTCGGCGATCGCGATCGTCTCCGGCTTGTGCTCGACGACGAGCACGGTGTTGCCCTTGTCCCGCAGCCGCAGCAGCAGGTCGTTCATGCGCTGGATGTCGTGGGGGTGCAGGCCGACGGTGGGCTCGTCGAAGACATACGTGGTGTCGGTGAGCGAGGAGCCGAGATGGCGGATCATCTTGACGCGCTGCGCCTCACCGCCCGACAGCGTGCCCGCCGGACGGTCGAGGGAGAGGTAGCCGAGGCCGATCTCCACGAACGAGTCGAGGGTGTCCCGCAGCGCCGTGAGCAGCGGCGCCACCGACGGGTCGTCGAGAGTGCGGACCCACTCGGCCAGGTCGCGGATCTCCATCGCGCAGGCGTCGGCGATGCTGATCTTCCCGATCCGCGACGACCGGGCGCCCTCGCTGAGCCTGGTGCCGTCGCACTCGGGGCAGGTGGTGAAGGTGACCGCCCGCTCCACGAACGCCCGGATGTGCGGCTGCATCGCCTCCTTGTCCTTGGACAGGAACGACTTCTGGATCTTCGGGATCAGTCCTTCGTAGGTGAGGTTGACGCCGCTGACCTTCACCTTGACCGGCTCGCCGTAGAGGAAGTCCCGCAGCTCCTTCTCCGTGTACTCGCGGATCGGCTTGTCCGGGTCCACGAAGCCGGACTGGGCGTAGACCTGCACGGTCCACTGGCTGTCCGACTTCCAGCCGGGGATGGTGAACGCGCCCTCGGACAGCGACTTGGAGTCGTCGTAGAGCTGTGAGAGGTCGATGTCGGAGACCTTGCCCCGGCCCTCGCAGCGGTTGCACATGCCGCCGGTGCGCTCGTAGGTCGCCTTCACCGCCTTCTTGTTGCCGCGCTCGACGGTGATCGCGCCGCTCGCCCGGACGGAGGCGGTGTTGAAGGAGTACGCGCTGGGCGGGCCGATGTGCGGGTCCCCGAGCCGGCTGAAGAGGATGCGCAGCATCGCGTTGGCGTCGGTGGCGGTGCCGACCGTGGAGCGGGGGTCGGCGCCCATCCGCTGCTGGTCCACGATGATCGCGGTGGTCAGGCCGTCGAGGACGTCGACCTCGGGGCGGGCGAGCGTCGGCATGAAGCCCTGGACGAAGGCGCTGTAGGTCTCGTTGATCAGCCGCTGCGACTCGGCGGCGATCGTGTTGAACACCAGCGAGCTCTTGCCCGAACCGGAGACGCCGGTGAACACCGTCAGCCGGCGCTTGGGGATCTCGATGCTGACGTCCTTGAGGTTGTTCTCGCGGGCACCGTGCACACGGATCAGATCATGACTGTCGGCGACGTGTGGCACGGCCGGCTTCTGGTCCGTTTCCCTGGCGCTGCTCATCGTTTCTCCATCCATCGGGCGGGTCAGCAGGGACACGCTAGACGGAGCGCCACGGGCCTCGCTTCTCGATTACTGATCTGCCGGTTCGGCCTCGGCCGCGTCGGGCCCGTCGTCGGACGGCGGCGCGGTGCCCGGCAGCACCAGCTCCTCGTAGCGGCCCAGGGCCAGCACCACGCCGAGCATGAGGACCGGGATGAACACAGCGAGCAGCACCGCCATGATCCGTCCTTCCCGACAAGGGGTGGGCGTGGGGGGTGGTGGCGCGGGCCGGGTTCCCCGTGCCCGCCGGGCAAACCCGCGGTGCACGCGGGCACACGCAGCGTGCCGGGGTGAATCGGATCGGGCCCGTCCGGATGTTTCCGTGTCGGCCCGCGGTGCCCGGGTACGCGGTCGGCACCCCCGAAGGATGTGGAGGGAGACATGCAGCGAGGCAGTGACCGGATGAGCGTCCACCGTGACGACGAGATGAAGCACGAACTGCAGGGTCTGCTCAGGTCCGGGCACCCCACCCGCAGCGAGGAGTGGAACGACCCGGAACCGGCCGCGGAGGACGACCCGGAGGTCACCTACGGACCGGTGACGCCGGGCCGCGGGCCGACGTATCTGGAGGCGCTCCGGCTCGAACTGGCCCGGAACCTGACCCGGCATACCTTCCCCGCGAACCCGCGGGAACTGACCCGCGCGCTGCGCCGCGGCAACGCGCCCGACGCCCTCGTCGAGGGTCTGGAACGGCTGCCGCACAAGGCGCGCTACGACAACGTCCAGGAACTGGCGGTGGCCCTGACCGAGCACGGCGGGTCCGGACCGGCCGGGGCGCGGAACACATAGGCGCCGGAAAGGGCGGTCGACCTGGCCGAAGCCCGGGATCCCGCCTCGGCTCCCGCGGACATCAGCCGCGCGGAACCGGACGCCGGACCCGACGCCGGGGACGAACCCGACGCCCGGCCCCGACGACCCGGACAGCGAGCAGGACGGGCGGCCACGGCACACACGACCGGACGATCCACACACGCGCGCGGGGCGGCGACGCCGGCCGGCGCGCCAGGAAAGGAATCCGACCACATGCGCATCGCATTTCTGACCGCGCCCGAGGGCGTGGAGCAGGTCGAACTGACCGAGCCGTGGCGAGCGGCGAAGGAGGCGGGCCACGAACCCGTGCTCGTCTCCACGCAGTCAGGCGAGATCCAGGGCTTCGACCACCTCGACAAGGCGGACACGTTCCCGGTGGACGAGGTGGTGGGCGACACGTCGGCCGACTCGTTCGGCGGGCTGGTCCTGCCCGGCGGCGTGGCCAACCCGGACTTCCTGCGAATGGACGAGAAGGCCGTGGCGTTCGTCAAGGAGTTCTTCGAGCAGGGCCGGCCGGTGGCCGCCATCTGCCACGCCCCGTGGACGCTCATCGAGGCGGACGTCGTACGCGGCCGGGTCATGACCTCGTGGCCCAGCTTGCGGACCGATCTCCGCAACGCGGGCGCCACCTGGGTCGACGAGCAGGTGAAGGTCTGCGACCACGGCGACAACGTCCTGGTCACCAGCCGCAAGCCGGACGACCTGGAGGCGTTCTGCGAGACCTTCCTCGCCGAGTTCGGCAAGGCGGACGGCTGAGGAGGCGGACGGACGTCCGGAGGCCGGAGCGAGAGCCTCACGCCGGACCCGGCCCACCGGTGCGCCCCGATCGCGCCGGCGGGCCGGGTCTCGCGCTGCTTACTGGGCCCGTAGGGCCACCGAGCCCCAGCCCCAGGGGTTGAGGGCTGCTGAGGGCTGCTGAGGGCCGAGTCTCGCGCCCGCCCGAGGCCTGCCGGGCGGGCGGTACGGCCCCGGGCGGCGGTGCGGCCGGTACTCAGCCGCCGGGGGTGGTGGCCTCCCCGCAGCCCCGTTCCCGGGCGCCCTCGCGGGTGCGGCCCGCGGCGACCGGGCGCCGGGGGTTGCGGCGCAGCCACTCGCCCTCCAGCTGGGCCATGCGGTCGTTGTGGGACCGCAGCGCGTCGTTCGACCCGTACAGCAGGGTGTCGTGACGGGTGCGGTGGATGGTCTCCAGCTCCTTCATGAGCTGTTGGTCGTCCAGGCGGCCCGGGTCCACTCCGGTCATGGTGTCGTCCCGCGTGTCGTGTTCGTTCATGCGGTCCGGGTACCCGCCCCGGAAGCACTACCACCCCCGAGCGGCACCCGGGAGGGAGCCATGGATCTCGCGTTTCTGCACCCCCTCTACGAACATCAGGGGCCCTGGGCCTCCGTATACGTCGACCTCTCCCGGAACACGGAGGACACCGCCCACGAACGTGAGCTGACGGCCGCAGCGGTGGCCCGGGAGCTCGCGGAGCAGGGCGCGGACGACGCGACCTGCCGGGCCGTGAAGGAGGCGGTGGAGGGGCTGCGCCACGCCACCGACCCGCACGGGCGGGCCCTGTTCGCGTGTGCCGGGCGGGTGGTCCTCGATCCGCCGCTGGCCCGCCCCCCGTACGGCGGGACCACCGCCGACTGGGCGCCGCTGCCGCACGTCGCACCGCTGCTGGAGCTGGCCGGTGAGGACCCGGTGTGCGTGGTGGCGTACATCGACCGCAAGGGCGCCGACTTCGAACTGCGCAGCGCGCTGGGCAGCTCGGACGCGGGCGGCGTGACCGGGCGGCAGTGGCCGGTGCACCGCACCAGCAGCGTCGACTGGTCGGAGCGCCACTTCCAGCTGCGGGTGGAGAACACCTGGGAGCACAACGCGGCGGAGATCGCGGACGCGCTCGCCGTGTGCCAGGAGGAGACGGGCGCCGACCTGCTGATCCTGGTGGGGGACGACCGGGAGCGGCGGTCCGTGCACGAGCGGCTGCCGGCGCGCCTGCAGCACCGGGTCGCCGAGGCCTCGCGCGGTGCCGGCAGCAGGCTGCTGGACGACGAGGTGGAGCGGCTGCGCGACGACCACGTACGCTCGCGCGCCCAGGACGAGCTGGGCCGGTTCCTGGCCGCCCGCACGCCGGACGGCGAGGGCCGGGCCGGCGCCGCGGAGGGGGTGCCCGCGCTGGTCGAGGCCGCCCGGGAGCACCGCATCGACGAGCTGCTGATCATCCCGGACGGCCCCGACACCCACCGCGAGGTGTGGATCGGCGAGGACGCCGACCAGCTGGCGGTGCGCCGTACGGAGCTGAAGACGCTCGGCGAGCAGAACTCCTGGTCGGCCCGCGCGGACGACGCCCTGCTGCGCTCGGCGGTGATGACCGGCGCCCCGGCGATCTCCGTGACGGCGGCCCTGCCGTCCGAGGCCGCGGACAAGGCACCGGTGGGCGGCCTGGGGGCGCTGCTGCGCTGGAAGTGATCTCCGTGACCGCCCGCGTCAGCGGGCCCGCTCCACCCGCCGTTCGTCCCAGACCGGCTCCGGCGTCTCGCGGACGCGCCCGTCGCTGCCGAAGACGAGGTACCGGTCGAAGGATCGGGCGAACCAGCGGTCGTGGGTGACCGCGAGGACCGTGCCCTCGAAGCCCTCCAGGCCTTCCTGGAGGGCTTCGGCCGATTCCAGGTCGAGGTTGTCGGTCGGCTCGTCGAGCAGCAGGGCGGTGACGCCCTGGAGTTCCAGCAGGAGGATCTGGAAGCGGGCCTGCTGGCCGCCGGAGAGCCGGTCGAAGGTCTGCTCGGCCTGCTGGGTCAGCTCGTAGCGGCGCAGCCTCGACATGGCGGCGCCCCGGTCCTGGGCGTGCTCGGTCCACAGGATGTCCAGGAGCTTTTGGCCCAGCAGTTCGGGGTGGGCGTGGGTCTGTGCGAAGTGCCCGGGGACCACGCGCGCGCCGAGCTTCCAGTTCCCGGTGTGGGCCACGTCGCCGCCGGCGAGCAGCCGCAGGAAGTGCGACTTGCCGGAGCCGTTGGAGCCGAGGACGGCGACGCGTTCGCCGTAGAAGACCTCCAGGTCGAAGGGTTTCATCAGGCCGGTGAGTTCCAGCTGTTCGCAGGTGACGGCGCGGACGCCGGTACGGCCGCCCTTCAGGCGCATCCGGATGTCCTGCTCGCGCGGCGGCTCGGGCGGCGGTCCGGCCTCCTCGAACTTGCGCAGCCGGGTCTGGGCGGCGGCGTAACGGGAGGCCATGTCGTGACTGATCGCGGCGGCCTGACGCAGTGTCAGTACCAGTTTCTTCAGCTGCGCGTGCTTCTCGTCCCAGCGGCGGCGCAGTTCCTCGAAGCGGGCGAAGCGCTCGCGCCGGGCGTCGTGGAAGGTGGCGAAGCCGCCGCCGTGCACCCAGGCGTCGGCGCCCGCGGGGCCGGGTTCCAGGGAGACGATCTTCTCGGCGGCGCGGGCCAGCAGTTCACGGTCGTGGGAGACGAAGAGCACCGTCTTGCGGGTCTCCTTCAGCCGCTCCTCCAGCCAGCGCTTGCCGGGCACGTCGAGGTAGTTGTCCGGCTCGTCGAGCAGCAGCACCTCGTCGGTGCCGCGCAGCAGCGCCTCCAGCACCAGCCGCTTCTGCTCACCGCCGGACAGCGTGCTCACCTGCCGCCACTGGGCCTTGTCGTACGGCACCCCGAGCGCGGCCGTGGTGCAGATGTCCCACAGGGTCTCGGCCTCGTACCCCTGCGCCTCGGCCCAGTCGGCGAGCGCCTGCGCGTAGCGCATCTGGGCGGCCTCGTCGTCGACGGTCAGGATCCCGTGCTCGGCGGCGTCGACGGCGCGCGCGGCCTCGCGGATGCGGGGCGACGCCACGGACACCAGCAGGTCGCGGACGGTCGTCTCGTCCCGGACGGAGCCCACGAACTGGCGCATCACTCCGAGGCCGCCGCCGACGGCGACGGTCCCGCCGTGCGGTTTGAGCTCCCCGGACAGCAGGCGCAGCAGGGTGGTCTTGCCCGCCCCGTTGGGTCCGACGAGGGCCACGACGGCCCCCTCCCCCACCCGGAAGGAGACGTCGCCGAGCAGCGCCCTCCCGTCGGGGAGGTAGTACTCCAGGTGCGCTGCTTCGAGATGTCCCATGGGGCCGGATTCTCCGGCTCCGGGCACGTCCCGGGCAAACCCATTTCCGCCGCCGCGGCCCGGGGCGGCGGTACGTGGGGCGCGCCACCCGCAGGAAACGCCGTCCGCAGGGTAGGCGGGAGCCATGAGCCCCGACGTAGACCTCACCGCCCCGACGCCCGGTCCGCATCCGGTCCGCAACCGCCTGCTGCGGCTGGACCAGCGCCTGTTCGAGGCCGTCGCCGCCCGTACCTGGCCCGGCGCCGACCCCCTGCTGCCCCGCCTGAGCCGCAGCGCCAACCACGGTGTGCTGTGGTTCGCGGCGGGCGCCGCGCTGGCCGCGACCCGCACCCCGAGGGCCCGTCGCGCCGCCGCCCGGGGCCTCGCCTCGCTGAGCCTGGCCTCGCTGGCGATCAACACGCTCGGCAAGCGCTCGGTCCGCCGCCCCCGTCCCGTGCTGGACCCGGTGCCCCTGGTGCGGCAACTGAAGCGGCAGCCGATCACGACGTCCTTCCCGTCCGGCCACGCCGCGTCGGCCGCCGCGTTCGCGACCGGTGTCGCGCTGGAGTCCCCGGCGTGGGGCGCGGCGGTCGCCCCGGTGGCCGCCGCGGTCGTCCTCTCCCGCGTCTACACCGGCGTCCACTTCCCGAGTGACGTGCTGGCGGGTGCGGCCCTCGGGGCGGGGGCCGCGTTCGCCGTACGGGGCATGGTCCCGACGCGCGCCCAGCTCACCCCGCCGGCCCGGCCGCGTGCCGACGTGCCGGCGCTGCCCGGCGGTGACGGTCTCGTGATGGTGGCCAACATCGGTTCGGGCACCTCGGACCGGGTGCGGGCGCTGTGCGACGCGCTGCCCGACGCGGAGGTGGTGGAGTGCGAACCGGGCGACATCCGCGCGGAGTTGGAGAAGGCGGCGGACCACGCCCGGGTGCTCGGCGTGTGCGGCGGCGACGGCACCGTGAACGCCGCCGCCGAGGTCGCCCTGCGCCACGGGCTGCCGCTGGCCGTGCTGCCCGGCGGCACGCTCAACCATTTCGCCTACGACCTCGGGGTGGAGGACGTACGGGATCTGTGCCAGGCGCTGGAGCGAGGGGAGGGGGTACGCGTGGACGTCGGCCGGTTCGCCTCCGGCGGGCGGCACGGCATCTTCCTGAACACCTTCAGCCTCGGGGTGTACCCGGAGCTGGTCAACGAGCGGGAGCACTGGTCGCCCCGGATCGGCGGCTGGCCGGCCGGGGTGCTCGCGGCCGTACGGGTGCTGCGCGCCGACCGGCACCCGTTGGAGGCGGAGGTACGGGGCCGCCGGCGCCCGCTGTGGATGCTGTTCGCCGGCAACGGCACGTACCACCGTCGGGGCCTCGCCTCCGGCCGCCGCCTCGACCTGGCGGACGGGCAGCTGGACGTGCGGGTGGTGCACGGCGGTCGCCGGCCGGCCCTGCGGCTGCTGTCCGCGGCGCTCGCGGGCCCGCTGACCCGCTCCCCCGCGCACGCGGCGGTGCAGGTGCACCGGCTGCGCCTGAACGGGGTCGCGCCGGGGACGCTGATGGCGTACGACGGCGAACTGACCGAGACGGAGGGCGATCTGGCGCTGGAGAAGCTGCCGGAGGCGCTCACGGTCTACCGTCCGCTGCCCGGTGCCGGACTGCTCTCCTGAGGACACGTCAGTCCGTATGCTGGCCCATGAGTCTCATCATTCGGCCGGTGCGCGTACGGTGACCGCATCGTCGGTAGAGGGGACCCACCATGCCGGAACCGCGGGAGACCGCCGTTTACACGCACGGGCACCACGAGTCCGTGCTCCGCTCGCACACCTGGCGCACCGCCGCCAACTCGGCCGCCTACCTGCTCGGCTCGCTCGGGCCCCGCATGCGGATCCTGGACATCGGCTGCGGTCCGGGCACCATCACCGCGGACCTGGCGGAACTGGTCCCGGAGGGACACGTCACCGGCGTGGACCTGGCGCCGGAGATCGTCGAGCGGGCCCGGGCCACGGCGGCCGGACGCGGGCTCGCCAACACCGCCTCGCGGTGGCGGACGTGCACGCGCTGGACTACCCGGACGACACGTTCTGCGTCGTCCACGCCCACCAGGTGCTCCAGCACGTGGGTGACCCGGTGCGGGCCCTGCGCGAGATGAGGCGGGTCGCGAGGCCCGACGGGATCATCGCCGTCCGTGACTCGGACTACGGCGCCATGACCTGGTACCCCGCGTCCCCGGGCATGGACGACTGGCTGGACCTGTACCGCCGGGTGGCCCGCGCCAACGGCGGCGAGCCGGACGCCGGACGCCGGCTGAAGGCCTGGGCGCTCGAGGCGGGGTTCACGGACATCACAGCGACCTCCGCCACCTGGACCTTCGCCACACCGCAGGAGCGCGAGTGGTGGAGCGGCCTGTGGGCGGAGCGCACCGTGGCGTCGGCGTACGCCGGGGCGGCCACCGAGGGCGGCCATGCGACCGCCGAGCAACTGCGGGCCGTCTCGGCGGCCTGGCGGGAGTGGGGTGAGCGGCCGGAGGGCTGGTTCAGCGTCCTGCACGGGGAGATTCTGTGCCGAAAGGAAGCCTGACCCACGTCTGATCGGTGGATTACGGGAAACCAGTACGACAGGAGGTTCGACATTATGGTTCCGCTTCTGCTCGTACTGCTTCTCGCGATTGTTCTTTTCGGCGCGGGATTCGCCGTGAAGATTCTCTGGTGGATTGCCTTGGCAGTCCTGGTCCTGTGGCTGCTGGGTTTCCTGGCCCGCGGGACGACGGCCGGCGGCGGCAGGGGCCGCTGGTACAGGTGGTGAGCCGCAGACGGTGAACCACGGAGGGTGAACCACAGCGATGAGGCTGCTGCCCCGGGAGGCTCACTCCCGGGGCAGCAGCGGTCCCAGCGGCCCGAGGTCCAGGTTCAGGTCCTCGGGCCGCAGACCGTATCGGTCGCGGAGCTCGGTCATGCGGTCGTCGAGAAGCATCAGGGTGAGCCCGATCCGCTCCTCCTGCTCCTCGCTCAGGTCGCCCTCGTCCACACGGCGCAGCGCCTGGCGTTCCATGAGCTGGCGCAGCAGCTCGACGACCGTCAGCACCAGCTTGATCAGGTCGCGCTCGACCGTGTCCGGCTCGAGGTCGAGGCGCTTGCGGGGCTCGGTGTGTTCACTCACGTCAATCCCCGAACGGCGACGGAACGTCGCGGTTGACCGAGCTGATCAGCGCGTTCAGGTCGATGCGGACCAGATCGACGTCCGCGATGCGCAGCGTGACGTCGCCGGTGATGACGACTCCGCCGGCGAGGAGCCGGTCGAGCAGGTCGACGAGGGCGATCTCACGGCGTTCGACGACGGTCATGATTCCCCTCCCGTCCCTGCCTCGCCGGAGGTCGCTTCCCCGGCGAATGAATACGCCGCCCACGGCCCGGTGAGTTCCACACGAATTCCGGGGGCCTCGTCCTTTGTCCGGTCCACCATTTCCACGAATTCCTCGGAGACGTCGCGCCGCACCAAATAGGCCGCGTTGAGTACGTTCCGTCCGGCGGCGCCGGAGAGCCCGGGGTTCTGCGGCGCGTGCAGCCGCGCGTCGTCGGCCCGGGCCGTCAGCGTTTCGTGCAGGCGCGTCGCGAACTCCTCGGCCCTGGCCCACAGGGCGTCGTCCGCCCGTGTCCGCATGCGCCGCTGCCGCAGGTAGTCCCGGCCCGAGGCGGGCCTGGAGGCGGGCTCCGCCGCGGTGGCGGTCTGTTCGGGCTCCGCCTCGACGTACACCTTGACGCCCCATTCCACGCGTCCGTCCAGCCGGTCGAGCGTGCGCCGGAAGGCGTCCTCCCGCTCCTCCATCATCACGCGTACGCCGCTGTCGTCCCGGAAGACGGTGGCCAGCCGGAGCGGCAGCGGGGTGGTGACGGCGGTGAGCGCGTCGATGACCTGCTGGTGGGCGCGGGCGGTCCCGGCCAGCCAGTCCAGGTCCTCCAGGTGGGCGCGCAGCGCCTCCTCGCAGAAGTCGGCCTCCGGCACATGGCTGACCACGGCGACCAGGTCGCGGTGGGCCAGCAGCCGGGGCGGGTCGCCCGCCACCCCTGTCAGCTGGGCCTGCAGGGCCGCGCCGAAGGGGCGGCAGACGGCGTAGACGTACCGCAGTCCGGTCACGGTGCCTCCCTCGGTACGCGGCCCGGGTCGAGCTCGCGCAGACGTTCACGCAACTCGGCGTTCTCCCGGGTCAGTTCGTCGCGCCGAGCGCGGG
Source organism: Streptomyces sp. WG5 (assembly GCF_049974565.1). Lineage (NCBI taxonomy): Bacteria > Bacillati > Actinomycetota > Actinomycetes > Kitasatosporales > Streptomycetaceae > Streptomyces > Streptomyces sp. WG5. The sequence continues at coordinate 109,104 of NZ_JBNGGC010000006.1, read as the reverse complement.
AGGAGAGAGCGGGGTCGCTCTCCCACCAGTCGATGCCCATTTCCTTGGCCTTGTCGACGGAGGCGACGACGAGCCGCAGCTTGATGGTGAGCAGCTCTATGTCGAGCAGGTTGATCCGGATGTCGCCCGCGATCACGACTCCCTTGTCGAGCACCCGCTCCAGGATGTCGGCGAGGTTGGCGCTCTGTCCCTGGCCATAGGGATCGGGCAGCCGGCTGGGTGTGGTCATCGACGGCTCCCGCGATCGGCTTCCTCTTGGTCGTCGTCCTCGTGATCGTCGTACGCGTCACGGGACGCGTACTCGTCCTCGTCCTCGTACTCGTCCTCGCCGGCTTCCTTGTCGTCCTCGTACTCGTCCTCGGGCCCGGGCTCCGCCTCTTCCTCGTACTCGCCTCCGTACTCGTCCTCGCCCTCGGGCTCGGGCTCGGGCTCCGCCTCTGCGTCGTACTCGCCCCCGGGTTCCTCCTCGTAGCCGGCCCCCTCCTCCGCCTCGGGCGGCTCCTCGCCCTCCTGCTCCCGCGCGAGGGCGTCCTCGTGGCTGCGGACGACCTCTCCGTCGCGGATCTCGCCGCGCCAGCCGTCGTCCGCCTCGCCCTTGAGGGTGATGTGGCGGACGTAGTTCTTCAGGTCGAGGCGGGCCCGGCGGCCCTGGGCGCGCCAGATGTTGCCGGTCTTCTCGAACAGCCCCTTGGGGTAGTACTCGATGACCAGGATCACGCGGGTGAGGTTGTCGGCCAGCCGGTGGAAGCTGACGACGCCCTTGGTCGTGCCCTTGGCGCCCTCCGACGTCCAGGAGATCCGGTCGTCCGGCACCTGCTCGGTGGTCTTCGCCTTCCAGCTGCGGTTGGACCAGAAAACCTTCAGCTGCCAGTCGGACGACGTGTCGTCGGCGCGGTTCGCGCTTTTGACGCCCTTGGCGAAGGTGCTGAAGTCCTGGTACTGGGTCCACTGGTCGTAGGCCGTGCGCAGCGGTACGCCGACGTCGACGTACTCGATGATGACGGTCGGCTTCTGGCCGCCGCCGCCCTTCTTCCTGCCCTTGCCGCCGCCGAGGTTCTTGACGGCACCGACCACGTTGTCCTTCACCTTGCCGGCGCCGACCTCGAACGCGGCCCGCACCGGGCTCTTGCCCTCGGCGAGCTTGCGTCCGCCGTCGAGGGCCAGCTTGGCGAAACCGGGGCTCTTGCCCTCGGCGATGTCGTTCAGCTTGCCGGTGGTCTCGCCCAGCTTGGTGCCGACACCGGTCAGCAGCCGTGTGACCTGGGCGGCGAGGTAGTCCTGGACCTCCGCCTTGAGGCGCTCGGCCGCCTCGCTCTGCGCCACGTCGGCGATCGGGTTCATCTTCGCGGCCCCGCCCGCCGTGGAGGCCGCGGAACCGAGGGTGTCGGTCATCGCTCACCACCGCCCTTCGACTGCCGGGCCCCGGCACCGCGGGCCGCGCTCCCGGCCCCGGCCGTCGCCTTCTTGCCGGCTGCCTTCTTGCCGGCTGCCTTCTCGCCGACTGCCTTCCTGGCCGGCTGCGCCCGTTTCGCCACGGCCTTCTTCGCGGGCGCGGGTGCCTTCCTGGCCGCCTTGCGCGCCTCGGGCGGTGCCTTCTTCGCGGTCCGCTCGCGCGACTCGCGTCGCTCCGGCCGCGGCTCGTCACGCTCTCCCGCGGCCTCCTCCCGCTCCCGCCCGGGCCGCCGCTCCGCCCGCTCGGTGCGCCCGTGGCGCTCGTCGCCGTACTCCGCGTACTCCCCGGCGTCCTCCGAGTCCTCGGGGTCGCGGGAGTCGTCGGATCCGGCGGCCGGCACCTGGGACGTCCCACCGGAGAGCCGGTCGCGCACCTGGGCGGTACGTCCGTGCAGGCGGTCGGCGAGCGCGTCGATCTGCCGCTCGACCATGGCGCCCGACGCCGCCTTGCCCACGCCCCGCAGGTCCGTGCGCAGCTGGTCCCCGATCTCCTTGAACTGGGGGTTGTCCTGCAACCGCGTGGAGACCAGTTCCGCGATGCCCTTCGGGGTCAGGTTCAGCTTCTTGCCGGCCACCATGGTGCCCACGGCGACCGCGAGTTTCAGCTTCTTCGTACGTCCCAGCAGATAGCCGGCCCCTACCGCGAGGCCCAGTCCCGCTCGATTCATGGTGCCGTCCCGTTGCCCAATCCCGCGCTCGTGCGCGTAGCGATCTCCAGCCGGTCCAGAAGCCCGTCCTCCTGTCGGTCGAACTCCTCCTCGGTGATCTCGCCGGCCTCCAACTGCTCCTCCAGACGGGCCAGCTCGGCCCGGACCGTGGCGGGGTCGTAGTAGATCCGCTCCGCCTCGTTCATCACCTGCCTGATGGCCCATGCGCTGCCGCGCACCGGGGCGAACGGCAGCAGCAGGACCTCCGAGATCAGTCCCATGTCCTCATCCCGTTCCGGCGTCCGTCCCGCCGGCCGCCGTGCCCGCGGGCTCCGCGGGGCCGGGCTCGACGAAGCTGTACGGCGGCAGCGGGCCGTTCACGCGCACCTCCAGGTGCGGCATCCGGCTGCGGGCCTGCTCGACGGCGGCCAGGAACTCCTCGGCCGACTCCCGGTTCACCAGGAACGACACGTTGGCCAGCCATCCGGTGGACTCGGGGCCCACGCTCACAGCGTCGGCGGCCGGCTCCAGGGCGCGCTCCAGCGTGGTGGCGTCCTCGGCCTCCTTGCCCTTGACCGCGGCCGCGACCATCTCGCCGAGCTGGATCTTGCTCTCGTAACTGCCACCACCCGAACGCCGGTTGGACTCCGCGAGGGCGCGGATCTCCGGGTTCCCGGCCATGACGTGGTGCAGGACGGCCTCTTCGACGTGATTGGCCTTGATGTTGTACTCGACCCTGCCGTCCAGCGCCTCCAGGCGCTCCCTGTAGTGCTCGGCCCGCTCGGCGAGCACCCCGGTGACCGCCTTGTCGTCCGGGGCGATGCTCCCGAAGCGCATGGGCAGCACGCACCCGGCCGCGCCGATCTCGCTCAGCACGTTCTGGTGGGCGAGCAGTTCCCTGCGCTTGGGACGCAGTCCCTCGGGCGCGTCACTGACGACGGCCGCCAGCCCGCCCTCCTTCAGGAGCCGCACCTCGCTCGGCGGGTCGCCGACGCCACGGAGACCCTCGGGGAGTCCGGCATGCGAACCGGCGGTGATGCCGTAGACGTACGTACTCACTCCTGCTCCTCCTTCCGGCGCGAGGGCGCGGCCTTGCGGGCGCGCGGACGCGATGCGGTCTCGCGCTCGGAGCCGCCCTCGTCACGGGCCTGCTTGAACGCGTCGGAGATGGTCTCGGCGGCGCCGGACAGCGCCCCCTTGGACTTGCCGCGGGCGCCGGACTCGGTCATCTCACCGACCAGGTCGGGCAGGCCCGGGTCCTTGCGCGGCCCGGCCTCCAGGTCGAGCCGGTTGCATGCCTCGGCGAAGCGCAGATAGGTGTCCACGCTGGCGACGACGACACGGACGTCGATCTTCAGAATCTCGATGCCGACCAGGGAGACGCGCACGAACGCGTCGATGACGAGCCCCCTGTCCAGAACAAGCTCAAGCACGTCGTAAAGGCCGCTGCTGCCGCCTCCACCGCCGGTCTGTTGTGCCGGTACGACAGTCATGCCTGCTGTTCCTCCATTGCGTCTGCGGGTGTGGTGTGGGGTGCGGTGTTTGTGGGGTGCGGTGTTTGTGGGGTGCGGTGTTGTAGGGGGATGCCTGTGGGGGGGGTGATGCCTGTGGGGGTGACGCCTGTGGATGTGGTGCGTTGCGTCAAGTCGGCCGGGTCGGCCGGCCTAGCGGCCGCCGGCACCTCGTGCGTCGGCCCGGCCGCGCTCGTAGCGCCTGACGCGCCGGTAGCCCGTGAGCTGCCCCTCGGCATCGAGCTCCACCTGGTAGCCCGCCATCAGGCTCATCGTGTCGGGCACCCGCTCGAGTTCGAGGACCTCGACCTCCAGTGACCAGCCCTCCTCCGTCTGCTCGAAGGACGACACGGACTCCGCGGTCATGCCGGTGAGCTCCGCGAGCTGGGCGCGCGCCTCGCGCAGAACCTCCATCGGCCGTGGCCGACGCGACTCCTGTGAGTCCTGGGTCTTCTGTGTTTGCTGTGATTTCCGTGAACTCTGTTGTGAGCCTTGCGATTCGGACGTGTTGTTCGTGTTCGACATGGCCACCTCCCCCTTCGTGTGGCCGCAAGCGTGTTCGCCAAACCTCCACGGGCGCACGCATGTGCCGGCCACCCCGCGCCCCGCACCTGCCGCAGCCGACTCAGCCACCGCGGCCGGCTCAGTCGGCTCAGTCGGCTCGGCCGCGCAGAGCGTTCAGACGGCGCCGGGCGGGGCCCAGGGTCCGGGCGTGGCTCATGATCCCGGCCCAGGGCCGGGTGCGCGCCTGGTCGACGGCGTCCGCGATCGTCCAGCGGCGGGCGTGCAGGGCGGGGTCGTCCAACTGGTCCCAGGAGAGGGGGACGGCCACGGGTGCGCCGGGCCGGGCGCGGACGGTGAAGGGGGCCACCGCGGTCTGCGCATAGGCGTTGCGCTGGATGTCGAGGTAGAGCCGGCCGCCGCGGTCCTTCTTGCGGGGAGCGGTGGTGAGCCGGTCGGGACGGGACGCCTCCAGGACCTCGGCGGCGTGCAGGGCGAACTCGTGCACGACGGCGTGATCCTGACGGGCATTCAGTGGAACGACCACGTGAAGCCCCCGGGACCCGGTGGTCATGAGCGCCGAGGGCAGTCCCAGCTCGTCGAGCAGCTCGCCCAGCAACCGGGCCGCCTCCCGTACCGCCTCGAAGTCGTCGCCGGCCGGGTCGAGGTCGAAGACCATCCGGTCCGGCCAGTCGGACTTCCCGGCCCGGGACAGCCAGCGGTGCAGGGTGAGGGCTGCCTGGTCGGCGAGGTAGAGGAGGGTCGCGGTGTCGTCGCAGACGGTGTGGCAGACGGTGCCGCCCTCCTTGGCCACCTCGACACGGCTGATCCACTCCGGGTAGTGCGCCGGAGTGTTCTTCTGCATGAACCGCGGTCCGTCGACGCCGTCCGGATGCCGTTCCAGCATCAGCGGGCGGCCCCGCAGGTGGGGCAGCATGAAAGGGGCGACGGCACGGTAGTAGTCGACGAGATCGCCTTTGGTGTACTCCTCCTCCGCGCCGCCGGCCCCCTTGGGGAACAGCACCTTGTCCGGCCGATGGACCTCCACGGTGCGCCGGCCGGCCCGGACGGTCCGTACGGCGTCACCGCTCACGGGATGATCGCCTGCTCCACCAGCATCCGTACGGCCGCCTCGATGGACTCGGCGTCGATCCCCGCGGCGTGCAGCTCCTCGGCCGGGGTCGCGGAGCCCGGCATCGTCCCGACGGCGAGCCGGACCAGACGGGGCACGGGCCGGCCGTCGCAGAACGCGTCGAGGACGGCGTCGCCGATACCGCCCTCCTGCCGGTGGTCCTCCACGGTCAGCAGGCATTCGGTGTCCTCGGCGGCCTCGCGCAGGGTGGCCCGGTCGACGGGCTTGACCGAGTACAGGTCGATCACCCGGACCGGGATGCCGTCCCGGCCGAGGGCGTCGGCCGCGGCGAGTGCCTCGTGCAGGGTGGCACCGGCCGCGACGACGGTCAGCCGGTCGCGGTCGGAGGAGCGCAGCACCTTGCTGCCGCCGACGGGGAACTCCTCGTCGGGGCTGTAGATCACCTTGCTCTCACCGCGCGAGGTACGCAGGTAGCGGATGCCCTCCAGGCCGGCCATCTCGGCGACGAGACGGGCGGTCTGGTTGGCGTCGCACGGATACAGCACGGTCGAGCCGTGGACGGCCCGCATCATCGCGAGGTCCTCCAGGCCCATCTGGCTGGGCCCGTCCTGGCCGATGGCGACGCCCGCGTGGGAGCCGACGAGGTTGATGCCGGAGCCGCTGACCGAGGCCATGCGCACGAAGTCGTGGGCGCGGGTCAGGAAGGCGGCGAACGTGGTGGCGAACGGCACCCAGCCGCGCGCCGCCATCCCCACCGCGGCGGCGACCATCTGCTGCTCGGCGATGTAGCACTCGAAGTAGCGCTCCGGGTGTTCCTTGGCGAAGAACTCGGCGCGCGTGGAGTCGCCGACCTCGCCGTCGAGGGCGACGACGTCGCCGCGGGCGGTGCCGAGTGCGGCGAGTGCCTCTCCGAAGGCGTTGCGGGTGGCGACCTCGTCGCCCTCGTCGTAGCGGGGCAGCTCGGTCTGTCCGGTGCCGGCCGAGTGCAGTGCCCGTGCGGACGGCGGCTCCTGTACCCGGACCCGGAGGTCGCGCGGGCCGCCGAGTTCGGCGATGGCCTCCTCGGCTTCCGGAAGCGGCTTGCCGTGCTGGCCCTCGCGGTCCTCCACCGCCTTCACCCCCTTGCCCTTGAGGGTGCGGGCGATGATCGCGGTGGGCTGTCCCTTGGTGGACAGGGCCTCGCCGTAGGCGCGGTCGATGGCGTCCACGTCGTGGCCGTCGATCTCGATCGTGTGCCAGTCGAAGGCCCGGAAACGGCGCGCGTACGCGTCGAGGTCGTGGCCGTGCCGGGTCTGACCGCGCTGGCCGAGCCGGTTGACGTCGATGATCACGGTCAGGTTGTCGAGGTTCTCGTACCCGGCGTGCTCGGCCGCCTCCCACACCGACCCCTCGGCCATCTCGCTGTCGCCGCACAGCACCCACACGCGGTAGTCGGCGTGGTCCAGCCGCTTGCCGGACAGCGCGATGCCGACGCCGACGGGCAGGCCCTGGCCGAGCGAACCGGTGGCCGTCTCGACCCACGGCAGCCGCTGCGGAGTGGGGTGCCCCTCCAGGCGGCTGCCCTGCTTGCGGAAGGTGAGCAGTTCCTCGTCGTCGATGGCGCCGGCCGCCTTGTAGGCGGAGTAGAGGAGGGGGGAGGCGTGTCCCTTGGAGAGGACGAAGCGGTCGTTGCCGGGGTGTGCGGGGCGCTCGAAGTCGTAGCGGAGGTGGTTGGCCAGGAGTACGGCCATCAGGTCCGCGGCGGACATCGAGGACGTCGGGTGCCCGGAGCCCGCGGCGGCGGACGTCCGTACGCTGTCGACGCGCAGCTGCTGTCCGAGGTCGACGAGTTCACCGGTGTTCATGAGTCTCCTTCCACGGCACGGCCGTCGGAACGCTTGACGGGGCCGGGGGCGATGTCGGGTCCGGGGGGCGGCTGGTTCGCCGGAGGTTCGGGTCCGGGGTCGTCGGACGCACCGGCGGAACGGGTGGGAGCGGGGGTGGGCGCCGCGCCGGTGGGCCGGGGGCCGCCCGGCGCCGCGCCCGCGCGCCGCGGTCCGGCGGGCGCCTTGGCGGACGGTGGCCCGGCGGGCGCCGCGGTGGACGGAGGCTTGGCGGGCGTCCCGGCGGGGCGCGACGTGCCGGAGGCCCTGGAACTGCCGGGTTCAGCGGTCCGGCCCTTCGCCCGGCCGCCGTCCCCTCGTCCCTTCGCGGACGCACCACTCGGCCCGCCCTTCGCCGGCTCACCACCCGGCCGACTCCTGGCCGGTTCACCACCCGGCTGACTCCTGGCCGGTTCACCGCCCGGCCCGCCCTTCGCCGGCTCACCACCCGGCTGACTCCTGGCCGGTTCACCACCCGGCTGACTCCTGGCCGGTTCACCGCCCGGCTGACTCCTGGCCGGTTCACCGCCCGGCCCGCCCTTCGCCGGCTCACCACCCGGCTGATTCTTGGCGGGTTCGTCGCCGGAGCTGCCGTGGACCTCCGCAGACCCGGGGCCGTCTCCGCGCCCCGGTCCATGCCCGTCCCCGTCCGCCGCCCCCTCCTTCTTCCGCGTCCCCGCCTTCCCCGGCACCCGCGCCACCTCCGGCGACGCCGACTCCAGGGGGACGGACCAGGACCGTACGAGGCCCAACTGGACCGCCTGACGGGGCAGTACCGCGTCGAGCAGCCAGTCCGCGGCCACCCGCACCCGGTTGCCCGGCATCGCCGCGAGGTGGTAGCCCCGCGTGACCGCGCCCGCCGCCGGACCGGACATCGGCACCCCCAGCGGGTTGGCGGCGGCCTTCGCGCCGCCCAGGTCCACGACGAACCCCATGTCACGGTGGCGGTACGCCCTCCGCTCCCCGCCGACACCGAGCGACGCGGCGACGTTCTGCGCGCAGACCTTGCCGTGCCGCCACGCGTGCTGTGCCGTCATCGGCGTGTACTGGCCCGGCTGGTCCAGGTCGGGCACCGCGGCGACGTCACCGCACGCGAACAGTTCGGGCCGCCCCGGCACCTGGAGGTGCGGGTCGACGAGCAGCCGGCCGCGTTCCATGGGCAGCCCGAGGGACTCCACCAGGGGATCGGGCCGCACGCCCACGCACCACACCAGCGTGCGCGTGTCAACGCTCGTGCCGTCGGTCAGCAGGACCCCGTCGTGCGTGGCCTCCTTCACGGAGGTCCCCATCCGCACGTCGACGCCCCGCTGCCGCAGCACCCGGTCGGCGGTGCGGGAGAGCCGTTCGTCCATCTCGGGCAGCACCCGGGGCGCCACGTCCAGCAGCATCCAGCGGGGCCGCATACCGGTGCGCATCGGGTGCCTGCGGACCTGCGCGTCGGTGTACATCTGGCCGTGCGCGGCGACCTCCGTACCGGTGTATCCCGCCCCGACCACGACGAAGGTGCACCGTGCGGCGCACTCCGCACGGTCGTCGGCCGCGGCGGCCAGCTCGACCTGCCGGGTCACGTGGTCGCGCAGGTAGAGCGCCTCCGGCAGCCCGCGGAAGCCGTGGGCGTGCTCGGCGACGCCGGGGATGGGCAGCAGCTTGTTGACGCTGCCCGCGGCGAGCACCAGCCGGTCGTAGGGCAGGGTGCCCCGGCCGCCCTCCGGGCCGGTGTAGTGCACGGTGTGTCCGTCGAGGTCGATGCCGTCGGCCTCGCCGAGCACCAGCCGGACGCGCGGCAGCGTGCCCGACAGGGACACGCTGACCCGGCGCGGTTCCAGGATTCCGGCGGCGACCTGGGGCAGCAGCGGCAGGTAGAGGAAGTAGTCGGTCGGGTTGAGCAGGGTGATGTCGGCCTGGTGCCGGGTGAGCCGGGACAGGGTGCGGGCCGTCCGGTACCCGGCGAAGCCGGCACCGACGATCACGATGCGGGGTCGGCTCACGGTTCGCCTCCGGGCTGTCGCGTACCTCGTGAGCCTTCCGCGTCCCCCTGGCCGGGGCACCCAAACGTCCGCCGGGCCCTTCACGGCGCCCCGCACGGTACCCCGTGCCGCCGGTTTCCGGCCGGACGCCCGGGTACCCGGGCCGGGACCCACCCTCTCCCTGCCCCGGAGGCGCCCCCATGCCCGAGTACGGCTATTTCCTCTCGTGCGAGCAGTACGGTCCCGCTGAGCTGATCGAACAGGCGCGGATGGCCGAGCAGGCCGGATTCCAGGCACTGTGGATCTCGGACCACTACCACCCCTGGAACGGCGAGCAGGGGCAGAGCCCGTTCGTGTGGTCGGTGATCGGCGCGCTGTCCGACGCGGTGTCCCTGCCCGTCGAGACGGCCGTGACCTGCCCGACCACACGCATCCACCCGGCGGTCGTGGCGCAGGCCGCGGCGACCAGCGCGGTAATGACGGACGGCCGCTTCCGGCTGGGCGTCGGCACCGGAGAGGCGCTCAACGAGCACATCCTCGGTGATGCCTGGCCGGCCGCGCACGTACGCCTGGAGATGCTGGAGGAGGCCATCCAGATCATGCGCCGGCTGTTCACCGGCGAGGAGGTCAACCACCACGGCACGCACTACACGGTGGAGAACGCCCGCCTGTACACCGTCCCGGACGAGCCCGTCCCGATCGACATCTCCGGCTTCGGCCCGGCGGCGACGAAGCTGGCGTCCCGCGTGGGCGACGGCTACATCACGATGATGCCGGACACCTCGATGGTGGAGCAGTACCGCAAGGGCGGGGGCGGCGGCAAACCGGTCAGCGGGGGCACCAAGGTCTGCTACGACACCGACCGGGACGAGGCGGTGCGGACGGTGCACCGGCTGTGGGCCAACGAGCAGCTGCCGGGCGAGCTGGGCCAGGTGCTGCCCTCACCGGCCCACTTCGAGCAGGCGCAGACCCTGGTCACCGAGGACATGGTCCGGGACAACCGGGTGTGCGGCGACGACGCGGACGAACACGTGGCGGAGCTGCGGAAGTTCGCCGAAGCGGGCTTCGACCGGGTGTACGTCAACCAGATCGGCCCCGACCTGCGCGGCTTCTTCGACTTCTACCGCACGACTGTGCTGCCGCAGCTCCAGCAGGGCACCTGACCGGCGCAGGGCGGCGCCCCCCGCACCGCTGTCGGGGGGCGCCGTGCTGAGGGGGGCGGCGACCGGTCAGCCGCGGCCGTGCGGGGCCTCGGGGTCGATGTCGTCCCGGCGCGGCGCCGCCGGGCCGGTGCCGCCCGGTGCGGGCGTGCCCGCCCCCGGGGCGCCGGTCGCGCCGCCGACACCGCCGGGCGCGACGGGCGGCATCGGCGGGTACGGCATGCCGAGTCCGCTCGGCGGCACACCCGGCGCGTCACCGCCGAGGGTGCGGCCCCGCCCCGTGCCGCGGGTGGCCCCCGGCCGGGCCGCACCGCGCAGCAGGTACGCCGCGACGCCCAGGAGGACGGCCGTGATCAGCGCGGCGGCCCAGTCCGGCAGGCCGGTGGCGAGGGCCAGGCCCACGGTGAGCGCGAGGGCGGCACCCGCGTACAGGGCGGCGGCACCGGACGCGGCGTACAGCGTGGCCTTGCGACGCTGCTTCCTCGTCTGCTCACGCAGCTCGTCGCGCACGGTCTCGCGTGCCACCTGCGCCAGTTCGTCGACCAGATGCTTGTCCAGGTGTTCCAAGTGATCCATGCGGTCCATACGTCGCGGGTACCCGCGAGCGGAACGTCCATGGGCCGACCCGCGGGTGAGGCCCGGCCCCTCCCAACTAGGCTCCTCCGTATGGACATTCTGGGAGCCACACTGCGCATCTACGTCGACGACCTGGACAAGGCGATCCCCTTCTACGAAGGTCTGGCGGGCGGTCGCGCCCACCGCTTCGAACGCGGCGGTGTCGAAGCCGCCGCGGTCGGCTGCTTCCTGCTGATGAGCGGGCCCGAGTCACAGCTCGAGGTGTTGCGCAAGATCACCGCGACGATCGCCGTGACCGACGTCGAGGAGACCCACCGTGTCCTGACCTCGCTGGGCGCGGACGTCATCGCGGGCCCGGTCCCGACGCCCGCCGGCCGCAACCTGATCGCCCGGCACCCGGACGGGACGATCTACGAGTACGTGGACCGGCAGGCGTAGGGGCGGGCCGGGCGGGCTCACCCCCCGTCCGGCCGCATCCGGAAGTCGTACCGGGCCGGGAGCGGTTCGTCGCCGATCCTGGCCCACAGCCGGCCGATGCTCTCCGCGCCCTCCCGCAGGTCGGCGACGTCGAAGCCCTCGTCGAAGACGGCCCGCGCCTCCGCGCGCCGCCCCTCGGCCGCCAGCAGTTCCGCCTCGGTCAGCCGGAACCGGCCGCGGGCCCGTGTCGCGGGGCGCAGCCGCTCCCACACGGCGCGGGCGTCCGCCGTCCGCCCGACGGCGAGCAGCGCCTCGATCGCCTCGCGGCCGAGGGCGGCCGTGACGGCCGTCCACTCCTCGTCGCCGGCACGGACGTCCTCCCCCTCCCGCCCGTCCCGCAGTTGGCCGCACAGGCCGTCGAAGGCCTCGGCGTACCGGTCGGCGGCCCGCTCGTGGTGGCCGTCCTCCTGGTCGGCGACGGCGAGGCAGCGCAGCAGCGGCCAGCCGGCTGCGGCGGTCTTCAGGCCCCGTTCCCAACTGCGCACCGCCTGGGCCCGGTCGTCGCCGTGCCACTGGGCGACACCGAGGTGGTACTCGGCGGCCGGAGTGGCGGCGGTGGTCTCCAGCATGTCCCGCCAGGGCCGGGCGACCAGGGTGACCCCGGGTGGTTCGTGGCCGCCCGGTTCGGGCAGGGACCCGGCGCGCAGCAGGTGCAGCCAGGGCCGCTGCTCGTCGCCGAGGGTGTGCTCCCCGAAGGGCGTGCCGGGCAGTTTCCAGCCCGCGCGCAGCACTTCGAGCGCGCCCCAGCCGGAACCGGTGGCGAGGCTCTCGCCGGGCTCGGCGTCGGCGTACTGCCGCCACGCCGCGTACGCCGCGTCGACGCCTGCGCGCGGCAGGACCGTCTCCAGTCGCTCCTCGGCCCCGCGCAGTACGGTGTGCCACTCGCCCTCGGGTGCCGCGTCGAGCGGCCCGTACGCCTCCAGCCAGGACACCTCGCTCTCCGCTTCCAGCTTGACGTGTTCCAGCTGCGTACGGGCGAGCCCGGCCTGGATCTCGCAGTAACCGCCGGTGCCGGGCTCGGTGAGCCACTGCTGCCAGCGCCGCCCGCCGGGCCCCGTGCCCCACACGAAGAGCTTGCGGCCGCGCAGCACGTCGGTCGAGGTCTGCACGAGCCCGTGCCCGTCCGCGTCGAGTGCGGCGATCCAGCGGCGCCGGCCGTCCGGCACCCCGTAGAAGTAGTCGGCGGCGTACGTGCTGTTCAGCGGGTACGTCCGGTCGGTCCCGTCGTGCGACGGGACGGGCACCCGGCGCAGTCGCCTCTCGTAGCCGAAGAGCCAGGCCTCGTCGGCCGGGGCGAGGACGCGCCGCTCCTCCGGCACGGCGGTGTTGGACCACCAGTACGTCGGCACCGGGCGCTCGTGCGGGTTGCGGATCCGGACGCCGACGTGGAGGAAGTCCGAGCCGTCCGGCAGCCACAGGTCCACCTGGAAGGGCAGGTCGCGCAGCCGCTCCCACTCCCACAGGCGCAGCATCTCCCCGCCGTCGGGGGCGGGCACGCGGGCGGCGTGCACGGGTGAGCAGGACAGGGTGGTGTGACCGGTGGCGCCGATGTTCCACTCGATGCCGCCGGAGAACCATGCGCCGTTGAGGGCGAAGTTCGCGGGCTGGAGCACGGGGTTGACGTAGAGGAGTTCGCGGTCGGTCGGCTTGTGGTGGAGGGAGGTGATACGGCCGCCGAGGCCGGGCAGGACGGTGGCCCGCAACCGGTCGTTCTCGATGACGAGTGCGTCGGTCTCCCGTACGTCGCGCACCCGGTCGTAGCCGTCCCTGACCCGGACGGGCAGCAGGCTGCGCAAGGGCTCGTAGTCGACCTGGCGGGCCATGTCGCGCGGCAGGCCGGCCCGGTCCCGTTCGTCGATGCGGTGGGCCTCGTCCAGGGGGCGCAGCGGCGGCAGGGGGTTGTCCGGCCCCAGCGGCGCGGCGGGCAGGCGCAGTACCTCACGTCGGATCGTCGTCACGGTTCCCCATGGAAGCCGTTCGCCGGTGCGCTGAACAGAGGGCCGCCGGTCACGTTCGCGCGACGTCGCGCGCGTGCGAATTCCCTGGGCCCCGTGCGGGCGGCGGGCGTAGGGTCGGGCGGTCGACACGGATACGGAGGAGCGGCACGTGAGTGAGCAGCAGGTGGGGGAGCGGCACGTGAGTGAGCAGCAGGTGAGTGAGCAGCACACCTACCGGGTGATCGTCCGGGGCACCTGGGAGGGCCTGACCGATCAGGCCCGTGCCCGGCTGCTCGCCGAGGCCGGCGACCACGGGATGGCGAGCATGCGGTTCACCGAGCAGGGCTCGCTGTCGTACGAGCCCGCGCCGCTCAAGCACTTCTCGATGCGGTACGTCGTGGTGTCGGACGCGGCGGACGGCGAGGAGATGGCGGGTGCGATCGCCGAGGACCGGGCGGAGACGACGTTGCGCGGGCTGGGTTACGGGTTCCGCGAGCTGCGGTCGACGGTGACGGACCTGGACACGATGAAGATCAACCGGAAGTCACGGTCTCGGCGGTGATCGCCCAGCGCTGGTGGTCGCGCCAGGCCCCGTCGATGTAGAGCATCCTCGGTGAGAAGCCCTCCAGGTGGAAGCCGCAGGCGCGGGCCAGCGCGATCGACGCGGCGTTGCCCGGCTGTACGTTGATCTCCAGCCGGTGCAGGCGCATCGGTCCGAACGCGTACCGCACGACGAGGTCCAGTCCCTCGCGCATCAGCCCGCGGCCTGCCGCGTGCGCGAAGGCGCCGTAGCCGAGCGCGCCGCTGCGGAAGCCGCCCTGGACGATGTTGTTGATGTTGACGAATCCGGCGATGGAGCCGCCGCCCGCCCCGCAGCCTTCCGTCCCGCCCGTTTCCTTCCCGCCCGTTTCCTTCCCGCCCGGTTCCTTCCCGCCCGGTTCCTTCTCGCACACCAGGAACCCGGCCTTGGTCGGGTCCTCGATCAGCCGAGCCGCGTAGGCGTCGTACGCCCGGGCGTTGTCCGGCGGGAAGAGCCACGGGTGGTGCAGGTCCTTGCTCTGACGGGCCCGGGCCGTGAACTCGGCGCCGTCCTCGTAGGTGAAGTGCCGTATGACCACGCGGGGGCCCTCGGCGAGGAGGCGGGACGGGGTGTGCGGCATTCCGCCAGCCTACGACGCCGTGCCGTCGCGCGCGGGGCGTGGTCAGCGCAGCGCCGGCCGGTCCAGCGTCAGGGTGCCCGCGTCCGCGTCGAGCTCCGCCATGACGCCGAACGGTACGGTCAGCGCACCCTCGCAGTGCCCGAAGCCGAAGTCCTCGACGATCGGCACACCGAGGCCGCCGAGCCGGTCGGCCAGCATGGGCCGCAGCCGCTCGTAGGGCTCGCACGCGTGCCACGAACCGAACAGCACACCGCTGACCCCGTCGAGCCGGCCGGCGCGCAGCAGCTGGGTGAGGTAGCGGTCCAGCCGGTACGTCTCCTCCCCCACGTCCTCCAGGCACAGCAGCCCCCCGCGGGCGGTGGGACGGGCGTGCGGAGTGCCCAGTTCGGCGGCGAGCAGGGCGAGGCAGCCGCCGAGGGTGACGCCGCGCGCCCGGCCGGGGGCCATGGGCGTGCCGCCGGAGGCGATCACACGGACCGTCTCCGGGGCGAACAGGGTGGCCCTCAGGTGTTCCTGCGCCCGCGCGTTCTTGAGGAAGTCGACGCCCGCGGCCATCGGCCCGTGCAGCGTGACCAGACCCAGCCGGGCGGCGAACGCCTCGTGCAGCGCGGTGATGTCGCTGAACCCGACGAGCACCTTCGGCCCGGCCGCGCGCATCGCCTCCCAGTCGAGCAGGTCGGTCACGCGCTGGACGCCGTACCCGCCGCGGGCGCACAGCACCGCGTCCACGGACGGGTCGCACCACGCGGCCTGGAGGTCGGCGGCCCGGTCGGTGTCCGTGCCCGCGAGGTAGTCGAAGGCGTGGTGCCGGTCCAGCACGTGCGGTGCCACGACCGGGTCGAGGTCCCAGCCCCGCAGCACGTCCAGGCCCGCCTGCAGTCGCTCCTCGGGCACGGGGCCGCTGGGCGCGACGACGGCCACCCGGGCGCCGGGGGCGAGCCGGGGCGGCCGGGTCAGCTCGCTCATCTTCCTCCCCTCCCTCATCCGGTCAGCTCCAGGGCCGGGACGCCGCGCGGGTCCAGGCCGAAGACCTGCGCGTAGAGGGAGAGTTCGGCCTCCAGGGCACGCACCATGGTCTCCGCCCGGCGGAATCCGTGCCCCTCGCCCTCGAAGGTGAGGTAGGCGTGCGGCACCCCCCGGCCCTCCATGCGGGCGAGGAACCGCTCGCACTGCACGGGCGGGCAGATCACGTCGTCCAGGCCCTGGAGCAGCAGGAACGGTGCGGTGATCCGGTCGGCGTGCTCGGCGGGCGACCGCTCGACGTACCGGGCGGGCACCTCGGCGTACGGGCCGATGAGGCTCTCCAGGTACCGGGACTCGAAGTCGTGGGTCTCGCCCGCGCCCCAGCCGGTCAGGTCGAGGACGGGGTAGATGACCGTACCGCAGGCGTAGACGTCGGTCGCGGTCAGCGAGGCGGCGGCCGTCCAGCCGCCGGCGCTGCCGCCCCGCACGGCGAGCCGTTCCCGGTCGGCGAGGCCCTCCTCGGCGAGGGCGAGGGCGACGGCCGCGCAGTCCTCCACGTCGACGACGCCCCACTGCTCGCGCAGCCGGTTGCGGTACTCCCGGCCGTGCCCGGTCGAGCCGCCGTAGTTGACCTCCGCGACGCCGATGCCGCGCGAGGTGAAGTAGGCGATCTCCAGGTCGAGGACGAGGGGCGACCGGCTGGTGGGCCCTCCGTGCGCCCAGATGACGTACGGCGGCAGCTCGCCGTCCGGTGCGAGGCAGGCGGGGTTGTGCGGCGGATAGAGGTGGGCGTGGATCTCCCGCCCGGCGGGTCCGGCGAAGGTGCGGATCCGCGGTTCGGGGTAGTACGCCGGGTCCACGGCGTCCTCGTGCGGAGCGCCGACGACCCGGGCCCGGCCGGTACGGGTGTCCAGCTCGACCACCTCGTAGGCACTGCGCGGGCTCGCACCGACGGCCACGACCCGCTCGCCGTCGGCGGCGAGCGTGGCCGCGAACTCGGTCCAGGGGCCCGCCGCGTCGACGACCTCGCCGGTCTCGGGGTCGAGTATGCCGAGGGCGGTGGCTCCCCGGCCGTGCACGACGGCGATCAGCCCGCGGTCCAGCGGCGCGAACCAGCGCTGCCCGAGCTTCCACAGCGGCCCGCCGAACTCCTCCTCGCGGGTGCACAGCGGCTGTCCGTCGCGGTAGAGGTTCCACCAGCCGGTGCGGTCGGAGGCGTACAGCAGGGCGCCGTCCGGAGCCCAGTCCGTCTGGGCGATCGACTCCTCGGGCCCGCCGGCGATCGTCCGCGCGTTTCGGAAGGTGCCCTCCGGGCCGACCTCCGCGACGATCAGCTCGGTGCCGTCCCAGGGCATGCGCGGGTGGTCCCAGGCGAGCCAGGCCGCGCGCCGCCCGTCGGGCGAGAGGCGGGCTCCGGTGACGAAGCGGTGCCGGTCGCCGGTGAGTTCGCGGACCGCGTCCCGGTCGTCGGCAGCCGAGCCGTCCAGCGGCACCGCCGCGAGGACCCGGCGCACGTCGCCGGGCCCGTCGCCGGTGAACTCCTCCAGGACGCACCAGACCTCGCCGCGCTCGGCACGCACGTCCGGCTCGGCCCACCGCAGGCCGCCGCCCACCGGTGAGACGGGCGTGAGCGGACGCGGCTCGGCGCCGCCCGGCCGGTAGGCGTACAGCCGCTGGTCGGCGAAGTGCACGAAGACCACCAGCGGTCCGGTCTCCGTCGTGAGTGCGGCCCAGGGCCGGCCGCCGTACTCGATGACGCGGCTGCGGACGTTCCACGGCGCGGGCAGCACCGGCTCCTCGGTGCCGTCGGGGAGTCGCCGCACCAGGGTGCGCCGCCCGCCCTCGGCGGGCCGGGGCGCGGTCCACCACACCTCGTCGCCGACGAGTCCCACGTCGTCGGGCCGTCCGTCGTGCGCGGCGGCGAGGGCCGCGTCGACCGGCGAGGGCCACGATCCGTACGCCAGGGTCCGCACTGACTCGCCCACTTCTCCTCCAGGTCCTCGTCGGGCAGGCGCTACGCCGTGCGCAGGAAACGGTCGAGGACACGGACGCCGAAGTGCAGGGCCTCGACCGGGACGCGTTCGTCGACACCGTGGAAGAGGGCCTGGTAGTCGAAGCCCTCGGGCAGCTTCAGCGGCGCGAAGCCGTAGCCGGTGATGCCGAGGCGTGAGAACTGCTTGGCGTCCGTGCCGCCGGACATGCAGTACGGCACCACGTGCCCCTCCGGGGCGAACTCCTCGACGGCGGCGCGCATCCGGGCGTACGTCGGCGAGTCCACCGGCGCCTGGAGGGCGACCTCGCGGTGGGCGAACTCCCAGTCCACGTCCGGCCCGGTGAGCCGGTCGAGGGTGCTGCGGAACTCGTCCTCCGAGCCGTGCAGGAAGCGCCCGTCGACGTAGGCGACGGCCTGCCCGGGGATGACGTTGACCTTGTAACCGGCGTCCAGCATCGTCGGGTTGCTGCTGTTGCGTACCGTGGCCTCGACCAGCCCGGCGGCGGGCCCGAGCTTGTCCAGCAGCGCGTCGACGTCACGCAGGTCGGTCTCGATGCCGTAGACGGCGGCGAGTTCGGTGAGGGCGGAGCGCACGGTCGGGGTCAGGCGCAGCGGCCACTCGTGGTCGCCGATGCGGGTGATCGCCGCGGCGAGCCGGGTGACCGCGTTCTCCCGGTTCACCTTGGACCCGTGCCCGGCCCGCCCCCGCGCGGTGAGTTTGAGCCAGCCCGTGCCGCGCTCACCGGCGGCGATCGGGTAGAACTGCCGGCCGGCACCGTCGTGGAAGGTGAACGCCCCGGACTCGCTGACGCCCTCGGTGCAGCCCTCGAACAGCGCGGCGTGCCGGTCGGCGAGGAAGCCGGAGCCGTCCTCGGCGCTGGCCTCCTCGTCCGCGGTGAACGCGATGACGACGTCGCGCCGGGGGCGTACCCCCTGCCGGGCCCAGTCGCGCACGACGGCCAGGATCATCGCGTCCATGTTCTTCATGTCGACGGCACCGCGCCCCCAGACGACCCCGTCGCGGATCTCCCCGGAGAACGGGTGCACGCTCCAGTCGGCGGCCTCGGCGGGCACCACGTCCAGATGGCCGTGCAGGAGCAGCGCATCCGCCGACGGGTCGGTGCCCTCGATACGGGCGACGACGTTGGTGCGGCCCTCGGTCCGCTCCAGCAGCGTGGGCTCGATCCCCGCCTCGGCGAGCCGCGCGGCGGCGTACTCGGCGGCGGGCCGCTCCCGGCAGTCGCCGCCGCCCCGGTTCGTCGTGTCGATCCGGATCAGCTCGGAGGTGAACCGCACGACCTCGTCCAGCGCCCCCGCGTCCACGCCGTCGGGACGCTCAGCCATACTGCTCCTCCACCGCGGCCGAGGCGATCGTGGTGACCGCCTTGAAGGTACGGATCGCCTCGAACATGGTGTCGTGGGTGTACGCCACCTTCCGCTCCCCGACGCGGGCCACGCCCGGCACGACGGTCGAGGCCGCCGCCAGGTGCTCGGCGTCGAACTCCACGGCGACCGTGAAGGGCCCGCCGCTCACCGGCTCGTGCCGCACCGCGAGCGCCGCCGCCTCCTTGGCCGCCGCCCGGATGTCCGCGGCGGTCCTGGCCGGTGTACGGCACACGGCCGCGTACCGCGACACATGGTCCTTGACCGCGACCTTCAGCGCCTCCGGCGCGTACCCCAGCGCGTCCTCGCACGCCACGTCGTCCCCGGTGACCAGCACCACCGGCACCCCGTACTCGGCGACGACGTGCGCGTTGAGCAGCCCCTC
Organism: Streptomyces sp. WG5; assembly: GCF_049974565.1. Taxonomy (NCBI): domain Bacteria; kingdom Bacillati; phylum Actinomycetota; class Actinomycetes; order Kitasatosporales; family Streptomycetaceae; genus Streptomyces; species Streptomyces sp. WG5. The sequence continues at coordinate 90,037 of NZ_JBNGGC010000006.1, read as the reverse complement.
GCTGGCGCGTACGTCGTTCAGCCACACGCCGGTGATCTGGTTGGCGAGGTAGGTGTGCGCGAGGACGCCCTCCATGCCGGCGCCCGCGTGGTACCCGATGAACGCGATGCCGTCCACGTCCCCGTGCTGGACGCCCTCCACCATGGACAGCGCCTTGTGCCGGCCGGTGAGCATCTGCGTCCGCTCGTCGAGCTGCTCCAGGAGCAGGTTGCGCATGGTCCAGTGCGCCTCGTTGACGAGCACCTCGTCGGCACCGCCGTCGAGGAAACCGAGCACGGCGGCGTTCACGTCCGAGGTGAACATCGACCGGCACCGCTCCCACTGCGGCGTCCCCGGCAGCACGTCGGCCGGCCAGGTGACACCGGTGGCGCCTTCCATGTCGGCGCTGATGAGGATCTTCATGCCTCGAAACCGTACGCGCTGCCCGGCCGCCCCGGCCAGAGCTGTGGACAACTATCGGTGGTCCGGACCACTGAAGTCACCTCGTACGACGTACGACCGGTCCTTTCCACGGAATCGGCCGGTCGTGGGAGCGGCGGCCGCTCGGCGCCGGCCCCGCCCGGCCGGCGTGCCGGGCGAGTGCGCGCACCTCGGACGCGGAGCCTGCGGCAGGATCCCGGGCGCTCCTGCCGCAGGCTCGGGAAGGGCCCGACGGCTGCCCCGGGACAGCACGCGCCGAACTCGCCCACCGCCGGGCGCGCCCGTCACTCGCGCCGCCCCGCCACCACCCACGTCGACGGCAGTTCGATCCGTGTGCCGTCCGGTGCGCACTCCGTGGTGAACAGCGGGAGTTCACCGCTCGCCAGGACGGTGAGGCCTGCACCAGCAGCATCGAGCGGCCCGTGATGAGCGGCCGGATGTCCCGCTTCTCGAACTGCGAGGCGATGGCATGGCCCGTCTCCTCGCCGATGCGGGGCACCAGGACGGGTTCGCGGCCGGCGTGCCGGGTGACCGTGTGCGGAAACGGGGGAATGGGTGGCGCGCGAACACGCCGGCGCACTCTCGCGCGCCGGCGTCCGGTCTCAGTCCTCGTGCCCGAGCTGGAGGTCGCGTTCCGTGCGGCCGCCGCCGGCCATCCGGAGCACGGTCGCGACGGGCGGGTAGCCGGCGGCGATGACGGTGTACTCGCCGGACGACAGGTCGACGAACCGGAAGGTACCGTCCGGCCCGGTGGTCAGCGTGTCCACCACGTTGCCGGCCGCGTCGAGCAGCGTCACGCGCGCGTCCTCCACGGCCCGTCCCCCGCCGGCCCGCACGGTGCCGCGCAGCACGGCGCCGCCGGCCAGCTCGATGTCCTGACGGGTCTCCCGGGCGGCCTGGACACTGACGGGGAGCGCGGCCGGGCGGAAGGCGGGGGCGCTGCCGGCGAGGGTGTACTCGCCGGCCACCAGCTCGGTGATGACGTAACCGCCCTCCCGGCCGCTGCGGGTGGTGGCGACGACCTCGCCGTGGACGTTGGTGAGCGTGACGATCGCGTCGCGCACGGGGCTGCCGTCCGCGGTGAGCACGCTGCCGGCGAGCCGCCCGGCGCCGCCGAGGACCACGTCCAGTTCCACCGGACGTTCGCCGACGGTCACGGAGACCGCCTGCGGCTGGTGGCCGCCGGCCGCGGCGATCAGGACGTAGGACCCCGAGCCGGGCGTGGCCAGCGCGTAGCGGCCGTCGTCGCCGCTGGCGCCCCGGCCGAGCTGCTGTCCGCCGACGTTGATGAGGGTGAGCGCCGCGCGGGGCACGACGGTGCCGTCGGGGTGCTGCACCGTGCCGCAGACGGGGATGCCGGCGGCGTACGGCGATCGGGCCTGCGGGACGGGGGCGACGTGCTGTGCGGTCTCCGGCTCGGTGACGGGGGCGTTGTGGGACACCAGGGGTTTCTCCTTGAGGAAGCAGGCGATGAGCAGCCCGAGGACGAGTACCGGTACCAGGTAGAGGAAGATCCGCGGCATGGCGTCGGCGTACGCCCCGATGTAGGCCTCGCGCAGCGCCGGGGGCAGGGAGTGGACGAGTTCCGGGGTGACGGCCTCGGCGTCGGGCAGTCCGGCGCCCGCCTCGGCGGGGAGCCGGTCGGTCAGGGCGTCGGTGAGCCGGTCGGCGAAGAGGGTGCCGAAGACGGCCGCGCCGACGCTGCCGCCGATCTGCCGGAAGTAGTTGTTGGCGCTGGTGGCGGTGCCGAGGTCGGCGGGGCGCACGGAGTTCTGCACGGCGAGGACCAGGACCGGCATCACCATGCCGATTCCGGCGCCGAGGACGGCCATCCAGATGCTGTAGTCCAGGCGGGGTGTGTCGGCGTCGAGCCGGGACAGGAGCCACATGCCGACGATGGACAGGGCGCTGCCGACGATCGGGTGGGACCGGTAGTGCCCGGTACGGCTGATGAGTTGCCCGGAGACGATCGAGGCGCCGACGATGCCGCCCATCATCGGCAGCATCAGCAGACCGGACTCGGTGGCGGTGGCGCCGTCGACCATCTGCAGGAAGGTCGGCAGATAGCTGGCGGCGCCGAACAGGGCGACACCGATGACGAGGCCGACCAGGCCGGTGACGTTGAAGACGGAGTCCCGGAACAGCCGCAGCGGGATCAGCGGTTCGGGCGCGAAGTGCTCGGCGACCAGGAAGAGGAAGGCCGCCCCGGCCGCTCCGGCGGCGAGGCCGAGGATGACCTCGGAGCCCCACTCGTACTCCGTGCCGCCCCAGCTGGTCAGCAGCACCAGGCAGGTGGAGGCGGCGGCGAGCAGCAGCGCGCCGAGGATGTCGAGGCGGGCCTTGGCCCGCGGTTTGGGGAGTTTCAGGACGACGGCGACGACGGCCATGGTGACCAGGCCGAAGGGCACGTTGACGTAGAAGCACCAGCGCCAGGAGAGGTGGTCGGTGAAGTAGCCGCCCAGCAGGGGGCCGGCGACCGAGGCGAGCCCGAAGGCGGCGCCGATCAGGCCCATGAAGCGGCCGCGCTCGCGGGGCGGCACGATGTCCGCGATGATCGCCTGCACGCCGATCATCAGGCCGCCCGCACCGACGCCCTGCACGGCGCGGAAGGCGATCAGCTGGTCCATGGTCTGGGCCCGGCCGGCGAGCGCCGAGCCGACGACGAAGACCAGGATGGCGAACTGGAAGACGCCCTTGCGGCCGAAGAGGTCGCCGAGCTTGCCGTAGATCGGCAGGCCGACGGTGGAGGTGAGCAGGTAGGCGGTGATCGTCCAGGACATCTTGTCCAGGCCGTGCAGCTCGCCCACGATCTTCGGCAGCGCCGTGGCGACGATCATCTGCTCCAGGGCGGCGAGCAGCAGGGCCAGCATCAGCCCGACGAAGACCAGCCGGACCCGGCGCGGGCTCAGCCCGGCGTCCCGCTCCGGCCCGGGAGCGGGGGGCTCGGGGGGTGCCGCGGCCGGTTCCTCCTGCACCAGAGTGATCCCGCCCACGTGCCGCTCCCCTCGTCACACCTGCTCACAATTGCCGCCAGATGCGACAACTGCGAACAAGTGCGAAAAGTTACGGCACGCAACGGTGTCCCGCGGGGATCACTCGAACCGGTGAGGCCGCCAACGGCCGCTCAACGACCGTACACGGCTTGCCCTTTGGCTACTTCTCGACCTCGGCGGCGAGCTTGGCGAGCATCGCGTCGTAGATCCGGGCGAGCCCCTTGGGCGCGAAGGTCTTCTCGAAGAAGCCGCCGATGCCGCCGGCGCCCTGCCAGGTGGTGGCGACGACCACCCGGGACCTGCCCTCCCCGGCAGGGGTGACCCGCCAGGTGGTGACCATGGAGGAGTTGCGGTCCTTCTCGACGAGCTCGCCGTCGGTCGGCTCGGTGACCTCCAGCAGGCAGTCGCGGATGCGCTTGCTGGTGGCCTGGAGCTTCCAGTGCACGAGGGTGCCCTCGCCGTCGCCGCCCTCGCGGACCTCGTACTCGCTGAAGTGCTCGGGCAGCAGCTTCGCGCGGGTACCGCTGTAGTCGGCGAGGGTGTCGAACACCGTCTCCGCGTCCGCCGCGACGATCCGCTCCGTCTCCGCCTCGACCTGCGCCATCGGGTTCCTCCAGGGCCTGGTTCTCGGGGTCGGGGCAAGCCAACCACCCCACCGCCCGGCCACCAAATCGGGGGGCGCGAAGCGGCTCTGCGCGACGCGTCCGCACGATCAAGGGAACATGTGTTCTATTGTGTGGCGCAGCACTACCGAGGAGGCGCCATGCGCTGGGAGAACCTCACGGACTCCGACCACGCCCGGGCCGCCGGCCCCGCGCTTTTCGGCGCGGACGCGGTCACCACCCGCACGTTCGACACACCCGAGTTCCGCGGCATCACCTTCCACGAGGTGCGGGCCCGCTCGATCCTCAACCGCGTGCCGGGCGCCTCGCGCATGCCGTTCGAATGGACGGTGAACCCCTACCGGGGCTGCACGCACGCCTGCGTGTACTGCTTCGCGCGCAAGACGCACGGCTATCTGGACCTGGACACGGGACTCGGCTTCGACTCCCAGATCGTCGTCAAGGTGAACGCGCCCGAGCTGCTGCGACGCCAGCTGGCGTCGCGCCGCTGGCAGGGCGAGCACGTGGCGATGGGCACCAACGTCGACTGCTACCAGCGCGCCGAGGGCCGCTACCGGCTGATGCCGGGCATCATCACGGCCCTCACCGAGCGGGCGAACCCCTTCTCGATCCTGACCAAGGGCACGCTGGTCCTGCGCGACCTGGACCTGCTGACGCGGGCGGCACGGGTGACGGACGTGGGGATCTCGGTCTCGGTCGGCTTCACCGACCCCGAGCTGTGGCGCACCGTGGAGCCGGGGACGCCCGCGCCGGAACGCCGCCTGGAGGTCGTACGGACCCTCGGCGAGCACGGCATCGGCTGCGGGGTCCTGATGGCACCGGTCATCCCGTTCCTGAGCGACGAGCCGACCCACCTGCGCGCGACGGTAAGGGCGATCGCCGCCGCCGGCGCCACGTCGGTGACGCCCCTGGTGCTGCACCTGCGGCCGGGCGCCCGGGAGTGGTTCATGGCCTGGCTCGGACAGCACCACCCGCACCTGGTACGCCGGTACGAGCGGCTGTACGCGGAGGGCGCGTACGCCCCGAAGTGGTACCAGCGCCGAGTCACGCGCCAGGTGCACGACCTGGCCCGGGAGTACGGCATCGGACCCACGCGCGCGGGGACGCCGCGGCGGATCACGCGGGCGGAACCCGAGGCCGAGCCCACGCCGGCCGAGCCGGTCCAGCTCTCCTTCCTCTGAGGGCATGCGCGGGACTCGGCCACCAACCATCGGGCGGAGAGGCCGGCTCTCGCGCCGGGCACTGTGGACACGGTCACCGTCGTCGCGCCACGCGTCGAGGGACACCGACCGGCCGACGGGACGGCTCACCGCTGCCCCGGAATGCGCGCCAGCGCCCGCACCGCCGCCTCGGCCAGCGCCGGGTGGGCGAGCGCGTCGTTCAGGACGGGGCCTGCCCGGTCGTCGCCGAGGGTGCCGAGGCCCTCGACGCAGGCGAGCGCCACGCGACGGTACGGGTCCTGCGGGCGCAGCCGTCGCTCCAGCGTGGTGATGAGGGCGGGCACGGACTCGGGGGCCCGCAGTTGGACCAGCAGCCGCACCGGGTGCAGGGCGTAGGCGACCCGCAGTTCGTTGGTGGCGAGGGCGGCGGCGGCGCGGGCGGTGCGGGGGTCGCCGAGCCGGGCGAGGGCGTGGGCGGCGGAGGCACAGCGGGGTGGGTCGCGGTGGTTCAGCAGCAGCACGAGGGACTCGAAGGCCCGCCGGTCCCCCGCCACGCCCAGCCGGAACGCGGCCAGTTCCCGTGCCCAGAGCGGGTGTCCGGGCTCGGTGAGCACCGCGGCCAGCTCCTCCGGGTCCCCGGTCGCCACGAGACGGTCGTACGCCCCCGGCGCACCCGGCACGTTGCCGGACTCGGCCCGTAAGCGCTCCGTGAGCGCTCGCAACTCTTCGTCCATGACACCGAGGTTAGGGGCGTCACAGGGCGCGCGGGACGTACATCACGAACACCGGGGGCTGGCGCGCTCGTTACCCGCGAGTTAATCTCAGACGAGCGAGTTACCCACTCGCCGCACCTCCTCCCGGTGGCTTGGTGACGCAGCCACCGTGAGAGCAGTCGGTTCGGTATCCGGGTGTCCGGGTACCGCAGTACGACTCGGCCTCGGGACAGGGCCGGTCGGAAACCACCGCCGGACGGCGTGTGCACGCCCTCCGCGACGGCACCGGGCGTGTGCGCCCGTCAGCCCGGCACCACCCGCACTTCCTTCCGCACGCACCCGGTGCGCCCCTCGGCGTGTCCGGGCGTGTTCCCGTCGTCACCCTCATTCCTGGAGTCCCGCGATGGCCACTCCCCTGTCCGACACCCCTCTGTCCCCGCTCCGGACCATCGCCGTCGTCGGCCTCGGCACCATGGGCACCGGCATCGCCGAGGTCCTGGCCCGGGCCGGCCGTGACGTCGTCGGCATCGACATCAGCGAGGCGCAGGCCGCGACGGCCGTTACCGCGCTGGAGTCCTCCACCGCCCGCGCCGTCGAGCGCGGACGCCTCACCGAGCGGGAGCGGGCCGACGCCCTCGCCCGGGTCCGCACCTCCACCGACCTGCGGGCGGCCGCCGACGCCGACCTGGTGATCGAGGTGACCCCGGAGTCGTACGAGATCAAGCAGCAGGTGTTCCGGGACCTGGACGGGATCGTGCGTCCCGGGACGATCCTGGCGACCGGCACCAACGCGCTGTCCGTGACGCGGCTGGCCGCCGACTCGGCCCGCCCGGAGCGGGTGCTGGGCCTGCACTTCTTCAACCCGGCCCCGGCGATGAAGCTGGTCGAGGTCGTCTCCTCGGTACTGACCGCGCCGGGCGCCGTCACGGCGGTCACCAACCTCGCCCTGGACCTCGGCAAGGAGCCCGTCGCGGTCGGCGACCGGCCCGGATTCGTCGCCGACGGCCTGTTGTTCGGGTACCTCAACCAGGCCGCGGCGATGTACGAGGCGAACTACGCCTCCCGCGAGGACATCGACGCCGCGATGCGGCTCGGCTGCGGACTGCCGATGGGCCCGCTGGCCCTGCTGGACCTGATCGGCGTGGACACCGCGCGCACGGTCCTGGAGGCCATGTACGCCGCCTCCCACGACCGTCTGCACGCCCCGGCGCCGATCCTGGGGCAGCTCAGCGAGGCGGGCCTGACGGGCCGCAAGGCCGGGCGCGGCTTCTACACCTACGAGGCGCCGGGCAGCGCGGCCGTCGTGCCGGACGCGCTGACCCCGAGCACGGAGGACGGTCCAGTGTCCGGCCGGCCCGTCCGCGCGGTGGGCGTCGCGGGCTCGGGCACCATGGCGTCCGGCATCGCCGAGGTGTTCGCGAAGGCCGGCTACGAGGTCGTGCTCGCCGCCCGCAGCCCGGAGAAGGCGCGTTCGGCCAAGGCCCGGATCGGCAAGTCCCTGGCCCGCGGCGTCGACAAGGGCCGGCTGACCGCCGAGGCCGCCGCGCAGACGCTGGAACGGATCACACCGACGGGTACGTACGACGACTTCGCCGACGTCGACCTGGCGCTGGAGGCGGTCGCCGAGGACCTGGAGGTCAAGCGGCAGCTGTTCGCCACGCTGGACAAGGTCTGCAAGCCGGGCGCGGTGCTGGCCACCACCACCTCCTCGCTGCCCGTGGTCGCCTGCGCCCGCGCCACCTCGCGTCCGCAGGACGTGATCGGCATGCACTTCTTCAACCCCGCGCCGGCCATGAAGCTGGTCGAGGTGGTCCGCACCGTTCTGACGGCGGACGACGTGCACGCCACCGCCCGCCAGGTTTGCGCGACGATCCGCAAGCACGCCGTGGACTGCGGCGACCGGGCCGGGTTCATCGTGAACGCGCTGCTGTTCCCGTACCTCAACAACGCCGTGAAGATGGTCCAGGAGCACTACGCGACGCTCGACGACATCGACGCGGCGATGAAGCTGGGCGGTGGCTACCCGATGGGCCCGTTCGAGCTGCTGGACGTGGTCGGGCTGGACGTCTCGCTCGCCATCGAGAAGGTCCTGCACCGCGAGTTCCGCGACCCCGGGCTGGCCCCGGCGCCCCTGCTGGAGCACCTGGTGGCCGCGGGCTGCCTCGGCCGCAAGACGGGCCGCGGCTTCCGCGAATATGCCCGCCGCTGACTTCGGCCCCGGCGACCGGTTCCGGTCCGGGGAGGACTGGGGCGGACTGCTCGGCCCGGGCGGGTCTCCCCCGCCCTCCCCGGGCGGGTCCCCCCGGCCCTCCCCGGGCGGGGGAATCCCCGGTCACGCGCATGATTGCGGACTCATGCAGTACGTTCATGGCATGTCCCAGCCCGCCAAGTCCTCACGTACACCAGCCACGCCCGACGCGCCGGAGAGCGCGGCCGGCAGCCGAGCCGCCGCCCAGCGGCTCAAAATGCGCCGGGAGCTGGCGGCGGCGGCGATGGAGCTGTTCGCGACCAAGGGGTACGAGGCGACCACCGTCGACGAGATCGCGGCGCAGGCCGGGGTCGCCCGCCGCACCTTCTTCCGCCACTTCCGCTCCAAGGAAGAGGCGATCTTCCCGGACCACGACGACACCCTGGTCCGCGCCGAGGCGGTGCTCAACGCGGCGCCCGCGCACGAGCACCCGCTCGACACGGTGTGCCGGGGCATCAAGGAAGTCATGAAGATGTACGCGGCCCGGCCGGAGATCTCGGTCGCCCGCTACAAGCTGACGCGTGAGGTGCCCACCCTGCGCGAGGCCGAGATCGCGTCGGTGGCCCGCTACGAGCGCCTGTTCACCCGCTATCTGCTCGGCCACTTCGACGAGCACGCGCACGACGACGACGCCAACGACGACCCGCTGCTGGCCGAGGTCGCCGCGTCCGCCGTGGTCACCGCCCACAACCACGTGCTGCGGCGCTGGCTGCGGGCGGGCGGGCAGGGGGACGTGGAGACCCAGCTCGACCACGCCTTCGCGATCGTCCGCAAGACGTTCGGCACGGGCATCGGTGCCGGTCGCGGCACGGCCTCCGCCGCGCGGCCGGCCGCCTCGGCGGCCTCCGTGCAGGGCGAGGTACTGGTGACCGTCGCGCGGACCGACGCGCCGCTGCACGAGGTGATGCGCACCATCGAGCAGGCGCTCAAGGAGCGCTGAACCTGCTTCGTCCGCTGTGACAACGGCCACCCGTCGGGTGGCCGTTTTTGCATGCCCGTGTCCCTTTTCGGCGCCCCCTTGAGTCCTGTTCGATCGATCATCGCTCATCTGTCGGGTAAAGATTTCATTTGAGAGCAGTTTCTGGCACTCAGTGCCTTGCGGGGTGACACGGGGTGTCATACGTTGAAGGTGTCCGGGCTGTCCCCGCACCTCATCCCCTGCGCGCCCGAACGCCTGCGTCACAGGCACCCTCACCCACCCTCATCAGCACCGACGTAACCCCCAGCGCCCCTCCCCCGGGGCGCTCACCGCCGGAGGCAACACCGTGACCGTGAAGGACATCCTGGACGCGATCCAGTCGACCGACTCCACGCCGGCCGACATCGCCGCCCTGCCGCTGCCCGAGTCGTACCGCGCGATCACCGTGCACAAGGACGAGACCGAGATGTTCGCGGGCCTCGAAACCCGTGACAAGGACCCGCGCAAGTCGATCCACCTGGACGAGGTGCCGCTGCCCGAGCTGGGCCCCGGCGAGGCCCTGGTCGCCGTGATGGCCTCCTCGGTCAACTACAACTCGGTGTGGACCTCGATCTTCGAGCCGATGTCGACGTTCGGCTTCCTGGAGCGCTACGGCAAGGTCAGCGAACTCACCAGGCGCCACGACCTGCCGTACCACGTCATCGGCTCCGACCTGGCCGGCGTCGTCCTGCGCACCGGCCCGGGCGTCAACGCCTGGCAGCCCGGCGACGAGGTCGTCGCGCACTGCCTCTCCGTCGAGCTGGAGTCGTCCGACGGGCACAACGACACGATGCTCGACCCCGAGCAGCGGATCTGGGGCTTCGAGACCAACTTCGGGGGCCTGGCGGAGATCGCCCTCGTCAAGTCCAACCAGCTGATGCCCAAGCCGGACCACCTCAGCTGGGAGGAGGCCGCCGCCCCCGGCCTGGTCAACTCCACCGCGTACCGCCAGCTGGTCTCCCGCAACGGCGCCCAGATGAAGCAGGGCGACAACGTCCTGATCTGGGGCGCGAGCGGCGGACTCGGCTCGTACGCCACGCAGTTCGCGCTGGCCGGCGGCGCCACCCCGATCTGCGTCGTCTCCAGCGAGCAGAAGGCCGGCATCTGCCGGCGCATGGGCGCCGAGCACATCATCGACCGCACCGCCGAGGACTACCGGTTCTGGAAGGACGAGCACACCCAGGACCCCAAGGAGTGGAAGCGCTTCGGCAAGCGCATCCGCGAACTCACCGGCGGCGAGGACGTGGACATCGTCTTCGAGCACCCGGGCCGCGAGACCTTCGGCGCCTCCGTGTACGTCACGCGCAAGGGCGGCACGATCGTCACCTGCGCGTCGACCTCCGGCTACGACCACAGCTACGACAACCGCTACCTGTGGATGTCCCTCAAGCGCATCGTCGGCTCCCACTTCGCCAACTACCGCGAGGCCTGGGAGGCCAACCGGCTCGTCGCCAAGGGCAGGATCCACCCGACGCTCTCCAAGGTGTACTCCCTCAAGGACACCGGCCAAGCGGCGTACGACGTCCACCGCAACCTCCACCAGGGCAAGGTCGGCGTGCTGTGCCTGGCGCCCGAGGAAGGCCTGGGCGTGCGCGACGAGGAGATGCGCGCCCGGCACGTCGACGCCATCAACCGCTTCCGGAACGTCTGAGGAGCGCTCATGAGTGAACGTCAGCCGCAGGCGCAGAGGGAAAGGGACCGGCCGTGGTTGATGCGGACCTACGCCGGTCACTCCACGGCCGAGGCGTCCAACGAGCTGTACCGGCGCAACCTCGCCAAGGGGCAGACGGGTCTGTCGGTCGCGTTCGACCTGCCCACACAGACCGGCTACGACTCCGACCACGTCCTCGCCCGCGGCGAGGTCGGCCGGGTCGGAGTGCCGGTCGCGCACCTCGGTGACATGCGCCGGCTCTTCCAGGACATCCCCCTGGAGCAGACGAACACCTCGATGACCATCAACGCCACGGCCATGTGGCTGCTGGCGCTCTACCAGGTCGTCGCGGAGGAGCAGGGCGCGGACATCACCCGGCTCCAGGGCACGACCCAGAACGACATCGTCAAGGAGTACCTGTCCCGGGGGACGCACGTCTTTCCGCCCGGGCCGTCGCTCCGCCTGACCACGGACATGATCGCGTACACGGTCTCCCACCTCCCGAAGTGGAACCCGATCAACATCTGCAGCTACCACCTGCAGGAGGCCGGCGCCACGCCGGTCCAGGAGATCGCGTACGCGATGTCCACCGCGATCGCCGTGCTCGACGCCGTGCGCGACGGCGGCCAGGTGCCCGAGGAGCGCATGGGCGACGTGGTCGGCCGCATCTCCTTCTTCGTGAACGCGGGCGTCCGCTTCGTCGAGGAGATGTGCAAGATGCGCGCCTTCGGCCGGATCTGGGACCGCGTCACGCGCGAGCGGTACGGCATCGAGAACCCGAAGCACCGCCGCTTCCGTTACGGCGTCCAGGTCAACTCCCTCGGCCTGACCGAGGCGCAGCCCGAGAACAACGTCCAGCGGATCGTCCTGGAGATGCTGGCCGTCACCCTCTCCAAGGACGCGCGGGCGCGTGCCGTGCAGCTGCCCGCCTGGAACGAGGCGCTGGGCCTGCCCCGGCCCTGGGACCAGCAGTGGTCGCTGCGCATCCAGCAGGTGCTGGCCTACGAGAGCGACCTGCTGGAGTACGGCGACCTCTTCGAGGGCTCGAAGGTGGTCGAGGCGAAGGTGGCCGAGCTGGTCGAGGAGTCGTTCGCCGAGATCGAGCGCATCCAGGAGATGGGCGGCGCGATGGCCGCCGTCGAGTCCGGCTACCTCAAGTCCCGGCTGGTCGCCTCGCACGCCGAGCGCCGGGCCCGGATCGAGTCGGGCGAGGAGAAGATCGTCGGGGTCAACGCCTTCGAGGGCACGGAGCCGAACCCGCTGACCGCCGACCTGGACACCGCGATCCAGACGGTCGACCCGGCGGTGGAGGCCCGCGTCATCGCCTCGCTCCGGCACTGGCGCGACACCCGCTACCAGCCGCCCTTCAACCACCCGCGGCCCTGCAAGGCGCTGGAGAAGCTGAAGGAGGCCGCCAAGGGCACCGACAACCTCATGGAGGCCACCCTGGAGTGCGCCCGCGCCGGCGTCACCACCGGCGAGTGGGCCGGGGCGCTGCGCGAGGTGTTCGGCGAGTTCCGCGCGCCGACCGGGGTGTCCTCGGCGCCGGTGGCGGTCGCCGCCGAGGAGGGCTCGGCCCTGTCCGAGGTGCGCCGCAAGGTGGACCTGACGGCGAAGGACCTGGGCGTCGGCAAGCTGCGCTTCCTGGTCGGCAAGCCCGGCCTGGACGGTCACTCCAACGGCGCCGAGCAGATCGCCGTGCGGGCCCGCGACGCCGGCTTCGAGGTGGTCTACCAGGGCATCCGGCTCACCCCGGAGCAGATCGTGGACGCCGCCCTCGCCGAGGACGTGCACGCGGTGGGCCTGTCCGTCCTCTCCGGCTCGCACGCCCAGCTGGTGCCCGACGTGCTGGAACGCCTCCGTGTGGCCGGTGCCACAGATATACCGGTGATCGCCGGTGGCATCATCCCGAACGGTGACGCCGAAGAACTGCGGGCCGCGGGAGTGGCCGCGGTCTTCACCCCGAAGGACTTCGACATCACCGGAATCATCGGCCGGATCGTCGACGAGATCCGGACCGCGAACAAGCTCGACCCCCTGGAGGTCCCCGCATGACGACAGTCAACCGGCTTCGCCCCCGCCGCTCCTGCCTGGCGGTCCCGGGAAGCAACCCCCGCTTCCTGGAGAAGGCCCAGGGCCTCCCGGCCGACCAGGTCTTCCTCGACCTGGAGGACGCCTGCGCGCCGCTCGCCAAGCCGGAGGCACGGCACACCATCGTCAAGTTCCTCAACGAGGGCGACTGGACCGGCAAGACCCGCGTCGTGCGCGTCAACGACTGGACGACCGAGTGGACGTACCGCGACGTCGTCACGGTCGTCGAGGGCGCCGGCCCGAACCTGGACTGCATCATGCTGCCGAAGGTCCAGGACGCCCAGCAGATCGTCGCCCTCGACCTCCTCCTCACCCAGATCGAGAAGACGATGGGCTTCGAGGTCGGCCGGATCGGCATCGAGGCGCAGATCGAGAACGCGCGGGGCCTGAACAACGTCAACGAGATCGCGCAGGCCAGCCCGCGCGTCGAGACCATCATCTTCGGCCCGGCCGACTTCATGGCGTCCATCAACATGAAGTCCCTGGTCGTGGGCGAGCAGCCGCCCGGCTACCCGGCGGACGCCTACCACTACATCCTGATGAAGATCCTGATGGCCGCCCGCGCCAACGACCTCCAGGCGATCGACGGCCCCTACCTCCAGATCCGCAACGTCGACGGCTACCGGGAGGTCGCCCGGCGTGCCGCCGCCCTCGGTTTCGACGGCAAGTGGGTGCTGCACCCGGGCCAGGTCGAGGCGTCCAACGAGATCTTCTCGCCGTCCCAGGAGGACTACGACCACGCCGAGCTGATCCTGGACGCGTACGACTACTACACGTCCGAGGCGGGCGGCAAGAAGGGCTCCGCGATGCTCGGCGACGAGATGATCGACGAGGCCAGCCGCAAGATGGCCCTGGTCGTCTCCGGCAAGGGGCGTGCGGCCGGCATGACGCGCACCAGCACGTTCGAGATCCCGGAGGGCTGAGCGCGATGCAGTTCGGACGCACCTACGAGGAGTTCGAGGTCGGGGCGGTGTACAAGCACTGGCCGGGCAAGACGGTCACGGAGTACGACGACCACCTCTTCTGTCTCCTCACCATGAACCACCACCCGCTCCACATGGACACGAACTACGCCGAGAAGACGACGGACTTCGGCAGGAACGTGGTGGTCGGCAACTACGTCTACTCGCTCCTGCTCGGCATGTCGGTCCCGGACATCTCCGGCAAGGCGATCGCCAACCTGGAGATCGAGTCGCTCAAGCACGTGGCGCCGACCTTCCACGGCGACACGCTCTACGGCCAGACCACCGTGCTCGACAAGTGGCCGTCGAGGTCGAAGGACGACCGCGGCATCGTCCACGTCGAGACCAAGGGCTACAAGCAGGACGGCACGCTGGTGTGCGTGTTCCGCCGCAAGGTGATGGTGCCGACCGAGACGTACGTCAAGGAGCGCGGCGGCGAGCAGCCGGGCCGCCCCGAGCTGAAGGAACAGGGGAAGTAGATGAGCCGCCTCGCCCAGACCCACGGCCTCACGGACGTCCAGCGGGAGATCCTCTCCACCGTCCGGGACTTCGTGGACAAGGAGATCATCCCGGTCGCCACCGAGCTGGAGCACCGGGACGAGTACCCGCAGGACATCGTCGACGGGCTGAAGGAGCTCGGCCTGTTCGGTCTGATGATCCCGGAGGAGTACGGGGGCCTGGGCGAGTCGCTCCTGACCTACGCGCTGTGCGTGGAGGAGATCGCCCGCGGCTGGATGTCGGTGTCCGGCATCATCAACACGCACTTCATCGTGGCGTACATGCTCAAGCAGCACGGCACGCGGGAGCAGAAGGACCACTTCCTGCCCCGTATGGCCGCCGGCGACGTCCGGGGCGCCTTCTCGATGTCCGAGCCGGCGCTCGGCTCCGACGTCTCGGCGATCTCCTCGAAGGCGGTGAAGGACGGCGAGGAGTACGTCCTGAACGGCCAGAAGATGTGGCTGACGAACGGCGGCACGTCGTCGCTGGTGGCCGTCCTGGTGAAGAGTGACGAGGGTCACCCCGACGGAACGGCCCCGCACAGGTCGATGACGACCTTCCTGGTGGAGAAGGAGCCCGGCTTCGGCGAGGTCCGCCCCGGACTGACCGTCCCGGGCAAGATCGACAAGATGGGCTACAAGGGCGTCGACACGACCGAGCTCATCATGGACGACCTGCGCGTTCCGGCCGATCGCGTGCTCGGCGGAGTCACCGGCCGAGGTTTTTACCAAATGATGGACGGTGTCGAGGTCGGCCGCGTCAATGTGGCGGCACGTGGTTGCGGCGTCGCCCGGCGCGCCTTCGAGCTGGGTGTGCGGTACGCCCAGCAGCGTCACACTTTCGGCAAGCAGATCGCCCAGCACCAGGCCATTCAGTTCAAGCTCGCGGAGATGGCTACCAAGGTGGAGGCGGCGCATGCGATGATGGTGAATGCTGCACGCAAAAAGGACTCGGGCGAACGAAACGACCTGGAAGCGGGTATGGCCAAGTACCTCGCCTCCGAATACTGCAAGGAGGTCGTGGAGGACGCTTTCCGAATCCACGGCGGGTACGGCTTCTCCAAGGAGTACGAGATCGAGCGCCTCTACCGCGAGGCCCCGATGCTGCTCATCGGTGAAGGCACCGCCGAGATCCAGAAAATGATCATCGGCCGCCGACTGCTCGAAGAGTATCGATTCCAGGGTTAGATGTCCGGATACGGGGTGTTTTCTTGGAGAAGAAGGTCACACCCCGTAGGCACTGTTCGGCCGCCGACTCGGCTTCCTGGCTTACCCAGTTGCGGCAGGAAGCCGCTACGATCGCCGGAAAGCCGCCGTCCCCCGTCGAAGCGCGGCATCATCCGCTACGAAGGTCATCCATGCCCCACAGCCAAACCTCTGCATCTCGCGACAGCCTGGCCGGCGTACGCCTCGCGCGTGGAGCATCGCCGTGGCTTCTGCCGACCGTCGCCACCGCAGCCGTCAGCCTTCTCCGTGCCCGCCGTTCCGGCGCCGCCAAGGCCGTCGCCGTCCCCGCCACCGCGCTCGCGGCGGGGATGCTGTGGTTCTTCCGTGACCCCGAGCGCGAGATCACCCAGGGCCGGGTCATCTCGCCCGCCGACGGTGTGGTGCAGAGCATCATGCCGTGGAAGGACGGCCGGACCCGCGTCGCGATCTTCATGAGCCCGCTCAACGTCCACGTGAACCGGGCCCCGCTGGCCGGCGAGGTCACGTCGGTCGAGCACGTTCCCGGTGGTTTCGTTCCGGCCTTCAACAAGGAGAGCGAGAACAACGAGCGGGTGGTGTGGCACTTCGACACCGAGCTCGGCGACATCGAGATGGTCCAGATCGCCGGCGCGGTGGCCCGCCGCATCGTCCCGTACCTGCCGCAGGGCACGAAGGTCGAGCAGGGCGACCGGATCGGTCTGATCCGCTTCGGCTCGCGCGTCGACCTGTACCTGCCGGAGGGTGTGGAGGTCGCGGTCGAGGTGGGTCAGAAGACGGTGGCTGGGGTGACTCGAATTGACCGTGATTGATCCACAGACCCAGGCCGGGTGGGTGCCCGAGGCCGACGAGGTGGACGACGAGGAGGAGATGCCCCTCTCGCTCCGGCTGTCGATAGCGGACACGCTCACCCTCGGCAACGCCACGTGCGGTTTCATGGCGGTGTACTTCACCACCACCGGCATCCTCATCCCGCACCTCATGGGCAGCGAGGAGTCGGGCATGGCCCGGCACAGCGCGGCCACCGCGGTCATCCTGATGCTGTGCGCGGCGATCTTCGACCTGTTCGACGGCCTGGTGGCGCGCAAGCTGCGCAGCTCCCCGATGGGCGCCGAGCTGGACAACCTCTCCGACCTGATCAGCTTCGGACTGGCACCGGCGTACTTCGTCCTCGTCTACGGCATGGTCGCGGACGACGCGTACCAGCGGGTGGCGGCGGTGGGGGCGATCGTGGTGCTGCTGGCGGTGGTGCTGCGGCTCGCGCGGTTCTCCTGCGTCACCGTCAAGGACGGCACCTTCCAGGGCATGCCGTCGCCCTTCGGGGCGCTGACGGTGGTGTCGATCGTCCTGCTGGAGCTGCCCTTCGTGGCGACGCTGCTGGCGATCATCGGCACGGCCTGGCTGATGGTGAGCCGGGTCGAGTACCCGAAGCCGCGGGGGCGCCTGGCCGTGGCGATGCTCTCGTGGATCGTCCTGTCGATGGGGCTGCTGGCCGGCTGGGCCTTCGACGCGCCGAGCGGGCAGCTGCTGCTGCAGACCGGGTGCGCGCTGCAGCTGGTGATGGGCGCGGTGATTCCGCTGTTCGCCACGGCGCGGCGGGTGAACAACTTCCGTGACAACCGACGGGAGGCGCGGGCGGCGCAGCTGCCGTGACGGCGTCTTCGAACGGCCCCGGACCCGATGGGTCCGGGGCCGTTCTGTCTGCGCGTGCCCGGCGCCGGAGCCCGCCTCGCCGGGGGCTCCGCCCGTCCGTCGCCCTCACCGGTCAGGGCGGAGGTCAGGTTCCCAGCCCGTCGGGAGGGGTGCCCCTCCGGGGGCGTCCGAGGTCGAGACCCGTTCCGGGGCGGATCTGCCCTACGCCAGGAAGTCCCGCGCGATGCGCTCCGCGACCCGCTCCAGGATCGGCCCGGCGTCGGCGATGCACTTCGCCACGTCCGGCTCGACGTCCGTCAGCGGGTACGCCCGCCGGATCCCGGCACTCCCCAGCGCCTGGGCCGGCAGCGCGAGCCGCCCGCACACCGCGACGACCTCCTTGCCCTCGGCCCGTGCCGCCGCGGCGACGCCCGCCGGGGCCTTCCCGTGCAGGGTCTGCTCGTCCAGCGAGCCCTCACCCGTGATCACCAGGTCCGCCCGCGCCAGTGCCGGTGCGAAGCCGAGCACGTCCAGCATCACCTCGATGCCGGGCCTGAACCGCGCCCCGAGCAGCATCGCGCCGAACCCGATGCCGCCTGCCGCTCCGGCACCCGGCGAGGCGGCGTACTCGGCGGCGCGCGCGCCCACGGTCTCCGTCCCCTCCAGTACCTTCGCGAAGTGCGCGAGGGCCGCGTCCAGGGCGTCCACGTCCTGCGGGGAAGCGCCCTTCTGCGGACCGTAGACCGCCGGGGCGCCCTTCGGTCCGGTCAGCGGATTGTCGACGTCGCTCGCGAGTACCAGCCCGACGCCGGACAGCCGCGGGTCGAGGCCCGACAGGTCGGCCGAGGCCAGGTCGGCGAGGCCGCCTCCGCCCGGCGCGACCGGCTCCCCGTCACGGCCGAGGAACCGCGCGCCCAGCGCGGACAGCATCCCGGCGCCGCCGTCGGTGGTCGCGCTGCCGCCGACCCCGAACACGATCGTCCGCGCCCCCGCGTCCAGGGCGGCCCGCAGCAGCTCTCCGGAGCCGTACGTGGACGCGGTCAGCGGTGCGAGAACGCCGGCCGGCAGCCGCTGCAGGCCACTGGCCTCCGCCATCTCCACGACCGCGGTGTGCTCGCGCACCGCGAACGCGGCCGTCACCTCGTCGCCGAGGGGCCCGGCGACCCGTACCTCCCGGCGTTCGAACCCGGCCGCGACCGCGGCGGCGACGGTGCCGTCACCGCCGTCGGCCACGGGCAGGGCCTCGACAGCGAGGTCCGGCACGACGCGGCGCAGGCCGGCCGTCACCCGCTCGGCGACCTCGACGGCCGTCAGCGACCCCTTGAACTTGTCCGCGGCGACGAGTACCCGCCGGGCCCCGTCGACTGCAGCGTCAGCCACCTTGCTCTCCCCTTGCTCTCCGAGCCTTGCGCACGTCAAGGCAGTCGCGCCGCTGCGACCTTAACCGGAGGACGGCCGGGCCGTCATGCCCCTGCCCACAAGGTGGAACCGCCCGCTACTTGGCGAGGAAGGACAGCAGGGCGTCGGTCACCTCCTCGGCGTGGGTCCACAGCAGGCCGTGCGGGGCGCCCTCGACGACGACGTACTCGGCCTGCGGAAGCGCGGCGTGGAACCGCTCCCCCGTGGCTTCGAGGGGCAGGATGCGGTCGGCGGTGCCGTGCAGGATCAGCGTCGGCACGTCGATCTTGGGAATGTCGGCGCGGAAGTCGGTGGTCCAGGTCGCCACGGCCGCGAGGGACGCGTACCAGGAGGCGCCGGCGGCGACGTTCCAGCTGTTGCGGACGGCCTCCTCGCTGATCCGGGTGCCGAGGTTCTCGTCGAGGTTGTAGAAGTTCTCGTAGAACGAGGTGAAGTAGGCGTAGCGGTCGGCGGTGACGGCCTGCTCGATGTCCCGGAAGACGTCGCCGTCGACGCCGTCGGGGTTGTCGTCGGTCTTGAGCAGGAACGGCTCCAGGGAGGCCAGGAAGGCGGCCTTGGCGATACGGGCGGAGCCGTAGGTGCCCAGGTAGCGGCCGACCTCGCCGGTGCCCATCGAGAAGCCGACGAGGACGGCGTCGCGCAGGTCCAGGGTCTCCAGGACGGTGTGGAGGTCGGCGGCGAAGGTGTCGTAGTCGTAGCCCGTCGTGGGCTGACTCGATCGGCCGAATCCCCGCCGGTCGTAGGTGATGACGCGGTAGCCGGCCTTCAGCAGGGCCGCGGCCTGCTTCTCCCAGGAGTGGCCGTCCAGCGGGTAGCCGTGGATGAGCACGACCGGCCGGCCGGTGCCATGGTCTTCGTAGTACAGCTCGATGTCGGTGGAGTTCTCCTGGCCGACGGTGATGAACGCCATGGTGGTCGCTGCCTTCCGGTGGACGGGACGGATGAGCACTTCGGCCGGCGAGGCGGTGCTGTTTCGCCGACACGAAGAAACATAGCCAGCAACTCGATTGCGCGCAACTGGTTCGCGCTCAACTCGCTTGGATCCGGCCCCGGTTCTCCCCGCGCCCGGCCGCGGGCTCGTTACCCTTCCGGGATGACCACTCCTGACTACGCCACCTACATCGCCGGCCTCCCCCGCGTCCTCGCCGGCGCGGCCGCGGTCTTCCGGGACGCGGAGGGACGGGTGCTCCTCGTCGAGCCCAACTACCGCGAGGGGTGGGCGCTGCCCGGCGGGACGATCGAGTCCGACGACGGCGAGACCCCGCGGCAGGGCGCGTGGCGGGAGACCGTCGAGGAGATCGGACTGGACGTCCGGCTCGGCCGGCTGCTCGCGGTGGACTGGGTGCACGGGACGGGACGGCCCCCGATCGTGGCCTACCTGTACGACGGCGGGGTCCTGACCGAGGACGAGCTCAAGGCGATCCGGTTGCAGGAGGAGGAGCTGCTGTCCTGGCGGCTGGTACGACGCGAGGAACTGGGCGACCACCTGCGCGGCGCCCTGCACGGCCGGGTCCTCGCCGCGCTGGACGTGCTGGCGGACGGGTCCGGAACGGCCGAGCTGGAGAACGGCGTCCGGGTCGGCCGATAACCGTTCGCCGGTCGCGCACCGGCGCCCTACCCTCGACGGCATGACCCGCAAGCCCCTCGTCGCCATCCTGAGCGGCGCCGGCGTCTCGACCGACTCCGGCATCCCGGACTACCGCGGCCCGAACGGGCTGTGGCGGCGCGATCCGGAGGCCGAGAAGCTCGTCACGTACGAGTACTACATGGGCGATCCGGAGATCAGGCGCCGCTCCTGGCTGATGCGGCGCGACAGCGGAGCGCTGCGGGCCGAGCCGAACGCGGCGCACCGCGCGGTGGCCGATCTGGAGCGGTCGGGGGTGCCGGTCCGCGTGATCACGCAGAACGTGGACGGACTGCACCAGCGCGCCGGAGTGACCGCCCGCAAGGTCCTCGAACTGCACGGCACCGCGCTCGGTTACGTGTGCACGGGCTGCCGTGTCCGGGGCCCGATGGAGGACGCCCTCGCCCGGGTCGCGGCCGGTGAGGACGATCCGCCGTGTCTGGAGTGCGGCGGCATCCTGAAGTCGGCGACCGTGATGTTCGGCGAGCGCCTCGACCCGGTGGTGCTGGGCGAGGCGGTCGCCATCAGCAAGGCGTGCCAGGTGTTCGTCGCCGTCGGCACCAGTCTCCAGGTGCACCCCGCCGCCGGACTGGCCGACGTGGCCGTCGGCCACGGGGCCCGCCTGGTCGTCGTGAACGCCGAGCCGACACCGTACGACGACCTGGCCGACGAGGTGGTCCGGGAGCCGATCGGCACCGCCCTGCCCGAGCTGCTGCGCGGGCTGGGCCGAGGTCCCGGGGCCGCGGCCTGACCCGCGAGCGGCTCAGAACAGCGGCTGCGGGCCCGCCGTCCCCCGTTCGAAGTCCAGCAGGCGCCGCTTGCGTTCCAGGCCCCCGCCGTAGCCGGTGAGGCTGCCGCTCGCGCCGATGACGCGGTGGCAGGGGACGATGATGCCGATCGGGTTGCGGCCGTTGGCGAGGCCCACGGCGCGGGAGGCGGCCGGGGTGCCGAGGGCGGCGGCGAGCTCGCCGTAGGTGCGGGTCTCGCCGTACGGGATGCGGCGCAGCTGGTCCCAGACGGTGCGCTGGAACGGGGTGCCGTTCAGGCGCAGGTCGAGGGTGAAGTCCTTCAGCTCACCGGCGAAGTAGGCCGTCAGTTGTTCCTCCGCCTCCGCGAACGGCCCGTCGTCGGCCGCTCCGAAGGTCTCCTCCGGTGGGCGGTGGCGCTGGTCGGTCATGTAGAGGCCGCACAGGGCGCCGTCCTCGGCGACGAGGGTGAGCGCGCCGTACGGGCTGTCGATCACGGTGTGCTGTTTCAGGGATCCCACGGATGTTCCTCACACGGGCAGGAAGTTGATCGGGTGGCTGTCGGTCGCCCACAGGTACTGGACGGCGTACGCCCGCCAGGGCCGCCAGGCCGCCGCGCGAGCGGTGAGCGCCGCCGGGGTCGACGGCAGGCCCAGCTCCGCGGCGGCGCGGCGGACGCCGAGGTCGGTGGGGAGGAAGGCGTCGGGGTCGCCGAGGGCGCGCATCGCGATGACGTCGGCGGTCCAGGGGCCGAAGCCGGGGAGGGCGAGGAGCCGGGCGCGGGTCTCGGCCCAGTCGCCCTCGACGCCCAGGTTGAGCGAGCCGTCGGCCAGGTGGGACACGAGGGTGGTGAAGGTCGTGCGGCGGGTGCGGGGCATGGCCAAGGTGTCGGGGTCCACCTCCGCCAGCGCCGCCGCCGACGGGAAGAGGTGGGTCAGACCGCCCTCGGGGTCGTCGACCGCGTCGCCGTGTGCCGTGACCAGCCGGGCGGCGTGGGTACGGGCGGCGGCGGTGGAGACCTGCTGGCCGAGCACCGCCCGTACGGCGAACTCCGCCTCGTCCACCGTGCGCGGGACACGCCGGCCGG
Organism: Streptomyces sp. WG5; assembly: GCF_049974565.1. Lineage (NCBI taxonomy): Bacteria > Bacillati > Actinomycetota > Actinomycetes > Kitasatosporales > Streptomycetaceae > Streptomyces > Streptomyces sp. WG5. The sequence goes on along the minus strand of NZ_JBNGGC010000006.1, from coordinate 68,010 downwards.
GCGCCTTGTCGACCAGCGGCGCGAGCAGCTCGTCGGTGCGCAGCTGGTCGTCGACGGCCGCCGGGTCGGCGTCCAGGTCGAGCAGGCGCCGGCAGCGGCTGATGGCGACGGTCAGGTCGCGCAGGTCGCTCAGGGTGAGGCGGCAGGCGACGTGGTCGGGGTTCGGGGTGAGGGCCACGATGCCGTGACCGTACGGGAGGCGCAGGGTGCGCCGGTACGCGCCCTCCCGCCACTCCTCCACGCCCGGTACGGCGGTGGCGGCGAGGTGGCCGAAGAGGTTGTCGGGGTTGAGGGGGGCGCGGAAGGGGAGGCGGAGGGAGAGGGCACCCGGGGTGGTGCCGGCGGCGCTGCTGTGCGGAGCGCGGGTGCGCAGCTCGCTCGGGGAGAGGGCGAAGACCTCGCGGACCGTGTCGTTGAAGGTCCGGACGGAGGAGAAGCCGGCCGCGAAGGCGACGTCCGCCATGGGCAGCGGGGTCGTCTCGACGAGCAGACGGGCGGTCTGGGCACGTTGCGCGCGGGCGAGCGCGAGCGGGCCCGCGCCCAGCTCTGCGAGCAGCTGGCGTTCGATCTGCCGGGTGCTGTAGCCGAGCCGGGCGGCGAGGCCGGGCACGCCCTCGCGGTCCACGACGCCGTCGGCGATCAGCCGCATGGCGCGGGCGGTGAGGTCGGCGCGCCGGTTCCACTCCGGGGAGCCGGGGCTGGTGTCCGGGCGGCAGCGTTTGCACGCCCGGAACCCGGCCTGCTGGCAGGACGCCGCGCTCGGGTGGAAGGTCATGTTCTCGGGCTTGGGCGGCACCACCGGGCAGCTGGGCCGGCAGTAGATCCCGGTCGTCAGGACCGCCGTGAAGAACCACCCGTCGAAGCGCGCGTCCTTCGACCGGACGGCGCGCACGCAGCGCTCGGTGTCGGTGTGCATTCCCGTCTGCATGCGTCCAGGATGGACCACCGGCCGGGCCGGGGCTGGCGGGAATCCGACATCGACGTCGCGCTTCCTGGGCTTCGCCGGATCGCCCTGGTCACCTGGTCGCCCTGGTATCCCCGGTCACTCGGATCGCCATGCCGACTCGCGCAGCAGCCGCAGCCCGTTGAGGCCGACCAGCACGGTCGAGCCCTCGTGGCCGGCGACGCCGAGCGGCAGCGGCAGGTGTCCGATCAGGTCCCACAGGACGAGGACGGTGATGAACGTACCCGCGATGACCAGGTTCTGCAGCACCAGCCTGCGCGCGCGCCGGGACAGCGCCACGACGGCGGGTACGGCCGCCAGCTCGTCGCGCACCACGACCGCGTCCGCCGTCTCCAGGGCCAGGTCGGAGCCGGCGCGGCCCATGGCGACCCCGGTGTGCGCGGCGGCGAGCGCGGGGGCGTCGTTGACGCCGTCGCCGACGAAGAGCACCTTGCGGCCGGCCCGTTCCCGTTCCCGTACGGCTTCGACCTTGTCCTCGGGCAGCAGGTCCGCGCGGATGTCGGTGATGCCGGTCGCGGCGGCGACGCGGGCGGCGGCGGCCGCGTTGTCGCCGGTGAGGAGGGTGGGGGCGGTGCCGGTGAGGGCGGTGAGCGCGGCGGTGGCCCCGGCGGCGTCGACGCGGAGGCGGTCGGTGAGGGCGAGGGTGCCGACGGGGGTGCCGTCGCGGGTGACCTGGACGGTCGTCTCGGCGCCCTCGGGGGTCTGTGCGCGGCCGACCCGCACCTCGTGGCCGTCGACCGTCGCCGTGACCCCGTGGCCCGGGGTCGCCGAGAAGTCCTGCGCGGACGCGATGTCCAGGCCGCGGGCGCGGGCGGCGGCCACGATCGCGCGGGCCAGCGGATGCTCGCTGGGGTGCTCGGCCGCGGCGGCGAGCGCGAGGAGGGCGTCCTCGTCGAGGCCGCTGCCCGGCAGCGGCCGTACGGCGGTCACCTCGGGGGTGCCCTCGGTGAGGGTGCCGGTCTTGTCGAGGGCGGCGGCGTCGATCTCACCGAGGCGTTCCATCGCGACCGCCGACTTCACGAGGACGCCGTGCCGGCCGGCGTTGGCGATGGCGGAGAGCAGGGGCGGCATGGTCGCGAGGACGACCGCGCAGGGCGAGGCAACGATCATGAAGGTCATGGCGCGCAGCAGGGCGTCCGTGAGGTCGGCGCCGAAGGCGAGCGGGATGCCGAAGACCGCGAGGGTGGCCACCACCACGCCGACGGCGTAGCGCTGCTCGATCTTCTCGATGAACAGCTGCGTCGGCGCCTTGGTGCGGGACGCTTCCTCGACGAGGGTGACGATGCGGGCGATGACCGAGTCGGCGGGGTCGCGTTCGACGCGGACGCGCAGGGCGCCCGTGCCGTTGAGGGTGCCGGCGAAGACGTCGTCGCCGGGACCCTTGAGGACGGGGAGGGACTCGCCGGTGATGGTGGCCTGGTCGACCTCGCCGGCGCCGTCGACGACCGAGCCGTCGGCGCCGATCCGCTCCCCCGGCCGGACCAGGAGCACGTCGCCGACGGCGAGGTCGGCGGTCGGGACGGTCTCCTCGCGGTCGCCGCTCACGCGGGTCGCGGTGGTGGGGGCGAGGTCGAGCAGGCCGCGTACGGAGTCGGCGGTGCGGGCGGTGGCCAGGGCCTCCAGGGCGCCGGAGGTGGCGAAGATGACGATCAGCAGGGCGCCGTCGAGGACCTGCCCGATGGATGCCGCGCCCAGCGCCGCGACGATCATCAGCAGGTCGACGTCCAGGGTCTTCTCGCGCAGCGCCCGCAGGCCCTCCAGGGCGGGTTCCCAGCCGCCGGCGGCATAGGCGACCGCGTACAGCGGGCCGTACGTCCAGGCGGGGGCGCCGCCGAGGTCGAGGGGGAGCGCGAGCAGGAAGGCGACGAGGGAGACGAGCGCCCAGCGGGCCTCGGGCAGGGCGAGGACGCGGGTGCGGCGGCGGGGTGCCGTCCGGGCGGGTGCGGGGACGGGGGCGGGGGCGAGTGTGGTGGACACGCGGCACACCATACAGGAACAGATGAAGACTCATTCATGCTTTCATGTGTGGTGAGTAGGATGAGCCCATGGGTCACGGAGCCGCCACCACCGCGCAGGACGCCGCCGCACGCGTGCGTCTGGACGCGGACAACGTCGCCAACGTCGCCACCACGCTCCAGGCCCTGTCCACGCCCTCCCGGCTGCTGATCCTGGCCCGTCTGCGCGAAGGACCACTGCCCGCCACCGAGTTGGCGGCGGAGGTCGGGATGGAGCAGTCGGCCTGCTCGCACCAGCTGCGGCTGCTGCGCAACCTGGGCCTCGTCGTGGGTGAGCGGCGCGGCCGTTCGGTGGTGTACGCGCTGCACGACCACCATGTCGCCGAGCTGCTCGACCAGGCCGTGTACCACGTGGAGCATCTGCGGCTGGGGATCAGCGACACGACGGAATGACCCGCCGCCGCACACGGGCGGCGACGGGTCGGGTACGGGACGCGGACGGTGCTACGCGGTCGCCGTGGGCCGCCGCGAGGCCGCCATCGCGTCCTTGACGTCCGGCAACGGGCGCAGCCGGTACGTGTACGCGTAGTCGCGGTCGGCGAAGAGCTTGAACTCGTCGTGCGTGTGCGCGCCCCAGCTGTTGTCACCGCCGACGCCCATCTGACGGTGGTTCAGGCGCAGGACGACCTCGTCCCTCGGCGTCAGCTGGTAGTCGTGGCGCACGCCGGCCGACAGGTCCTCCGGCGTGAAGAAGGAGGCGTTCGCCTCCAGCAGGGGTTCGCCCGACGCCAGCAGGCCCGCGCCGTGCCGGTCGGTGAGGGCGATCCAGCGGACGTCCGTCTTGTTGCCGTTCTCCTGCGGACGGATGTACGGCGTCCACTGCTCGGCGACGGTCCCGGAGTACAGGCCGACGTCGGTGCCGGTGTTGCGGTCCCAGTGGTTCTCCTCCGGGCCCCGGCCGTAGTAGTGCAGGCGGTCCAGTCGGCGCGGCAGGAAGAGCAGGGTGCCGACCTCGGGGATGTAGGGCAGGCTCGCGGCACCCGGGTGCAGGGTGTTGTCGACCTTGATCTCGCCGTTGCCGAACACCGTGTACGTGGTGGTGTACGCCGACTCCACCGTGGTGGGCAGCGTGCCGCTGACCTTGATCTCGACGGCCCGGTCGCCCAGGGTCCGCACGGCGACGTCCGTCACCTTCCGCCGGGCGCCGGCGTCGCGCCAGGTCTGGTTGCGGTTGTGCTGGCCGTTGCCCTTGTCGTTGTCGGTGGGCGCCCGCCAGAAGTTGGGCGCGGGCCCGGACGTGAGCAGCCGGGTGCCCTTCGCCTCGTAGGAGGTGATGGTGCCGGTGCGCTTGTCGACGGTGACCGAGAAGCCCCTGCCGCTGATCCTGACGTCCTCGTCGCGGTCGTCGTGGCGCAGGGCCGGGACGCTCTCCAGGCGTACCGGGGTCACGTCGGGGCCGCCGGTCTCGACGGGGAGCTGCTGCCGGGCCACCTCGAAGCCGGCCCTGGCCCACGGCGTGGACTCCCTGGTGATGAAGGAGAGCTCCAGGAAGTACTCCGTGCCCGGGCCGGGGTCGTCCGGCAGCCGGACGGGGACGGTGATGTCCTTGCTCGACTGCGGCGCCACGTCCAGCTGGTCGCGGGTCAGCCTGCCGCGCCGTACGGCCTTGCCGTCGGCGACGAGTTCCCAGCGGCCGTCGAACTCGCGCAGGCTGGTGAACAGGTACTCGTTGGTGAGGGTGACGGCACCGGGGCCGCCGCCCGGGGTGCGGGTGGCGTTGACGGCCTGGTAGACGCGCTTGACCTCGACGGCCTTCCCGGTGTGCCCGCGGTCGGCGGTGACGATGCCGTCCGCGACGAAGGCGCCGTCGTTGGGGTTGTCGCCCCAGTCGCCGCCGTACGCGAGGAACGTCTTGTCCTTCGGCCGCTTCTCACTGGCCTTGACGGTCGCGGCGTCGAACCAGAACCGCACGCCGTCGTCCCCGGGGCCGCGGCCGTCGGAGGCCAGTTCGGCGGAGCCGAGCGCCCGGGCGTAGACGCGGGCGCGGCGGATGGTGCCGCTGAACTCCCGGGTCTGGGCGTCGGCGTCGGTGGCGAGCGCGAGGGGCGCGGTGTTGCTGCTGGGCCGCCGGTCGGTGGTGCGGGTGGCCCGCGCCGCGCCGTCGACGTACAGGGTCAGGGTCCCGGCGTCCGCGTCGAAGACGCCCGCGATGTGGTGCTCCCGGCCCGTCCAGTCGTCCGGCACGGTCCAGCTCGCGGTGATCCACTGACCTGCGGAGTGGATGAAGAACTCCAGTCGCCGGTCGGTCTGCTTCAGCGCGTACTGGGTGTCGCCCTTGGCGAGGATGGGCTGGTGGTAGCCCGTGACGTGCGGGGTGACCCAGGCCTCCAGGGTCAGCGAGTCCGTCAGGTCGAGGCTGTCGTCGCGTTCGAAGACGGTGATGCCGGACAGGCCCTTGTCGCGGTCGAGCCTTCCGCGGGTGGCGAGGATCTCGCCGCGCAGCCCGGCCGGACCGGCCTCGGTCAGCAGGGTGCGGGCCGGGACGGGCGTGTGCAGCGACTGGTCGACGAAGTCCCAGATCCAGCCGCCCTGGAGCACGTCGTGGCTGCGCACGATGTCCCAGTACTTCTTGAAGTTGCCGTTGGAGTTCCCCATCGCGTGGGCGTACTCGATCATGACGTACGGCCGGGTGTCGGAGGTGTCCTTCGCCCGCTGCTCGACGCGCTGCGGGCTGTCGTACATCTCGGAGCGGATGTCGCTGATGCCCGGGCGGTCGTCGCCCTCGTACTGGATGACGCGGGTGGGGTCGTAGGAGCGGATCCAGTCGTGCATGGCGGTGAAGGTGCTGCCGCCGCCGGCCTCGTTGCCGAGCGACCAGATGACGACCGAGGCGTGGTTCTTGTCGCGGTGGACCATGTTCTGGGCGCGGGCGACGCAGGCCTCGGTCCAGTCGGGGTGGTCGCCGGGGTACTCGTCGCGGATGCCGTGGGTCTCGAGGTTGGTCTCGTCGACGAGGTAGAGGCCGTACTCGTCGGCGAGTTCGTACCACAGGGGGTTGTTCGGGTAGTGCGAGGTGCGGACGCTGTTCATGTTCATCCGCTTGATGATCTTGATGTCCTCGACCATGTCCTCGCGGGTGAGGGCGGTGCCGCGGGCCGGGTGCATCTCGTGGCGGTTGGTGCCGCGGAAGGAGACGGGCCTGCCGTTGATCCGCATCAGCCCGTCCTTGAGCGCGAACTCGCGGAAGCCGACGCGGTGGGACAGGGTCTCGATCACCTTGCCCGCCGGGTCCCGCAGGCGCAGGACGGCCGTGTAGAGGTCGGGGTGCTCGGCCGACCACAGCCTGGGTTTCGGTACGGCCTTCGCCGCCCGTACGGTCACGTCCTGACCGGCACCGGCCGTGTGGAGGTCGGCGGACTGCTCCAGCGGCCGGGACCAGACGGCGTGGCCGCGCGCGTCGTACAGCTGGGTCTCGACCGTGTACCGGCCGGACTCCCCGTCGCCGTACGCCCGCACGCTCGCGGTGACCGCCAGCTCCGCGTCCGTGTACGTGTCGTTCAGCGGGGTGTCCAGCTTGAAGTCGCGCAGGTGCACGGCCGGGGTGGAGTAGAGGTAGACCGAGCGGAAGATGCCGCTCAGCCGGATCATGTCCTGGTCCTCCAGCCAGTCGCCGTCGGCGTAGCGGTACACCTCCACGGCGATCTGGTTGGTGCCGGGCCTGAGGTGGTCGGTGATGTCGTACTCGGAGGGCGTGTAGGAGTCCTCGTCGTAGCCGACCAGTTCGCCGTTGATCCACACGTAGTGGGCGGACTTGACGCCCTCGAAGTGGAGGAAGGTGCGGCGGCCCTTCCAGTCGCGCGGGACGGTGAAGGTGCGCCGGTACTGGCCGACCGGGTTGTAGCGGGTCGGGGCGGCGGGCGGCTGCGGGTCCTCGCCGAGGCCGTTGGGGCCCCAGTACGGGTAGGTGATGTTCAGGTAGATCGGGAAGTCGTGGCCGTGCAGCTGCCACACGGACGGGACCGGGATCGTCTCCCAGTCGCCGTCGTCGGTGTCGGTGCGGTGGAAGTCGGCGTCCCGGTCCTCGGGACGGTCGGCATAGGCGAACTTCCAGGTGCCGTCGAGGCTCTGCCGGTACGGCGAGCGGGTGCGGTCGCCGGCGAGGGCCGCTCTCACGTCCGGGTAGGGCATGAGCGTGGTGTGCGGCGGTTCGGTGCCGACGCGGAAGACGCCGAAGTCGTTCCACTCCGGGGGCTCGTCGGCCGCCGTCCGCCGGCCGGCCGGGTGCGCCACGACGGGTGACGCGGACGACAGGGTGAGCGCGCCGAGGACGGCGGCACCGCTCTCCAGGAGACGGCGGCGGCTGACGACCGGGCGGGCAGGGCGGGCCGGGGATCCGGCGGGTGACACGGGCGAGTGCGGCATGACCGTGGCCTTCCGTGGGCATCGGGGGCGGCTCAACACACGGTGCTGTGAAGGCAGTTGATGCGGAGGTAAAGCGCAACTGCCGGTGACGCAGCGACTACTGAGTCAGCCCACACCCTAGGACCCGAACACAACCGAATCAATTACCCCGTCGGACTTTGTTGGTTCCTGATGGAGAGCGGCGGGCCCCGGATCCGGGGCCGGCGCCCGCCGCTCGGACGGCCTGCGCCCAGACGGCCTGGACTCAGACGGCCGGGACTCAGACGGCCTGGACTCCCGGCACGCCCGCCTCGATCACGAACGACTTGTCGGTACGGACCGGGGCGCCCGGCCGGGTCACGTAGTCGACCACCCGGTAGTCGGCGGTGTACCGCTCCTTGGACACGGTGCAGCTCACGTATCCCCGGCGGCTGCTGTAGTACTTGGTGTGCGGGTTCTCGTCCCAGTACACCTGGCCGGGATCGTGGGTGGCCGAGCCGTCGCCGCCCGAGGTGATCGACGTGGTGACGAACTCGCTGCCCAGCAGCCGGGTCTCGGGGCGCTCGAAGTCGCGGCGCAGGTCGTTGGTCCAGTTGTTGTGCACGTCGCCGGTGAGCACCACGAAGTTGTCGATGCCGCGCTCCTCGACGTAGCCGAGGACCCGGTCGCGGGAGGCGCGGTAGCCGTCCCATCCGTCGTTGTAGCCGCCGTCGTCCGGGCCGGCGACGGCGTCCCAGTTGGCGAAGTAGATCTGCTGCGGCAGCACGTTCCAGGTGGAGCGCGACCGCGACAGGCTCCGCTCCAGCCAGGCGTGCTGCTCGCCGCCGAGGATGGTGGCCTCCGGGTCCCACTGCTCGGGGCCGGAGACCTGCCACGTGTCGCCGTACGGCTGGTTGGTGCGGTACTGGCGGGTGTCCAGCACGCTGAAGGTCGCGGTGGCCCCGAACTCCAGGCGCCGGTACAGCGGCAGTTCCGTGTCGACCGGCTTGCGGAAGCGGCGCAGCGGCATGTGCTCCCAGTAGGCCTGGTAGGCGGCCCGGCGGCGGGCGGCGAAGCGGGCGGTGGTGTCGTTGCCCTGGCCGGCGTCGCTGTTCTCCGGGCTCAGGTCGGCGTAGTTGTTGTCGGTCTCGTGGTCGTCCCAGGTGACGACGAACGGCGCCGTCGCGTGCAGCAGCCTGAGGTCGGGGTCGGTCTTGTACTGGGCGTGCCGCGCGCGGTACTCGGCGAGGGTGTTCATCTCGTCGCCGTGGTGCGTGCGCACCTTGCCGTTGACGCCGGCGGCGTACTCGTAGAGGTAGTCGCCGAGGTGGAAGACCACGTCGGGCCGCTCCTCGGCCATGTGCCGGTACGCCGTGAAGTGGCCCTGCTCCCAGTTCGCGCAGGAGGCGAACGCGAAGTCGACGGTGGGCGCCGTGCCGGGGGCCGGGGCGGTGCGGGTGCGGCCGACCGGCGAGAGGGCGTCGCCGGCGCGGAAGCGGTAGTAGTACTCGTGGTGGGGCCGCAGGCCGCGCACGTCGGCGTGGACGGTGTGCGCCTCGGCGGGCACGGCGTGCTCCACACCCCGCCTGACGATCTTCCTGAACCGCTCGTCGAGGGCGATCTCCCACCGCACGGCGACGGGGCGCCGGGGCATGCCGCCGTCGTCGTCGAGCGGCTTGGGCGCGAGGCGGGTCCAGAGCACGACGCCGTCGGGGAGCGGGTCGCCGGACGCGACGCCCAGCTGGAACGGGTCGCCCGGGACACGGCCCGGCGCGGCGGCCGGGGCGGCCGCGACGGGTGCGGCGCCGGTGCCGAGCAGCACCGCACCGGCGCCGGCGGCGCCCGCGATGCCGAGGAAGCCCCTTCTCTTCAGGGAGTTCGCAGAGGTGGTGCGCGGCGGGGTCATCGAACCTCCAGAGGACGGATGGCCGGACGACAACCAGGCAATCGGCACCGGGTGAACCCCGACTGCTGCGCTCGTGGACCGCGCTTGACCGATACATGTCCATGAGGATGATCGGCCGGAAGGGCTCAGGAGCGCGTCAGAGTGCCCCATTCCGCGGTGCGGTCGCACCAGCGGTCGAGGAGGACGCGGTCGTGGCCGACGGCCAGCAACCCCGCGCCGGTGGCGGCACGGTAGTCCTCCACGACCCGGACCAGGGCGGCGGTGGTCGAGGCGTCCAGCATCGCCGTCATCTCGTCGCACACCAGCCAGCGCGGGCGCAGCACCAGGGCGCGGGCGAGGCAGGCGCGCTGCAGCTGGCCGTCGCTGACCTCGTGCGGGCGCCTGCTCAGCAGGTCGGTGGTCAAGCCCACGGCGGCGGTGAGTTCGGCGACCCGGTCGGTGACGTCCTCGCGCCGGCCGGTGGCGCGCAGGGGTTCGGCGATCAGGTCGCTGAGCGCCAGCCTGGGGTCCGCGGAGAGCCGGGCCTGCTGGAAGACGACGCCGAAGGCGGTGCGCTGCTCGCGCGGGGCGCGGTGGCGCCAGCGCCGTACGGGTGTGCCGTCGACGACGAGGGAACCGGCCCGGGGGCGGTGCAGCAGGGCCGCGACACGCGCGAGGGTGGACTTGCCGCAGCCGCTCGGGCCGAGCAGCCCGACGGCCTCGCCCGGCGCGACGGACAGGGAGACGTCCCGGATCACGGGCGCGTTCCTGTCGTACCCGGCGGTGATGGCACGTAGTTCAAGCACGGTCGGCGGCCTCCGTGAGCGCTGCGTGCGGGTGGTGGCAGGCGACGGTGGCGGTCAGCGGCGGCAGCGCGGCGCAGACGTCGGTCGCCCGGTCGCAGCGGGCGGCGAAGGCGCAGCCCTCGGGGAGGGCGCCGAGTTCGGGCGGCAGACCGGGGATGGGGGCGAAGGCGCGGTCGGGCAGGGCGTCGAGCAGGCCCCGGCTGTAGGGGTGGCGGGGGCCGGGGGTGCCGAAGAAGTCGCGGGCGTCGGCCAGTTCGACGATCCGGCCCGCGTACATCACGGCGATCCGGTCGGCGATGCGTTCGGCGGCGGCCAGGTCGTGGGTGATCATCAGCAGGGCACGGTCCGCGCCGTCCCCGTCCCCGGCCGCACCGTTGTCGACATGGCGCCTCAGCTCGTCGACGGTGCGGTCCACCAGGTCCCGGTCGAGGCCGGTGGTCGGCTCGTCGGCGAGCAGCAGCGGGGCGTCGCCGACGAGGGCGAGGGCGGTGGCGGCGCGCTGGGCCAGGCCGCCGGAGAGTTCGTGCGGGTGGTGGTCGAGGTGGTCCACCGGGAACGCGGCGCGCTCGGCGGCGGCCTCGGCGGCCGTGCGCAGGGCCGCGCGGCCACGGACGGCGGTGAGTTCCGCGACCGTCTCCTCCAGCTGCGAGCGGATGGTGCGGACCGGGGTGAGGTGGGCGGCCGGGCTCTGCGGGACCAGGCCGATCATCCGGCCCCGTACGGCGCGGGCGAAGGTCCGCTCGTCGGCGGCGAGCAGGTCCAGGTCGCCGAGGAGCGCGCCTCCGGCGGTCTGCGCGTTGCCGGGCAGCAGCCCGAGCAGGGCGGAGGCGAGGACGGACTTGCCGCAGCCGCTCTCCCCGATCAGGGCGAGGCACTCGCCGGCCGCCACGTCGAAGTGGGCGTCGGTGACGGCGGCGATCCGGCGCCCGCCCGGCATCAGGAAGCGCACCGACAGACCGCGTACCGACAGCACGGGGGCTCGCTCGGTCACAGCATCAGCTCCGATCGGCGACGGGGGTTGATCCGCTCCCGCCAGGCACCGGCGAGACCGGCGACGGCGAGGGTGGGGACGATGATGAACAGGCCGGGGAAGAGGGTCGGCCACCACTGCCCGGCGAGCAGCGAACCCCGCGCCTCCTGGATGAGGTTGCCGAGGCTTGCGGTGTGGGTGGGCAGGCCCAGCCCGAGGAAGGACAGCGCCGACTCGTGCCACATGGCGTGCGGCACCATCAGTACGGCGGCCAGCGCGGCCTGCGGCAGCACACCCGGCAGCAGATGCCGCACCGCCACCCGCCACCGGGACGCGCCGCCGGAGACGGCCGCGTCGACGTAGGGGCGCGAGCGCAGGGACAGCACCTCGGCGCGGACGATGCGCGCGGTCGACAGCCAGTGGGTGAGCGCGACGGAGATCACCACCGGCCAGACGCCCGGCCGGAACATCGCGACGATGAAGATGCCCATCAGCAGGTGGGGCACGGAGGACAGGGTGTCGACGACCCGCATGACGGCGCGGTCGACCCAGCCGCCCAGCGCCCCGGCGGTGGCTCCCACGGCGGTGCCGACCACGGTGGCCGTCAGCGCCGCCGCCACCCCGACGAGCAGGGAGACGCGCAGGCCGTACACGCAGCGCAGCAGCAGGTCCCGGCCCACGTCGTCGGTGCCGAACGGATGCTCCCAACTGGGGGCCCGCAGCTTCGCGGCCAGGTCGACGGCCTGCTGGTCGAGCTGCGCCAGCGGCGGCACGAGCAGGACGGCGAGGACGGTCACGGTCAGCAGCGCGGCGGAGACGCGCAGGCGCAGCGTGCGGGTGGAGCGGCGGTCGGCGCCGTGGGAGCGCCACGCGGCGCCGGCCTTCTCGGCGGCGGCGTCAGCCATGGGAGTCACATTTCACTGAGCTTCACCCTCGGGTCGAACAGTCCGTAGAGCAGGTCGGCGAGCAGGTTGCCGGCGAGTACGGCGGCGGTGGCGAGGGTGGTCAGGGCGGCCAGCAGCGGGAAGTCCACGGCGGTGGCCGCCTCGACGGTGGCCGCGGCGATGCCGGGCCAGCTGAACACGGTCTCCACCAGCAGGGCGCCGGTGATGAGTTCGGGAACGCGGGAGCCGATCAGGGTGAGCACCGGCAGCAGCCCCGACCGCAGGGCGTGCCCGAACAGGACGGTGCCCTCCCCGATGCCGCGGGCCCGCGCCCCGCGCACCGGGTCCTCCGCGAGGGCGTCACCGACGCCCTGCCGTACGTAGAGGATGAACCAGGGCAGCTGGGAGACGGCGAGCACCCCGGCGGGCAGCACGATGTGCCCGGCGACCTGCCCGAAGGTGACCTGTTCACTCGCGGTGTCCGTCAGGCCGCCGGCCGGCAGCACGTCCCACTGGAGGGCGAACAGCCACACGGCGAGCAGCGCGATCCAGAAGACCGGCGCCGCCTCCAGGGTGTACGCGAGCGAGGTGACGGCCCGGTCGAGCATCGAGCCGGGGCGGCGGGCGGCCAGCACACCGAGGAGCGTGCCGGCCAGGACGGCGACGGCGAAGGCGACGGCGCACAGCAGCGCGGACCAGACGAGGCGTTCGCCGATGACCTGCGCCACCGGCTGGCGCATCACCCCGGAGTGGCCGAGGTCGCCGGTGGCGGCGGAGGTCAGCCACTCCCACCAGCGGACGACGAACGACTGGTCCACGCCCAGGTTGTCCCGCAGCCGGTCCAGGGTCTCCTGGTCGGCGCCGAGCGCGGCGGTTCCGGCGTACGCCTTGACGGGGTCGAACGGTGAGGCGGCGGCGATGGCGAAGACGCCGAAGGTGACGACGAGGACGATGGGCAGGGCGAACAGGGCCCGCCGCCCGGCCAGCCGTCCCATCGCCCCCCAGGGCAGCCGCCGAGGAGACCGGGTCACTTCTTCGGCTGCCAGTCCTCGATGTTCCACCAGGGCCCGCTGGCGAAGCCGTGCTCGTGCGGCTCCAGCTGCGTGGTCAGTCCATCCCAGCGGTCGGCGAGGACGTACAGGTGGTCGATGTGGGTGAGGAAGGTGTAGCCGGGGTTCTCCACGAGCGCCTGCTGGATCTTCTCGTAGGCGGCGCCGCGCACCTTCGGGTCCTGGCTGCGGCGGCCGGCGTCGAGGGCATCGTCCACCACCGGGTTGTCGTAGTGGGCCATGTTGTTGAAGCCGTCGCCGGCGAGGGAGGAGTGCAGCAGGGTGTAGAGGCCGAAGTCCGGGTCGCCGACGCTGCCGAAGCCCGCCAGGACCGCGTCGCTCTTCATCCGCGGCTCGATGACCTCCCAGGTGGCGCCCTCCACCTTCACCTCGATGCCGGCCTTCTTGGCGTCGGAGGCGTAGGCGAGGGCGTGGTCCTGGCGGACCTTGTCGCCCGACGGGTAGTACAGGGTGAACGAGGCGCGCTGTCCGTCCTTGGCGCGGATACCGCCCGAGCCGGGCTTCCAGCCCGCCTCGTCCAGGACGCGCTCCGCCTCGGCGAGGTCGCGCGGGCGCTCGATGCCGCGCGCGTAGGCGGGGTCGTCGACGGGCAGCGGCCCGTACGCCGGCCGGCCCGCGCCGTCGAGGATCTTGTCGACCATGGCCTGGCGGTCCACGGCGGCGTCCAGGGCCCGCCGGATCGCGCGGTCGCCGGTGACCTTGCCGGCGGTGGGCAGGGTGACGGCCCGGAAGTCGTAGGACTTCGCCCGGTACGTGCGCCGGCCGTCGTCCTTCTCGAAGGTGGCGGCGAGGTTGGGCGGCAGGACGGCGCCGTCGAGGTCGCCGGAGCGCAGGCGGGTGGCGCGTACGTTGTCGTCGGCGATGACCGCCATGGTGAACGACTTCACCGCGGGCTTGCCGCCCCAGTAGTGGGGGTTGGCCTTGAAGGCGAGCTTCTCGCCCTTGCTCCAGTTCGTGAGGACGTACGGACCGGTGCCGACGGGCCTGGTGTTGAAGTCGCCGGTGTTGGGGTCCTGTCCGCCCGCCACGTGCTCGGGGACGATGGGCAGCACCGTGCGGGCGGCGAAGGCCGCGTACGGGTACTTGAGGGTGAAGACGACGGTGTCGTCGCCGTGCGCGCGGACGTCCTTGATCGCGTCCAGTTCGCTGCGGGCGGTGCTGTTGGTCTTCGCGTCCAGGACGGTGCGGTACGTGTAGACCACGTCCTGGGCCGTCAGCGGTTCGCCGTCGCTGAACTTCACGCCGTCCCGCAGGGTGTACGTGTACGTCCGGCCGTCGTCGGCGATCTTCGGCAGCGCGCTCGCCAGCGCGGGCTTCAGCTTCAGGTCGGTGTCGCGGGCGAGCAGCCCGTCGAAGATCTTGGAGTTTCCGTCCTTGCCGTAGCCGAGCAGTGGGCTGAGCGTGTCCGGCTCGGAGCCCACCCCGATCACGACGGACTCGGCCGCCTTGGCCCCGCCTTCGCCCGTTCCGCCTCCGGGTGCGGAGCAGGCGGTGACGCCGGCGGCAAACGCCGCCGCGGCGGCGGCACTTCGTATCCGACGGGTTGTCATGTCTCCCCCACACTTGTTGCCTGTACAGGGTTATTGCACATCAGTCGCAATTGAAGCGTCAAGCCAGGTGGGGAAGCATCTTGGGGGCTGGGCCGGGTGAGCCCGGTTCCGTCAGCCGATCCGGGCGGCGAACGCGTCGTACGCGCGGTCGTCGAACAGGACGAACCGGACCTCCGCCACCGACGTCCCGGCGCTCCGCACCGTCTCGACGGCGATACGGGCCGCGTCGTCCATCGGCCAGCGGTAGACGCCGGTGGAGATCGCCGGGAAGGCGACCGTGCGGGCGCCCAGTTCGCCGGCGACCCGGAGCGACTCGCGGTAGCAGGAGGCGAGGAGTGCCGAACGGTCCTCGGTCGCGCTGTACACCGGTCCCACCGTGTGGATCACCCAGCGCGCCTCCAGTGCGCCGGCGGTGGTGGCGACCGCCCGGCCGGTGGGCAGCCCCTTGCCGTAGTGGCCGCGCCGGAGCTCGCGGCAGGCCTCCAGGATCGCGGGGCCGCCGCGCCGGTGGATGGCGCCGTCGACGCCGCCCCCGCCGAGCAGGGAGGAGTTGGCCGCGTTGACGATCGCGTCGACGCTCTCGCGGGTGATGTCGCCCTGGACGAGCGTGAGGGTGGTCATCTCCCCTCCCCCGGGTGGCGCGGTCCCGTGGTCATGTCTGCCGCAGCCTCCGCCAGACGGCCTTCGCCGCGTTGTGCCCCGACATGCCGTGCACGCCGGGGCCGGGCGGGGTGGCCGACGAGCAGATGAAGACGGCCGGGTGCGGGGTCGTGTACGGGAACAGGGACAGCTTGGGCCGCAGCAGGAGCTGGAGGCCGGAGACGGCGCCGGAGGCGATGTCGCCGCCGACGTAGTTGGCGTTGCGGGCGGCGAGTTCGGGCGGTCCGGCGGTGGCGCGGGCGAGGACGCGGTCGCGGAAGCCGGGGGCGAAGCGCTCCAGTTGGCGTTCGATGGCGTCGGTGAGGTCGCCGGTCCAGCCGTTGGGGACGTGTCCGTACGCCCAGAAGACGTGCTTGCCCTCCGGGGCCCGGGTGGGGTCGGCGACGCTGGGCTGCGTGGTGATGAGGAACGGCGCGTCGGGGGCGCGGCCCTCGCGGGAGGCGGCGTTCAGTGCGGCGCCGATCTCCGCGCTGCCGGCGCCGATCTGCACGGTGCCGGCGGTGCGGGGCTCCTCGGCGGTCCACGGGACGGGGCCGTCCAGCGCGTAGTCGATCTTGAAGACGCCGGGCCCGTACCGGTAGCCGGCGTAGTGGCTGCCGAGGCCGGCGATGCGGGCCAGGGCCGTGGGTGAGGTGTCGAAGACGTAGGCCCGGGCGGGCGGCAGGTCGTCGAGGCGCTTGACCTCGTAGTCGGTGTGGACGGTGCCGCCGAGGTCTCGCAGGTAGGCGGCGAGGGCGTCCGAGATGGCCTGGGAGCCGCCGCGGGCCACGGGCCAGCCGCGGGCGTGCGCGGCGAGGGCGAAGACCATGCCTATGGCGCCGGTCGCGAAGCCGCCGAGCGGGGCCATGACGTGCGCGACGAGCCCGGCGAAGAGGGTCTTGACCCTGTCGTCGCGGAACCGGCGCATCAGCCACGTCGACGGGGGCAGGCCGACCAGGCCGAACCGGGCGAGGGTGACCGGGTCGCGGGGCAGCGCGGTGAGCGGCAGGGACATGAAGTCGCGGGCCAGTGTGTCCCAGTGGGGCAGGAAGCGCTCGACGAGTCTGCGGTAGGCGCCGGCGTCGCGCGCTCCGAAGGAGGCGGCGGTCTCGCCGACCGACCGCGAGAGCACGGCCGCCGAACCGTCCGGGAAGGGGTGTGCCATGGGCAGCGCGGCGTGCAGCCACTGAAGTCCGTACCGCTCCAGGGGCAGGTCGCGGAAGGCGGGTGAGTTGATGCCGAGCGGGTGCGCCGCGGAGCACGGGTCGTGCCGGAAGCCCGGCAGGGTCAGTTCCTCGGTGCGGGCTCCGCCGCCCACGGCGCCCCGGGCCTCGAACACGGCCACCGAGAAGCCGCGGCGCGCCAGCTCCACGGCAGCGGTCAGCCCGTTCGGCCCCGCTCCCACCACGACCGCATCGAGCATCGACGGCACCTTCGGACCCCTTCGTCAGCCGATGGCCACTGGGGATCAGGATATGCCCGGGATCCGACAGCCCGCGGCCGTTGGTGGACGGGACCGCGCGCCGGGCGCCGCACCGGGCCATCGGGGAGGGTGGCCTCGCCGCCCGCGGCGGGGCTCACGCCGCCGCGGCGGCCCGGAACCCGCTGGGGCTCAGCCCTCTGTGGCGTTTGAAGGCGGCGCTGAACCCGAAGGCGTCGGCGTAGCCGACGGACTTGGCGATCTCGGCGATGCCGAGGTCGGTGTCGGCCAGCAGCGCCTCGGCGTCGGCCATGCGGCATTCGGTGAGGTAGGCGAGGGGCGGCCGGTCCATCACCTGGGTGAAGCGCTTGGCGAACAGCGCCCGGGAGACACCGGCTCGCGTGGCCAGCGACGCCACCGTCCAGGGGGCGGCGGGCCGGTCGTGGAAGGCCTGGAGGGCGGGGGCGAGGACCGGGTCGGCGAGACCGCGGTACCAGCTGGGCGCGTCGGCGCCGGCCTGGTCGAACCAGTTGCGCAGGGTGCAGACCAGAGCCCAGTCGAGGAGCCGGTCCATCAGCGCCTGGGAACCGGCCGAGTGCTGGGCGGCGTCGGCGGCGGCCGTCTCCAGCCAGGCGCAGACCTCGACGTCCTCGTTGATCACCAGGACCGGCGGCAGGGCGCGCAGGAGCCGTTCGTGGCGGTGGCCGGAGGCGCGGTAGGCACCCACGATCAGCGCGGTCGCCCCGTCCGGGTCGGTGCCCCAGCGGATGCCGCCGAGTTCCTGGGCCGTGCATTCGGCTTCCGGGGCGAAGCAGGCGATCTCGTACTCGGCGTGCGGGCGGTGGACGGTGCCGGGACGGTCCGCGAGGCAGAACGGTGCGGGACCGCGCACGATGGCCGTGTCGCCCACGCCGACGGCCCGCTCGGTGCCGTCGGGCAGCAGCAGGGTGCCGCCGCCGCGCAGCACGCTGACCATGGTGAGCGGCGCGCCGTCGGCGAAGCGGATGGTCCAGGGCGCCGTCAGTACGGCGTGACTGACGACCGAGCCCTCGGCCCGGATGCCGCTCAGCAGCGAACTCAGGGGATCCACGGAAGACATCGTAGACGAACTCCTATGTTTCCGAGAGTTTCTCCCATGGATCATCTACCTGAGCGCGGCTGTACTGGACTCGTCGAACTGATCGAGAACAGCCGGGAGACACCGTGACGCATCACAGCAGCGACGCCAGGACGGCCCTCGTGGTCGTCGCCCACCACCGCACCGATTCCCTCACCGCGCACACCGCCCGTCGCACCGCCGACCGGCTCAAGGCCGCCGGGTACCGGGTCGACCTGCTCGACCTGCACGCCGAGGGGTTCGACCCGCGGATGAACGTGGCGGACCAGCCGGACTGGGGCGACCGGGAGAAGCCGTACTCGGACGAGACGCGCGCCCACATGCGGCGGATCCTCGCCGCCGAGGTCGTCGTCGCCGTCTTCCCGGTGTACTGGCAGAGCGTGCCCGCCGTTCTCAAGGGGTGGATCGACCGCGTGTGGAACTACGGGTTCGCCTACGGCCGCAGCAAGCCCCGCCTCGCGGGCAAGCGCATCCTGTGGCTGGGTCTGGCCGGCGCCACCGCCGACGACGCCGTCGTGGAGGGCATGCGGTCCGTCCTGGAGACCAACCTGAGCGAAGGCATCGCCTACTACTGCGGCTTCTCCCGCTCCACCGTCGGCCTGCTCACCGACGCGGAGGAGCGCCCGCAGCGCGTGGACGCCGAGGGCAACCTGCTGGTCGGCGACGCGGTCGCGGGCGCCGAGCGTGAGGCGCAGTACGCCGATTTCGACCGTCGCGCGCGGGAGTTCGTGGAGAAGTTCCTCGCCGAGGAGGTGGTGGCGGCCTGACGGGCCGGCACCCGGGCGGTGGTGACCGGATACCGGCTTCGGCCGTCACAGGTCGAGCTGGTACTCCAGAGCCTTGTGGGTGGGCACGTATCCCAGGGCGTCGTTGATGCGCCGCATGTGTGTGTTGCCGTCGGCCGTGTCGGTGACCAGGCCGGCGAGTTCGGGGTGCCGGGTGCGGGCGAGGCGGATCGACTCGGCCTTCATCCAGCGGCCGAGGCCGTGGCCGCGGTGCTCGGGCAGTACGCCGGTGCCGTAGTGGAGTCCGTCGCCCTTGCCGTCGCCCGGCACGACGAGCTCCGAGAAGCCGGCGATCGAGCCGTCCGCCTCGTCGACGGCGGCCACCGTGGTGAGCAGGTCACCGCGGTCGGCGACGGCCTTGGCGGCGGCCACGACCCGTTCGACGTCCCAGACCACGACGCCGTAGTCGGTCTCCCCCATCGGCATGTCGTCCAGCGCGCGGCGTGACGCGGCGAAGGTCTGCGCGAGCTCGTCGGGGACGGTGCCGCGCCATGACACGAGGCGGTAGCCGGGGTGCGGCCGGTCCGCGATCGCGTGTATCCCGTCGCTCCGGCCGCCATCGGGCTCGTCCAGGGCGAGCCGGGCGTAGGTCAGTCCCAGCACCACGCGGAAGCCGCTCGCGGCGAGGAAGCGGTCGCCGGGCGTGTCCGCGTCGGCCTGCGCGACCACCGACCGCCGGCCGTCCTCCCGCGCGGCGGCCACCGCCGTGTCCAGGAGCCGGGTCCCGACCCGCCCGCGCCGCTCCGCCGCGTGCACGTTCAGCCGCAGCTCGGCCAGGTGTTCCTGGCCTTCCTTGGTGAACAGGCGCAGGAACGCGTACCCGAGCGGGTCGCCGTCGTCCCCGCAGGCCAGCCATGCGAGGCGATGGCTGGACGGGGTGCGGTCGGGGTCGGTGAGGGCGGTGACATGTATGGGCAAGGTGACTCCGGTGTCCGATGATGACTGCCTGAACCGACAGTCGATCACGCAACGGGTCACCGCGGCACGGGAATTGCCGTGCCGGAGAGGACCCCGGCGGTCAGGCCTCGCCCGCCAGCAGTGCCACCACCCGGCGGGCCGTGGCCGCGTCGCGGGCCGCGGTGAACGGCAGCTCGTTGTCACCCGTGATGCGGAAGGGCTCGCCGGTGCGGGTGAGGTGGGTGCCGCCCGCCTCTTCCACCAGGAGCAGACCGGCCGCGTGGTCCCACGCCGCTTCCCAGCTGAATGCCGTGGCGTCCAGCTCGCCGCGGGCCACGGCCAGGTACTCCAGGCCCGCAGAGCCGCAGGGGCGAGGTGCCACGCCCGGGGTGCGCAGGCCGAGCAGGGCCTGCTTCTGCTCGTCGGTCGTGTAGTCCGGGTGGGACGTGGCGACCCGCAGGTCGCGGCCGGGCTCGGGCGGGCCGGCGTAGAGCCGCTCACCGTCCAGGAAGGCGCCCCGGCCGCGTACGGCCGTGGCGAGTCGGTCGTCGGCGGGGGCGTAGGTCCAGGAGGCGTGCACGACTCCGTGGTGGGCGAGCGCCACCAGCGTGCAGAAGCCCGGGTCACCGTGCACGAACTGCCGCGTCCCGTCGACGGGGTCGACGATCCACACCGGCGCCTCGCCGCGTATCGCCTCGTACGAGGCGGGATTGTCGTGCACCGCCTCCTCGCCGACCACGACCGAGCCGGGCAGCAGGGCGGCCAGGGCCTCGGTGAGGTACAGCTCGGCCTTGCGGTCGGCGTCCGTCACCAGGTCGTGCGGGCCGGCCTTCTCGTCGACCTCGTGTGCCGCGAGCCGGCGCCAGCGCGGCATGATCTCCAGGGCTGCCGCCTTGCGGACGGCGTCCTCCACCTCGTCGGCGTGCCGGGCGAGAAACTCGTCGATGGTTTCGTTGTTCTCGATCATGACTCCATGAGAGCACGCCCCACTGACAATCCCCACCCGGGTGGTGTACTACGGGTGGAATCGGTACGAACACGAGGTTCGGGGGTCCGCGATCACGTGGTCGTGAGTCCACGCACACGGGGTCCGGGTGTCAGCGGCCGACCGCGTACCCCTGCATTCCGCGCGGGTTCGCCGCCGCCGACAGCACGCCCGTCTCCGGGTTCCGCGCGACGGCGCACAGCCGCCCCTCCGACCAGGCGTCGCCGACCGTCACGTCGTGTCCGCGGCGGCGCAGCTCCTCGACGACCTCCGCCGGCATCCGGGACTCCACGGTCACGCTGCCCGCCCGCATGCCGCGCGGGAAGAAGGAGCCGGGGAAGCTGTCGTTGTGCCAGTTCGGGGCGTCGATCGCGCCCTGGAGGTCGAGGCCGCCGCGCACGTGCGCACGCAGCGCAACCGCGAGGAAGAAGTGCAGCTGCCACTGGTCCTGCTGGTCGCCGCCGGGCGTGCCGAACGCCATGACGGGAACCCCGTCGCGCAGGGCCATGGAGGGCGTGAGCGTGGTGCGGGGCCGGCGGCCGGGGGTGAGCGAGTTGGGCAGGCCCTCCTCCAGCCAGGTCATCTGGAGCCGGGTGCCGAGCGGGAAACCCAGTTCGGGCACGACGGGATTGGACTGGAGCCAGCCGCCGCTGGGCGTGGCCGAGACCATGTTGCCCCAGCGGTCCACGATGTCGAGGTGGCAGGTGTCGCCGCGGGTGCCCCCGTCGCCGGCGACGTCCGGTTCGCCCGGTACCGGGGACGTCGGGCTCTTGGCGACCGTCGGCTCGCCGACCCCCAGGGCGTCGAGGCCCTCTCCCTCGACGGCCGCCACGCGCGCGTGGGCGCTGAGCCGCGGGGTGCGCCCGCCCGGGCTGCCGGGCCGCAGCTCGAAGGAGGCCGTGTCACCGACGAGCTTGCGGCGTGACTCGTTGTACCGGGGCGACAGCAGGTCGCCGAGCGGCACCGCGTCCGCGCCGTCCGCGTCCCCGTACCAGGCCTCCCGGTCGGCCATGGCGAGCTTGCACCCCTCGACCAGCAGGTGGACGTAGTCGGCGGAGCCGTAGCGGGGCAGCTCGGGCGGGAGCAGCGCCAGCTGCTGGAGCAGGACGGGTCCCTGGCTCCACGGGCCGGCCTTGCACAGGGTCCAGCCGTTCCAGTCGTACGTCGCCGGGGCCTCGTAGGCCGCGGACCAGCCGGCGAGGTCGGCGGCGGTCAGCGTGCCGGTGTGGCGCTCGCCGCTGGTGTCCATGGTGGGCCGCCCGGCCTGCCGTACGAGGGCCTCGGCGACGAACCCGGTGCGCCAGACCTCCCGCGCCGCGTCGATCTCCGCCTCCCGGCCCCCCGCCCCGGCGGCCTCGGCGAGCAGCCGTTTCCAGGTGGCGGCGAGGGCGGGGTTGCGGAAGAGCTCGCCGGGGCGCGGCGGACGGCCGTCCGGGAGGTAGACCTCGGCCGAGGTCGTCCACTCCGTCGCGAACAACTCCCGCACGGTCTCGACGGTCTGCGTCATGCGCTCCACGGGCGGGTGCCCGTGCTCGGCGTAGCCGATGGCGTACTTCAGCACGTCGGCCAGCGGCTTGGTGCCGTGGTCGCGCAGCAGGAGCAGCCACGCGTCGAAGGCACCGGGGACGGCGGCGGCGAGCGGTCCGGTGCCGGGGACGAGGTCCAGGCCGAGGCCCTTGTAGTGCGCGACCGTCGCCCCGGCGGGTGCCACCCCCTGTCCGCACAGCACCCGCACCTCGCCGCCGGCCGGGGCGAGCAGGATGGGCACCTCACCGGCGGGCCCGTTGAGGTGCGGCTCGACGACGTGCAGCACGAAGGCACCGGCCACGGCGGCGTCGTAGGCGTTGCCCCCGTCCTCCAGCACCGCCATGGCCGACTGCGAGGCCAGCCAGTGGGTGGACGCCACCATGCCGAAGGTGCCCTGGAGGGTGGGACGGGTGGTGAACATGGGGGCCTCTCACCTCGCTGTCTACGGACGTGGGCCCGGCGGGCGGGCACTCAGGACCGCGTCCCGGAGGGAATCCGGGGAGTGCGGACCCTGCTCCGTTCGCTCCCGCAGGCTATCGACCGCCCTTCGCCGCCCCTCCCCCGCCTCCGGCACGACAGGGCGCTTCGCCAGAGGGCGAGGGCGTGTCCGAGCGTGGACCGACCGCTGTCCGTCCGCTGCCCGGCGGGGCCGGAACCCGACCGTGACGCAGGTGCGGCTGCCGAGCCCTGCCGTTGAGTCCGATACGGAGCCACAATCTTCGGTTTTCAACCATTTACCCTGTGGCCATCCTCCTGCCGTGCGCGCGCAGCCGGCGTGACGCCCGCTCTCCGCCTGCTTTCGTGACCATGTCATTTCGTCACACCGACGGAAGCGGCGGCGGCCCAGCCGGCGAATGCGCGCCGGACACGCCCTGCTCCTCGACAAGGAGGCTGTTCGTGCACGCGTTCAGAAGAAGTCGTTCCGGTGCTGTCGCAGTGGCCGCGACCCTGGCGATCGCCGCCGCGATGGCGGCTGTGCCCTCGGGAGCGGCAGCGTCCGACGAACCGCCCGCGGTCGTCCCCCGGGCCGAGACCGCCGCGATGTTCGACGACGACGAGGGGGGCAACGCCAACGCGGACGACCCGGCGATCTGGCGCAACCCGGCCGACCCTGACGCCAGCCTCGTCGTCGCCACCGCCAAGGAGGGCGGCCTGCGGGTCTACGACCTCGACGCCCGGGAGGTGCAGTCCGTCCCCGCGCCCGAGGCACCGGCTCCCGGCAACGCTCCGGGCCGCTTCAACAACGTCGACCTCGTCCACGGTATGAAACTGGGCTCCGGCTCCGCGGACCTGGCCGTCACCAGCGACCGCGGCAGCGACAAGCTGCGTGTCTACCGCATCGACGGGGACGGGCCCGGCGCCCCGCTCACCGACGTCACGGACCCCTCCGCACCGTGGATCTTCTCCGGCTCCCAGGAGGAGGTCGACGAGGAGAGCACCGCGTACGGCCTGGCCACCTACACCGACGCGGCGACGGGCAGGTCCTACGCGCTGGTCAGTCAGAACGCGACCACCCGGATCGCGTTGCTGGAGCTGACCGCGACCCCCGGCGGCAGGGTCTCCTACCGCCAGGTCCGCACCCTGGACCTGCCGGACACCTTCACGATGCCCGACCGCACCCGGTGGTCCCCCTGCGGCGAGCCCGGTGAAGGACCGCAGGTCGAGGGGATGGCCGTCGACCCCGAGACGGGCACGCTCTTCGCCGGGCAGGAGGACGTCGGCATCTGGCGCCTGCGGGCCGACCTGACCGGCAGGCCCGTGCTGCAGGACAAGGTCCGCGAGTACGGTGTCCCCGCCACGTACGACGAAGCGTCCGACGAGTGCCTGCCGGGCGAGGACCCCGGCTTCGGAGGCGAGCACGTCTCCGCGGACGTCGAGGGCCTGACCCTGCTCAAGCAGGACGAGGGTGACGGTTACCTGCTCGCCTCCAGCCAGGGCGACGACACCTTCGTCGCCTACGACCGGGAGCGGTCCGACGACTACGAGCACGAGGGCGGCTTCCGGGTGACCGCCGCGTCCGAGGCGCTGGACGGCTCCGAGGAGTGCGACGGCGCGGACGTGCTCGCCGAGCCGCTGGGCGCCACGTACCCGAACGGCCTGCTCGTCGTCCAGGACGGCCACATGGCTCCCGAGGACGGCGACAGGGAAGCCACGGGCTTCAAGTTCGTCGACCTCGCCGACGTCCTGGACGCCCTCGACGACTGACGAGCGCACCCCGCGGGCGAAAAGCGCCGTACACGCCGGCCGCGGCACCGGGCCCCCCGCCCGGTGCCGTTCCGTCCCACCCGGTGCTGTTCCGTCCCGCCCGGTGCTGTTCCGTCCCGCACGGTGCTGTTCCGTCCTGATCGGCGGCCGGCCACGGCTCCGGGTCGGCGACGGAGACGTCGCCGACGCGCCGGCACGACGGGGCGGGGTGTCGGGGCGACGGGACGGCCGGGGACGGGGCGTCGGGGGGACCATGTCCGTGCCCGACGTGGTCAGGGGCTCCGGGGCTCTTCGCGCAGAGGCTCTTCGTGAACGGCGGTGGGAACGGTCGGCCCCGCGTCCTGGGGGCCGGGGCCGGCCGGGTCCGGCGTGCGGCCTGGGACGCCCTCGTCGGCACGGCGGCGGGCGGCGTCCTCGTCGGTTCGGGCGTCGTAGCTGATCAGCTTGGGCAGTGCGGCGGTGAGCAGGCCCACCGCGGCGACACAGGCGAGCCCGCCGGTCCAGATCGCCGGGCGGGCGCCGGTCCAGCCGGCCATCGCCCCGGCGCGGACCTGGCCGAGCTGCGGGCCGACGCTGTAGGACAGGACCTCGATGCCGGCCAGCCGGCCGCGCAGCCGGTCGGGAATGGTCTGGTTCCAGATGGTGGAGCGGCCCAGCCCGCTGACCATGTCACCGGCTCCTGCCAGGGCCAGGCACACCAGGACCAGCCAGACCTGCGACGTCCAGCCTGCCGCTGCCATGGCCAGTCCCCAGCCGGCGGCGCCGAACACCACCAGCAGGCCGTGCCGTTGTGTGCGGGACGCCCAGCCGCTGGTCAGGCTGACCACCAGCGACCCGACGGCTCCCGCCGAGTACATCAGGCCCAGCGACCAGTCGGCGTCGAGCTCGTCGGCGAGGAAGGGGAAGATGGTGTTCGGGAAGGCGAAGAACATCGCCGCCAGGTCGATCGCGTACGTGCCCAGCAGCACCGGCCTGGACCAGGCGTACCGGGCCCCTTCCACGATGCCGCGCCACGACGGCTTGGCCGCCTGCTCGGCGGGCGGCACCGGCGAGAGCCTGCGGCACATCAGGATGGAGACGCAGAAGCAGACCACGGTGGTGGCGTACGCGGGGACGTTGCCCGCGTACGCCACGACGAGGCCCGCCGCCGCGGGCCCGGCGATCGCGCCGGCCTGCCAGCGCAGGGCGTTCAGCGCGGCCGCCGCGGCGAGCTGGTCGTGCGGGACGATCCGGGCCAGGAGCGAGTCCAGGGCCGGCCGTTGGAGTCCGGCCAGTGCCGCCACTCCGGCGGCCACCACGTACAGCGGCCACAGCGCGGGCTGCGGCAGCATCGCGTTCAGCAGCAGGACGACCGCCAGGAGTCCCAGTCCCGCCTCGGTCAGCACGATGACCTTGCGCCGGTCCACCGCGTCCGCGAGTGCGCCGCCGTACAGGCCGAAGACGACCAGCGGTACCAGTTCGACGGCGCCCATCACGCCCACCGCCAGCGGGGAGCCGGTCAGGTCCTTGATCTGCAGTGGCAGCGCGATCAGCGCCATCACGCTGCCGAGGTAGGTGACCAGGCCCTGCGACCACAGGAGGCGGAAGTCGCGGGAGGAGCGCCAGGGCGCGAGGTCGGGCAGCAGCGCGGCAAGCTTCGGGGTCATGGCTCAGCGGCTCCCGGCCGGTCCGGCAGCCGGGCGCACGCCGCTCGCGTGCCGCGGCGACGCGGACACCTCGGGCGGTGGTTGCGGGTGGGACGAGCGCATGGACGTACTCCGTGTTCCTGGGGCCGGACGTGCCGGTCGGGTTTTCCGGGCGTGATCGGTGGTGGGACGCGCCGGGCGGCGGACGGGCGCCGGGGGCGCCCTCGTCCCGTCCATGATCCGCGTGCGCGTGGTGACGCCCCGGGCCGGGGTGCCACCACGCGTGGTCAGCTCGTGCTGTCCGCGGTCGAGGGAGTTCCGGCCGCGGCCCCGGCACCCGCCGCCGTCGAGTGGTGGCGGCCGATGGGCAGCACGAGGGGTCTGCCGGAGACCGGGTCCTCGATGACGCGGCTCTCCATGCCGTACACGGCCCGGACCGTGTCCTCGGTCATCACGTCCCCGGTCGTGCCGGCGGCGTGCAGTCGTCCGGACGCCAGGGCGATGAGCCGGTCCGCGTAGCGCGCGGCCAGGTTGAGGTCGTGCAGGACCATGACGATCGTGGTGCCGCGGGTCCGGTTCAGGTCGGTCAGCAGGTCGAGGACCTCGATCTGGTGGCTGATGTCGAGGAACGTGGTGGGCTCGTCGAGGAGCAGCAGGTCGGTCTGCTGGGCCAGCGCCATCGCGATCCACACGCGCTGGCGCTGGCCGCCGGAGAGTTCGTCGACGGCCCGGTCCATCAGATCGGTCGTGTGGGTGGCCTCCAGCGCGGCGGCGACCGCCGCGTCGTCCTTCGCCGTCCAGCGGGAGAAGGCGCGCTGGTGGGGGTGGCGGCCCCGGCCGACCAGGTCCAGCACCGTGATGCCCTCGGGGGTGACCGGCGACTGGGGCAACAGGCCCAGGGTGCGGGCGAGTTCCTTGGCGGGGGTGCGGTGGACCTCCTTGCCGTCCAGGACGACCCGGCCGACGCGCGGGACGAGCAGCCGGGACATCGCGCGCAGCAGCGTCGACTTGCCGCAGGCGTTGGCGCCGACGATCACCGTGATCCGCCCGGCCGCGAGGGTCAGGTCCAGGCCCTCGATGACGGCACGGTCGCCGTAGCCGAGCGTGAGGTCCTCGGTGGCGAGGGTGTGGGACGCGGTCACAGTGAGCCTCCGGCCCGGTTGGTGCGGACGATCAGGTAGACGAGGTAGGGCGCGCCGAGGACACCGGTGACGATGCCCACGGGGTAGCGGGTGTCGAAGGCGTACTGGCCGGTGAAGTCGGCGACCAGGACGAGGAGGGAGCCGACCAGTCCCGCGGGCACCAGCAGGGACCCGCCGGTCCCCGTCAGCCGGGCGGCGATCGGCCCGGACAGGAACGCGACGAAGGCGATCGGTCCGGCGGCCGCCGTCGCGAACGCGATCAGCCCGACGGCCGCGACGATCACCGTCACACGGGTGCGTTCGACGCGGACACCGAGGGCGGAGGCCGTGTCGTCGCCCAGGCTCAGCGCGCTCAGATCACGGGCGCGGGACAGCAGCACGGGGCCGAGCACGAGCACGGCGAGGACGGCGGGCACGGTCTCCTCCCACGTGGTGCCGTTGAGACTTCCCGTGAGCCAGCGCATCGCCTCCTGGAGGTCCCACTCACCGGCCTGCGACAGGACGTAGGAGGTCACGCTGTCGAGCATCGCGGCGACACCGATGCCGATCAGGATGAGCCGGGTGCCGGCGACCCCGTCGCGGAACGCGAGGGTGTACATGAGCAGCGCCACCCCGAGCGCGGCGGCTATCGCCACGACCGACACCCCGGTCCCGCTCATCGAGAAGGTCACGATGGCGAGGGCCGCCGACGCGCTCGCTCCCGCGCTGATGCCGATGACGTCGGGGCTGGCGAGGGGGTTGCGGAGCATCGTCTGGAAGGTGACACCGGCCATGCCGAAGCTGAATCCGGCGGTCAGCGCCAGTACCGCCCGCGGCAGCCGCAGCCTGCCCACGGTGAAGGACGCGCCCGGCACCTGCTCGCCCATGACCACGCGCAGCACGTCGCCGGCCGGGTAGAAGGTGTGGCCGGCCATGAGGGTCGTGACGAACGCGGCGACGACGAGGAGCAGCAGCGTCAGGACGAGCAGCCGTCGCCGGTACGCGCCGCGGACCCGGGCACGGGTGACGGCCGCCGACGTGGACGGGGCGCGGACGGCTGGTGCGCTCACAGGGACCTGACCTTTTGGCGTCGGACGATGTGGATGAAGAACGGGGCGCCGATGATCCCGGTCAGGATCCCCACGTCGATCTCGGCCGGCCGGGCCACGACCCGGCCCACCACGTCGGCGGCGGTCAGCAGGATCGCGCCGCCCAGCGCGGAGAACGGCAGCAGCCAGCGGTGGTCCACGCCCACCAGGAGCCGGCAGGCGTGCGGTACGACGAGACCGACGAAGAGGATCGGCCCGGCGACGGCGGTGGACGCGCCGCACAGCACGACCGCGCCGAGCGCCGCGCCGGCCCGGACGAGGGCCACCCGTTCACCGAGTCCGGCGGCCAGGTCGTCGCCCAGTGCCAGTGAGTTGAGGGCCCGGGCGGAGGCCAGGCAGAGCGCGAACCCGGCGCCGAGGAAGGGCAGGACGCTGCCGAGCTGGTCGTAGGAGGCGCCTCCGACACCGCCGATCTGCCACAGCCGGAAGGTGTCGGAGATGTCGTTGCGGGGCAGTACGACGGCGCTGACCAGCGAGGTGAGCGCGGCCGTGATGGCGGCGCCGGCGAGGGCCAGCTTCAACGGGGTGGCGCCGCCGCGGCCCAGCGAACCGATGGCGTACACGAAGCCGGCGGTCAGTGCCGCACCGAGCATCGCCACCCAGATGTAACCGGACGCCGACGCGAGGCCGAGGTAGGCGATGGCGGTGACCACGGCCAGGGAGGCTCCCATGTTGACGCCGAGGATGCCGGGGTCGGCCAGCGGGTTGCGGGTCACTCCCTGCATGACCGCGCCGGAGAGTCCGAGGGCGGCGCCCACGACGACGGCGAGGAGGGTGCGCGGTACGCGTTTGGCGACGGCCGCCTCCTCGAGGGTGGACTCCGCTCCGCCGAGCGCCGCCCACACGTCGGACCAGGCCACGGCACGGGAGCCGAGGGCGAAGGAGGCCACGATGACGGCGATCAGGACGGCGGCCACCACGAGGAGCCAGAGGACGCGGACGCGCGCCGGACGCCGTACCAGGACGGCGTCCGGCGCGGTCGGGGTGGCGGTGACGGTCACTTGACCTTGTCCGCGGCCGCGGCGAGCGCCTTCAGGTAGTCGTCCAGGACGTACGGGATCGACAGCGGGGTGGGGTTGGCGGCGGTGGCCAGCGGGGTGCTGCCGGGCAGCAGGTAGAGGGAGCCCCGCTTCACGGCGGCCAGCTTCGAGGTGAGCGGGTCGTCCTCGAGGGCCTTGAGGAGCTCGCCCGTGTCGTCGCCGTAGCCGGTGATGATGTCGACGTCGTTGAAGTCGTCGATGCGCTCGGCGCTCTTGGTGAGGACGAACTTCTTCGTCGACTTCGACGGCCCGGAGACGCTGGCGGGGATCTCCATGCCGAGGTCGGTGAAGAACTGGGTGCGGGTGTCGTGGGTCGTGTAGAAGCCGACCTGGCTGACGTCCTTGGAGGACACGTGCGTCATGAACATCGCCGTCTTGCCCTTGAGCTGGGGGTACTTGGCGGCGGTCTCGCTGATCTTCCCCTCGAGGTCGCCGATGAGCTTGTCGCCCTCGTCGGCGAGTCCGATGGCCTTGCTGTTCTGGCGGATGATGTCGCGCCACGGGGTCGCCCAGGCCGCTTCCGGGTAGGCCACCACGGGGGCGATCTGGCTGAGGGTCTCGTAGTCCTGCTCGGTCAGTCCGGAGTACGCGGCGAGGATGACGTCGGGCCGGGTGTCGGCGACGGCCTCGAAGTCGATGCCGTCGGTCTCGTCGAACAGGACCGGGGTCTTCGCGCCGAGCTCCCCCAGCCGCTTCTCGGTCCAGGGCAGCACGCCGTCCCCGTCGTCGTCACCGAAGGTGGCCTTGGCCATGCCGACGGGGACGACGCCGAGGGCGAGCGGCACTTCCTCGTTGGCCCAGTTGACGGTGGCGACGCGCGTGGGCTTCGAGGGGATCTCGGTGGTCCCGAGCGCGTGCTTGATCGTCACGGGGAACTGGCCGGAGCCCTCGGCGCCGGCACCGGCGCCGGTGGCGCTGCTGTCGTCCTGGTCACCGTCCTGGCCGCCGCAGGCGGTGAGGACGGACAGGAGGGCCGCCGCGAGGGCGAGCGCAGGAAGGCGTGGAGTTCTCATCGACGCGTCTCGTCACTTTCGATCCAGAGTGGCACGGCAAGTTAGGTAAGCCTTGCCTGCACAGGGTATGGAGTCGATGTGCGCACATCAATCGAGCCTTTTCGACAGCCCTTGTAGCGATCGGGACATCCGGCGGGGACGGGATCGCCACGGGACGGCCGCCGCCCGGGACAGCCTCCACCCCGCTCCCCGGACGGCCTTCGCCCCCGCTGCGACTCCCGGGACGGCCTGCGCCCCGTTGTGTCAGCGCGCCCGGAACCTGCCCGGAGTCGCACCCGTCGTCCGCCGGAAGGCCGCCCCGAAGGCGCTCGCCGAGCGGTAGCCGACCGCGTCGGCCACCACGTCGACCTCGAATCCGCGGGAGAGGAGGTGCACGGCGTGCTGGGCCCGTACCGCGGCGACCCACCGGGCGAAACTCGTGCCCGTCTCGGTCTGGAACGCCCGGGTCAGTGTGCGGGCGCTGCACCCGAGGGAGGAGGCCCAGCCGGTCAGCGTCCGCTGGTGGGCCGGATCGGCCCGTACCGCGTCCACGATCGGCCGGAGCAACGCGGACGTGGGCAACTGCACCAGCAGCGCGCGGGCCGACGGCCGCAGCACGTCGAGAACCATGGTCTCGGTCACCGCCCGGGAGCGCGACGGCAGGTCCTTCTCCTCGAGCCGCTCCAGCAGGAGCCGGAGCAGCGGGGTGATGTCCACGGCGACCGGCACGTCGGGCAGCGCCGAGACCGTGCCGTACCGGAAGAAGTGTGCCCGGTACGAGGTGCCCGCGACCGCGGAGGCGGAGTGCGTCTGCCCCGCCGGCATCCACAGTCCCAGGGTCGGTGTGACGCACCACACCTGGGAACCCACCACGACCGTGGACGCGCCCTGCTCGTTCCAGAGGAGTTCGTGCCACGGGTGCGAGTGTTCGTTCCAGGCCGTGTCGTCGGCGACGACCTCCTCGTACCCCTTGATCACGAAGGGCACGTCGACCTCGCCGGCGGCGAGCGACGGCAGCTCCCTGGTGACACGCATGCGGTCAGGCTAACCGGCACCCGGCTGCCCGGACCGTACGCGGGTCGCACACGGGCGGGAGGCCCCGGGAGCACCGTGATCTGTCTGCGCGTGGCTCCGGTGTGCTACTGGATCAGCGGGCGGCCCAGAAGCCGGCGCCGCGGCCGAGGGCGGGATCTGCGGACGGCGTCCACCACCGAAACGCGACACAGCTGTTGTCATACCCCTCCCTGCCCGGTGAGCCAGTCGGCGATGTGGGCGGCAGTGGTAGCGGCGTGCTGGTTGATGAGGGTGAAGTGGTTGCCCGAGACGGTCAGGGTGGTGGTGATGTGGGGAAGGGCTGTCTGCCAGTCGTCCCGCCCCGTGTCGGTCCCGTGCGGGACGGGGAGGGGTTCCGAGGCGCGGAGGAGCAGGGTCGGGAAGGGCGCGGGGGCTGGGGTCCAGGTGCGGAGGAGCCGTTCCGTCCAGGCGTAGGCGGACAGGTCCGTAGCGGTGTAGCTGCCGACGACGTGCTCGCGCTCGTACAGGCCGTGCCACAGGTGGGGACGGAGCGCGCGGGCGGTGGGGGTTTCCAGGATGTAGGTGTCCAGCAGGACGACGGCCTGCACGGGCGTGCCGTGGTCGGCGAGGTGGCGGGCGGTCTCGTAAGCAAGGATGCCGCCGGATGAAGTGCCCAGGAGGATCACCGGCTCGCCGTTGTTGTCGCCGCTCCGGGCGTCCACGGCCTGGGCCAGTCCCTCGACGAGCGCCTCCCGGGTGGCGGGCAGTATCTCGTCGCTGCCGAAGCCGGGAGGCGTCAGGCAGGACACGGTCCAGTCCTCGGGCAGCGCCTGGGAGAGTGCGAAGTAGGTGTCGGGCCCGGTCAGGGGTACGACGGGGGCCACGCAGATCAGGCGGGTGCCTGAGGTGGCCGCGGTGAGCCGGTCCACGGTGGGCGGGACGGGCCCCGTGCTCTTGGGCCGGAGGGCGGCGAGGTCGAAGAGCAGGGTCTCGGCGTCGTCCATGCGGCCGGTCTGCACGGCGTCGCGGTGGAGGCGTGCGACCAGGTCGGCCGGTGAGGCGCCGCCGGTGCCGCCGTCCTCCGTCGGCGGTGAGGCGAGGTGGTCGATGAGATGGCCGGCCAGTTCGGCCGGGGTGGGGTGAGTGAGCACGACGGTGCTGGGCAGCGCCGTGCCCATCGCTGAGGCAAGGCGGTTGCGCAGATCGACCGCGGCGAGCGAGTCCATGCCGTTGTCGCGGAACGCCGCGTGCTCGTCGACCGCCTCGCCACAGGAGTGGCCGAGCGCCGCCGCGGCCTCGCGCCGCACCAGGTCCACGAGCAGTCGTCGCTGCTCCGCGGGGGGAAGCTTCCGCAACCGCACCGTGAACCCGCCGTCGTCGCTCGTGGGTGCGGGCTCGTCGAGGCGCCGTGCCTCCGGTAGCTCGCTGAAGAGCGGACTGGGACCGGCCGCGGTGACGACAGGGAGGTAACGCTCCCAGTCGATGTCGACGACCGTCAGCGCGGTCTCCTCCTCGTGCAGTGCTTGGGCGAGCCCGGCCAGGGCCAGGTCGCCGTCGAGGAAGGACACCCCGCCGCGGACGAGTTGCTCACCGTCCTGTTCGCTCATCTGACTGCGTGCCTCCTCCCAGGGGCCCCAGGAGATCGCCGTCGCGCAGGCGCCGCGGGCACGACGCTGTGACGCCAGCGCCTCCAGATACGCATTGGCCGCCGCCTGTGCCGCGTGGTCGCCTACACCCCAGACACCGGCCACCGACGAGACCAGCACGAAGGCGTCCAGGCCGGTGGCGTCGAGCAGCTCGTCGAGGTGGGCGGCGCCCGCCACCTTCGCATGCACCGCATCGGCGAAATGGTCGAGGCGCTCCGTGCCCAGCGGCCCGAGGGCGCGCGTCCCCGCCAGGTGCACCACCGCGCGCACCGGACTGCCGTTCGCCGAGAGCCGGTCGAGTACCGCGGCCACGGCATCCCTGTCGGTCAGATCGCACCGCACCACGTCGACGGTCGCCCCGTTGGCACTGAGCTCCGCCGTCAGCTCGGCCGCGCCCGGTGCCGCCGGGCCACGCCGGCTCAACAGCACCAGGTGCTCGGCTCCCTGCCGGGCCAGCCACCGGGCGACCCTGCTGCCCAGCGCCCCGGTGCCGCCCGTCACCAGCGTCGTGCCGCTGGGCGTCCAGGTGCCGGGCGAGTCGGCTCGTGCCGGTGCGCTCACCAGTCGCCGGACGAGCACGCCCGAGGATCGCACGGCCGCCTGGTCCTCCCTCAAGCCCCCCGAGAGGAGCGAAGCGAATCGCCCGGCGGCCTCGGGGTCGAGCCGCTCGGGGAGGTCGGCCAGCCCGCCCCGCAGCGATGGTGCCTCAAGCGCCGCGGTCCGTCCGAGCCCGAGGACCATCGCCTGCCGCGGGTGGCGCACCGGGTCGGCCGGGCCCGTCGGGACCGCGCCTCGGGTCACCGTCCACAGCGGGACTTCGGCACCGGACCTCAGCAGCGCCTGGACCAGTGACACGGTCAGCGCCAGACCGGCGGGCAGTGCGGGCTCGCCCCCGTCCGGCTCCTCGGCCGCCGCGAGCAGCGACAGCACTCCGGCCGCGCGGTCGACGTCGCCGAGCCGTGCCGCCAGCAACTCAGGATCGGTGCAGGTCCCGTCGAGGACCACACGGCGCACCTGGGCGCCGTGTGCGGTCAGTGCGGCCAGCACATCCGCATCGTCGACACCGTCCGTGGTCACCACCAGCCATGTACCGGTCAGTGACGGGTCGGCGGGGACACGCAGGGGTGTCCACACGGTCCGGTAGCGCCACGTGCTGATCAGTGAGTGCTCGTCCTGCCGCCTGCGCCACGCCGACAGCGCCGGGAGCACCGAGTCGAGCGCTTCCTTGGATTGGGCTTCGAGGCCGATCAGCGTGGCGACCTCGGCGGCGTCCCCCCGGCCCACGGCGTCCCACAGCGGGTCGTCGGTGGAGTCCGTCGTGCGGGGCGTCGAGGCGGGCGGGGCTGTCCAGTAGGACTCGTGCTGGAAGGCGTAGGTGGGCAAGTCCACCGTACGGCCGCCGGAGAGCACCGTGCTCCAGTCGACGGGAACGCCGTGGGCGTACGCCTCCCCGAGCGAGCGCAGGACACGGTCCCATCCGTCGTCGTCCCGCCGCAGGGTGCCCAGGGTGACCGCGGGGCTGCCCGCGCGCTCGATGATCTCGCTGGTGCCGACCGCGAGCACCGGATGCGGGCTGACCTCGATCATGAAACCGTATCCCTCGCGCACGAGGCCCGTCATCGTCTCGGCG
Organism: Streptomyces sp. WG5; assembly: GCF_049974565.1. Classification (NCBI taxonomy): domain Bacteria; kingdom Bacillati; phylum Actinomycetota; class Actinomycetes; order Kitasatosporales; family Streptomycetaceae; genus Streptomyces; species Streptomyces sp. WG5. The sequence goes on along the minus strand of NZ_JBNGGC010000006.1, from coordinate 33,794 downwards.
AAGGACACGGTCTGCCGCAGGTTCCGGCACCAGTACCGGGCGTCAAGCTCCTCCGTGTCCAGGCGGCCCCCGGTCACCGTGGAGTAGAACGGCACCTCCGACGGGCGGGGCCGCACCGGAGCCAGCATCTCGAGCAACTCGGGCTCGATCTCGTCGGTGTGCGCCGAGTGGGCGGCGAAGTCCACGCCGGCCAGCCTCCAGCGCATGATCCCGGCTGCGGACAGGCCGCGCTCGACCTCGTCGAGGGCAGCCGGATCACCGGAGACCGTCACCGTCTCGGGTCCGTTGACCGCCGCGATCGACACCGCGCCGGACACCCCGTCCAGCAGCGCCCGTATGTGCTCCGGCGACGCCATCACCGACATCATCGCGCCACTCCCGGACAAGCGTTCGCGGATGAGCCGGCTGCGCAGCGCCACCACGCGAGCACCGTCGTCCAGCGACAATCCGCCACTCACGCAGGCGGCGGCGACCTCGCCCTGGGAGTGACCGATCACGGCGGCCGGCTCGACACCGAACGAGCGCCAGAGGGCGGCGAGCGAGACCATGATCGCCCACAGCACGGGCTGCAGCACATCGGGCCGCCCCTCGATCGGGGGAGCGCCGGGCTCGCCGCGCATCACGCCGGTGAGCGACCAGTCGAGGTACGGGGCCAGAGCCGCCTCGCACTCGCCGACGCGGGCGGCGAAGACAGGCGAGACGTCGAGCAGCCCGGCGGCCATCCCGCTCCACGACGCGTCCTGCCCCGGGAAGACGAAGACCACTGGGCCCCGCCCGGGCGCTGTTGCCCGCAGTACGGCGGGATGCGAGGTGCCCTCGGCCAGGGCCGCCAGGCTCTCGCGCAGCGCCGCGCGGTCGTCGCCGACCAGCACCGCCCGGTGCTCGAGCGCGGCGCGGGTCGTCGCCAGCGAGTACCCGACGTCCATGGGCCGGAGCCCAGGGTGGTCGTCCAGGTGGGCGAGCAGCTTCTCGGCCTGGGCGCGCAGCGCTCCGGCCGTTTTGGCCGTCACCGGCCATGCTGCCGGCCCGTCCGGGACCGGACCCGCGAGCGAGGGCCGGTCGGCGGCGGGTGTCGGGGCCTGCTCCAGGACGACGTGCGCGTTGGTCCCGCTCATCCCGAACGCCGACACCCCGCACCGCCTCGGACGGCCGAGGTCGGGCCACGGTGCCGACTCGGTCAGCAGGCTGACCGCGCCCGAGTCCCAGTCGATACGGGAGGACGGCTCGGTGACGTGCAGCGTCTTCGGCAACTGGCCGTGGCGCAGCGCCATCACCATCTTGATGACACCCGCGACACCCGCGGCGACCTGGGTGTGTCCGATGTTGGACTTGACCGAGCCGACCAGCAGCGGCGGGTTGCCGCCCCGGTCCTGGCCGTAGGTGGCCAGCAGCGCATGCGCTTCGATCGGATCGCCCAGTGCCGTGCCGGTTCCGTGTGCCTCGACGGCGTCGACGTCGGACGCCGACAGCCCGCCGTTGGCGAGGGCCTGCCGGATGACCCGCTGCTGCGCCGGACCGCTCGGTGCGGTCAGCCCGTTGGAGGCACCGTCGGAGTTCACCGCGGACCCGCGGACGACCGCCAGCACCCGGTGGCCGTGCCGGACGGCGTCCGACAGCCTCTCCAGCACCAGGAGACCGGCGCCTTCGGCGATGCCCATGCCGTCCGCGGACTCGGCGAACGCCTTGCAGCGCCCGTCCGGTGCCATGACGCGGTGTCTGCTCAGTGAGACAAGAACGTCCGGGCTGGTCAGCACCGTGGCGCCGCCGGCGAGGGCCAGGGTGCTCTCTCCCGAGCACAGCGACTGGCACGCCATGTGGAGCGCGACCAGGGACGACGAACAGGCCGTGTCCACCGTCACGGACGGCCCACCGAAGTCGAACATGTAGGCGAGGCGACCCGACAGCACGCTGGGGATCGTTCCGGTGAGCTGGTACCCGTCGGAGTCCGCCGACGCCCCCGCGCCGTACTGCTGGGCCGTTGCCGAGACGAACGTACCGGTCATGCTGCCCCGCAGGGACCCGGGATCGAGGCCGGCGCGTTCGAACGCCTCCCAGGCGAGCTCCAGCAGCATCCGCTGCTGCGGTTCCATCGAGGCCGCCTCACGCGGGGAGATGCCGAAGAACGTCGCGTCGAACCCGGCCGCGCCGTCGAGAAAGCCCCCCGCCGACGAGTAGGTCCTGCCTGCGCGGTCCGGATCGGGGTGGTACACGCCCGGGTCCCAGCCGCGGTCGGCGGACAGCGGGGTGATGGCGTCCGTGCCCGCGGCCAGCAGCTCCCACAGCTGCTCGGGCGAGCGCACCCCGCCGGGGAACCGGCAGCTCATTCCGATGATCGCGATCGGCTCCGCACCGGGTGCCGCGGCCGCCGGGCCGCCCTCCGTGAGCGGGGTCGGCTCGGGGCCCTCCCGCCGCTCGTCGATCCCGCCGCCCAGCTCGGTCCACAGACGGGCGGCCAGCGCTTCCGGCGTCGGATGGTCATAGAGCAGGGTCGAGGGCAGGCTCAGGCCCGTCCGTTTCCTCAGGCTGTTCCGCAACTGGCCGGCGGTCAGGGAGTCGAAGCCCATGTCCTTGAACGTCCGACCGACCCCGATCGTCGCCGGACCCGCGTGCCCGAGCACCGCCACCACCTGCTCGCGCAGCAGCTGCAGCAGGGTGGCACGGGCCCGGTCGGGCGTCAGCCCGGCGAGCAGGCCGGAGCCGCTACCGGTGGCGGCGACCCGACGGGCGGGCCCGGCGGGCACCAGTCCGCGGAAAACGGCAGGCACGGTGTCACGCGCGCGCACGGCAGCCCGGTCGACCCGTGAGGCGACGACGGATGCCTCTCCCGCCGCACCTGCGGCGTCGAACCAGGCCAGTCCCTGCTCGACGGAGAGCGTCGGCAACCCGGCCCTCGTGATCCGCCCCATTTCCGCCGCGGTCAGCCCAGCGGACATACCGGCGTCCTGCGGCCAAGGCCCCCAGCCGATCGACAGACCCGCGAGCCTCTCTGCGCACCGCCGCTGCGTGAGCGCGTCCAGGAACGCGTTCGCCGCGGTGTAACTTGCCTGTCCCGCGTTGCCAAGGACGCCGAACACCGACGAGAACACCACGAAAGCCGTCAGGCCGCGGTCGCGCGTCAGTTCGTGCAGATGCCACGCGCCGTCAAGCTTCGGACGGAACACCCTGTCCAGCCGATCCGGGGTCAGCGCCCCGACCAACCCGTCGTCGAGCACACCGGCGGCGTGCACGACACCGGTCAGCGGGTGCTGGTCCGGGATCTCCTCCAGCAGGGCGGCCAGGGCCGCGCGGTCGGAGACGTCGCAGGCGGCGACGGCCACCCGGGCGCCCTGTCCGGTCAGCTCGGCCACCAGCTCGTCGGCGCCCTCCGCGGCGGCACCCCGACGGCCGACCAGCAGCAGGTGACGGACCCCGTGCGTGGTGACCAGGTGCTTGGCGACCAGCGCGCCGAGGCCGCCGAGGCCGCCGGTGACCAGCACGGTGCCGTCGCCGTCCCACACCGTGCCCGGCGCCGACAGGTCCGGGGCGTCGGCGGCGGCCAGGCGAGGCACCAGCAGCTCACCGGCGCGCAGCGCCAACTCGGGCTCATCGCAGTCCAGCGCCGCACGGAGCGTTCCCGCGGCAGCCGACACCGGATCCCCGTCGTCCGTGGGGTCCAGGTCGAGCAGCACGAAACTGCCGGGGCTTTCCTGCCGGGCCGAACGCACCAGCCCCCACACCGATGCCGCCACCACGTCAGGCGCCGCCTCGGGGGTGGTGGCCACCGCTCCGCGGGTCACGAACACCAGCCGTCGGCCGTCGCCGTCCTCGTTCCCGTTCCCGTCCTCAAGGTGCTGCCGCAGCGCGTCGAGCACGGACGCAGTGACGGCACGGACCGCCTCCGGCACCGGCACGCCGACGGGCGCGGTGACCGGGAGCAGCACCGCCTCCCCGGCCGCGACACGGTCATGCCCGGAGGTGTCCGGCACCGGGGCGGGCAGCCAGTCCAGACGCAGAAGCGGTTGCGCGGCCCTGGCCCCCGCGGCGTCGGCCGCCGGCGGGCGCAGCACCAGCGTGCGCACCGACACCACCGGATCGCCCGCGGCGTCCGCCGCGGTCAGCATGACCGTGTCCTCGCCCGTCCTGCTCATCCGCACCCGCAGCACCGACGCACCCACGGCGTGCAGCAACACCCCGGACCACGCCGACGGCAGCCGCGCGCCGTCCGAGTCGTCGAGCCCGGTCAGCGCCGCGATGTGCAGCGCCGAATCCAGTAGCGCGGGATGGAGCCGGAAGGCGTCGGCATCGTCGGCGACGTGCTCAGGAAGCACGACCTCGGCCAGCACCTCGTCGCCCGCCCTCCAGACCGCCCGGACACCCCGGAACGCCGGCCCGTGAGCGAGTCCGGTATCACGCCGCCCCTCGTAGAAGCCGTCCAGGTCGACCGGTACGGCGTCCTTCGGTGGCCATACCGGCCCGTGATCGGCGTCGGCCACCGGCCCGTGATCGGCGTCGGCCGCGGACGTACCCGGCGCGATTACGCCTGTGGCGTGCAGTGCCCATGGCCCGTCCGGCGTGTCGGCGGGCCGCGAGTAGATGCCCAGGGCGCGTCGGCCGTCGTCACCGGGGGCGTCCAGGGCTACCTGAATCCGCACACCGCCGTCGCCCTGCCCGGACAGCACCAGCGGTGTGACCAGGGTGAGCTCCTCGACCAGACCACAGCCGACCTCGTCACCGGCCCGTACCGCCAGCTCCACGAACCCGGTCCCGGGAAAGGTCACTTGTCCGGCCACCACATGGTCGGCCAGCCACGGCTGTGCCGTCACCGACAGCAGGCCGGTGCACTGCAGACCACCGGTGCCGGGCAGCTCCACGACCGCGCCGAGCAGCGGGTGCGCCACACCGCTGAGCCCTGCCGAGACCACGCCGTCCGCCGCGGCCTTGCCCGCGGGCGTGATCCAGTACCGGTCCCGCTGGAACGCGTAGGTCGGCAGCGCGACACGGCGCGCGCCGGTGCCGGCGAACATCTCGGTCCAGCGGACCGGCACGCCCCGCACGTACAGCCGGGCGGCCGCGGTCACCGTCGTGGACTCCTCGTCACGGTCCCTGCCCAGCAGCGGCACCGTCTCGACGCCCGCCACGTCGGTGAGAACATCCTGCGCCAGTACGGACAGCGTGGCGTCCGGGCCCAGTTCGAGGAAGGTACGGGCGCCGGCGGCGGCCGCGGCACCGACCGCGTCGGCGAACCGCACGGTCAGCCTGACATGCTGGACCCAGTAGTCAGGTGTACGGATCAGCTCCGCATCGATCGGCTCCCCGGTGACGGTCGAGGCGATCGGGATGCGCGGCTCGCCGAAGGCCAGACCCTCGGCGACCGCGCGGAACTCGTCCAGCATCGGCATCATCAGCGGGGAGTGGAACGCGTGGCCGACCCGCAACCGAGTGGTCCTGCGGCCGCCGGCCGCGAACCGGTCCGCGATCGCCTCCACCGCGGCGGTGTCCCCGGACACCACCACCGCCTGCGGGCCGTTGACCGCGGCGAGCCCCACCCGGTCCTCGGAGCCGGCGAGCAGCGGCATCACCTCGTCCTCAGTGGCCTGCAGCGCAATCATGGTGCCGCCGTCCGGCAGTGCCTGCATCAGCCGTCCGCGTGCGGCGACGAGTTTGCACGCGTCGGGAAGGGACAGCACCCCGGCCACATGTGCCGCCGCGATCTCTCCGACTGAATGCCCGACCAGCAGATCAGGCACCACGCCCCACGACTCCACCAGCCGGAACAGGGCTGTCTCCAGGGCGAACAGCGCGGGCTGGGCGTACTCGGTACGGTTCAGGAGCCCCGCGTCGTCTCCGAACACCGCCTCGCGCAGCGGCCGTTCCAGTTCTCCGTCCAGCAGCGTGCAGACCTCGTTCCACGCCGCCGCGAACACCGGGAAGCGGGCGTGCAGCTCGCGACCCATGCCCAGCCGTTGCGCGCCCTGGCCGGCGAACAGCAGCGCCACGGGGTCGGGGTCGCCCGCCACCGTGCCCTCTGCCACCCGCACGGTCCGCCCGGCGCGGCCCTCCGTACTGTCCGCCGCGGCCAGCAGTACCGCTCGGCACTCGAGCTCGGAGCGTGTCGTCGTCAGCGAGTAGCCGATGTCCAGCGCCGCCGTGCCGGTGTCGGCCATGAAGGCGGCCAGCCGGTCCAGTTGGGACTCCAGCGCCGCCTCGGTGCGCGCCGACACCGGCCACGGCACCACTTCGGGCCCGGCCTCCGCCCGGAGCGCGGCCGGTGGATGAGCGGCGGGCCGACCGGGCCGGTCCTGCGACGGCTGCTCGATGATCACGTGCGCGTTCGTGCCGCTGATGCCGAACGACGACACGCCTGCGCGGCGGGGCCGCTCGACCTGTGGCCACGGGGCGGAGCCGGTGAGCAGCTCCACCGCGCCGGCCGACCAGTCCACCTGCGACGACGGCGTGTCCACGTGCAGCGTCCGGGGCAGTACACCGTGCTGCATCGCCAGGATCATCTTGATGACGCCCGCGACGCCGGAGGCGGCCTGCGTGTGCCCGATGTTCGACTTGAGTGACCCCAGCAGCAGCGGACGATCCCGGTCCCGGCCCTGCCCGTAGGTGGCGAGCAGCGCCTGAGCCTCGATCGGGTCACCCAGCCGGGTGCCGGTGCCGTGCCCCTCCACCGCGTCCACGTCCGACGGCACCAGGCCCGCACCGGCCAGGGCCTGGCCGATCACCTGCTGCTGCGAGATTCCGCTGGGCGCGGTCAGGCCGTTCGACGCCCCGTCCGAGTTGACCGCGGAGCCGCGCAGTACCGCCAGCACCCGGTGGCCGCCCCGGATCGCGTCCGACAGCCTCTCCAGTACCAGTATTCCCACGCCTTCGGACCAGCCGGTGCCGTCCGCGGCCTCCGCGTACGCCTTGCAGCGGCCGTCGGGCGAAAGACCGCCCTGCCGGGCGAACTCCACGAAGATCCCGGGCTCCGACATGACGGTGACACCGCCGGCCAGTGCCAGGGAGCACTCACCGGCTCGCAGCGCCTGCGCTGCCAGATGCAACGCCACCAGAGACGAGGAGCATGCCGTATCCACGGTCAGGGCGGGCCCCCGCAGCCCCAGAGCGTAGGCGATCCGGCCGGAAAGGACGCTCGGCGACGTGCCGGTCAGCAGATACCCTTCCGCGTCACCGGAGCTGTCCTGCAGCCGCGGACCGTAGTCCTGGGCCATCGCCCCCACGAACACCCCGGTCCGGCTGCCGTGCAGGGACGAAGGAGCGATCTCGGCCCGTTCCACCGCCTCCCAGCTCACCTCCAGCGCCAGCCGCTGCTGTGGGTCCATGGCCTCCGCCTCGCGCGGCGAGATCCCGAACAGCGCCGCGTCGAAACGGTCCGCGTCGTACAGGAACCCGCCCGGCCTCCCGGTCGCCGGCGTCTCCGGCGCCCACCCTCGGTTGGTGGGCATGCCGGAGATGGCGTCCTCTTCGCCCGACACCAGGTCCCACAGCCCCTCCGGCGAGGTCACCCCGCCCGGGAAGCGGCAGGCCATCCCCACGACGACAACCGGTTCGTCCGCGGGGACGTCGCGGGGCGCCGACGACGCACCACCGGATTCCGGGCCGGTGAACTCAGCGTCCAGATGATCCGCGAACCGGTCCGGCGTGGGATGGTCGAACAGCGCGGTGTTGGGCACCCGCAGTCCGGTCGCGGCCTTCAGCCGGGTCACCAGCTCCACCGCCATCGCCGAATCGAAGCCCAGTTCCCTGAAGGATCGAGCCGGATTCACCTGATCTGCGGAGGTGAAACCCAGCACCATCGCCGTCTCCGTGCGAACCAGCCGCCCCAGGCGTGCGCGCGTCCACGGAGCGTCGGACGCCACACGGCCGGGCTCCTGACCGTCAGCGTGTCCGTTCGGAACGGCGGAGTGCCCATCCGGACCGTGAGCGTGCCCGTGCACGACCACCGGAGCGGCCGGGGCGGTGTCCTGCGCCGCGGCACCTCCGGCCGGCTCCTCGAGCCAGTACCGCTCCCGCTGGAACGCGTACGTGGGCAGCGCCACCCGCTTGGCGCCGGTCCCGGTGAACGAGCGCGACCAGTCGACCGGCGCACCGCGGACGAACAACTCGGCCAGACAGCTCAGGAACCGGTCCGCCCCGCCCACTTCCCGGCGCAGCGTGCCGACGGCGACGGCCGGACCGTCCGCGGCATCGTCGATGATCTCCTGCACCGCTGCGGTCAGCACGGGATGGGTGCTGACCTCGACGAAGAACCGGTGGTCCTGCCCGAGCAGCGCACGGACGGCCGGTTCGAAGCAAACGGTCTGTCGCAGGTTGCGATACCAGTACCCGGCGTCCATACCGGTGGTGTCCAGCCACTCGCCGGTCACCGTGGAGAAGAACGGCACCTCGGCCCGGCGCGGACTGATGCTCTCCAGCGAGGCCAGCAGCTCCTCGCGTACTGGCTCCACCTGCGCCGAGTGCGAAGCGTAGTCAGCGGCGATCCGCCGCACCCGCATGTCCTCGCCCGCGAGTTCATCGAAAAGCCCGTCCAGCGCCTCCAGGTCACCGGAGACCACCACCGAGGTCGGTCCGTTCACCGCCGCGACCGACACCAGGCCGTCCCGGTGGTGGAGCCGTGCCTCGACCTCGCCGTGGGGCAGCGACACCGACAGCAGGCCGCCCGTCCCCGCCAGGCGGCGTGCGATGATCCGGCCGCGCAGCGCCACGACCCTGGCCGCATCCTCCAGTGACAGCGCACCGGACACGCACGCCGCCGCGATCTCCCCCTGGGAATGCCCCACCACCGCGTCCGGGACCACTCCGTGCGCCTGCCACACGGCCGCGAGGGAGACCATCACCGCCCAGGAGGCGGGCTGGATCACGTCCGCGCGTTCCAGCGACGGCGCCCCCTCTGTCTGCTCCAAGACCTCCGGCAGCGACCAGTCCACATAGGGCGCGAGCGCGGCGGCGCACTCGGCCAGCCGCTCGGCGAACACCGGGGACTCCGCCATCAGACGGATGCCCATGCCCGCCCACTGCGCACCCTGTCCGGGGAATACGAACACCGTCCTGCCCTCGACGTCGGCGACTCCCCGCACCACGCCTGTCGCGGACTCGCCATCGGCCAGCGCCGCCAGCGCGTCCAGGGCACCCGGCCGGTCCGGCGCGAGGACGACGGCGCGGTGGTCGAGCGCAGTCCGGGTGGTCGCCAGGGAGAAGCCCACGTCCACCGGGTCGAGTCGCTGGTTCTCCTCCAGACGGGATGCAAGGCTGACGGCCTGCGCACGCAGGGCGTCCCGGGTCCGGCCCGAAAGCGGCAACGGCACGGCGCCGCCCGCCATGAGGGCACTGTCCGCCATACCGACGTTCTCGCCCGCAGGCGCACTGACGGGCACCGGTTCGGCGGCTGACACGATCAGGTGGCAGTTGGTGCCGCCCACGCCGAACGATGAGACTCCGGCCAGGGCACGGCCGTCGCGGTAGGGCCAGGGACGGTTCGATGTCACCACGTCCAGGTGCCACTCGCTGAAGCGGATGAGCGGGTTGGGCAGTTGGAAGTTCAGGCTCGCCGGGAGCTCGCCGTTCCGCAGCGACAGCACGACCTTCAGGAGGCCGGTGATTCCCGCGGCGCCCTGCAGATGCCCCACGTTCGTCTTCACCGAGCCGACCAGCAGCGGGTCGCCGTCGGAACGGCCCGCCCCGTACACGGTGCCGAGCGCCGATGCCTCCACCGGATCACCCACCCGGGTGCCGGTCCCGTGCAGCTCCACGTACTGGACCGCGCCCGGGTCGACCCCCGCACGCCGGCACGCCGCCTGCAACACCGCCTGCTGTCCCCGGGGGTCGGGGACGGTCAGGCCCTCGCTGGGGCCGTCGTTGCCGACCGCGCTCCCCTCGATGACGCAGTAGATCTCGTCCCCGTCGGCCAGCGCCCTCGCCAGCGGCTTGAGCAGCACCATGCCCGCACCCTCGCCGCGGACGTACCCGTTGGCGCGCTCGTCGAAGGTGAAGCAGCGGCCTACCGGGGACAGGGCACCGAGCTGGGCCTCCGCCACCGCGCTGTCCAGCACCAGGTTGAGGTGCACACCGCCGGCCAGCGCCATCGCCGATTCCCCGCGCCGCAGGCTCTCGCACGCCAGGTGCACCGCCACCAGCGACGACGACTGCCCGGTGTCCACCACCAGGCTCGGTCCCCGAAGCCCCAGGAAGTAGGACACCCGGTTCGCGATCAGGCTGCGGTTCTGGCCGGTCAGGGTGTGATGCCCGATCGCCGTTGGTCCCCCGCGCCGGGCCAGTGCGCTGTAGTCGTCCGCGGTCACGCCGACGAACACCCCGGTGTCGCTGCCTCGAACCGCAGCCGACGCCAAGCCCGCGTCCTCCAGGACCTCCCAGCCCAGCTCCAGTGCGAGGCGCTGCTGTGGGTCCATCGACCGCGCCTCACGCGGCGAGATCCCGAAGAACTCGGCGTCAAAACGGTCGACTTCGGCTAAGAAGGCACCCCAGCCGGTCTCGCCGGAGGCAGGGGCCCTAGTGCTCCACCGCCCCGGCGGCACCTGCGACACCGCGCTCACTCCCCCGGTCAGCAGCCGCCAGAACCGCGCAGGATCCTCTGCGGACGGCAGCCGGCAGGACACCCCCACCACCGCGATGGCGTCGTCCCTCGCATGGATTCGCTCAGCAGACGTGGACTCGGATCGGTTCACGGCACCGCTTCCCAACTCTTCGTCTTCGCCGGCTCGGCGGGGAGAGGGCGCGTGATGGCACACGTCCGGCCTTCAGGAATCCGGCGATACCGGCCTGCCGTTCGAGCCGTGATCAGCAACGCATTGATACTACACATCAATCGCACAACGCCAATACTCCAGTTCGGTTTCGGGGCGGTTCGCCACACCTTCTGAATTTGCAGATGCATATCACTCGGAGAGTGTTGTTCGGTGCAGCGACGAGGAGTGTCAAAAAATTTCCCCAAACCCGAACCTTCGAGGTTTGAAATTCCCTCGGGTTCCATTACCGTTGGAACCCGGCCGACGGAAAGCGGCTTCCAAAGCCGAGCCGTCCGTCCACGAAAACCGACGCGGTGACACTGAGCAGAAGGTGGGGGAATGCGGCCCAGGATCGACCCGCAGGACGTAGAGGACTTCGCCGCCACGCCTGCCGGCCAGAGCTATGCGCAGACGGTGGGTCGGATGCTGAACGGGCTCCTCGCGGACCGGCCTCCGCCGAACGTTCTGCGGACCATCGCCAACCACCCGGAGCTGCTGCCCGCGATGCAGCCACTGATGGCACACGTGGCCGGCGGCGTCCTCCCGGCACACGAACGCGAGATCGTCATCCTGCGAACGGCATGGCGTTCCCAGGCCCCGTACATCTGGGCCCACCACCACGCCGCGGGACTCCTCGTCGGACTGAGCGAGACGGTCATCGCCGCAGTCGGCTCCGAGGACACCTCCGGCTGGATGCCCTTCGAAGCCGCCCTCCTCGATGCGGTCGACGAGCTCCACACCAGGTCAACGCTGTCCCACGGCACGTGGGGGCAGCTTGCCCAGCGCTACAGCGAGGAGCAGCTCCTCGAACTGCTGGCCCTCATCGGAACGTACAAGACCCTGGCATTCATCCTGAATTCCTGTCTTGTCCCGATCGACACCTGGCTGGAGCGTCCGGCGCCGCTGCCCGCGGACCCGGGGCGGACGAGGTCGGGCAGGCATGCGCGCCCGCAGGTGTCGTTTGCACCGGGGCCTCGTACCGAGGCGTGAAACCGGCGCCTCTTGCCGCGGGACGGCACGGGGTGCTTCTCCGCTCACACCGTAGGGGCTGTCCCGCAATACTCGCCGGGTATTGCGGGACAGCCTCTACGGTGTGAGCGGAACGAGTCGCTGCACATACCGCATCGGCCACCCAGCGACACCGTTCAATTGCCGAGCAACACGAGAAGTGGTTTGCCAGTAGAAATACAGAATCCTACTCAGCGATTGCTCATTCATCCGCTGGCTCGAGGCGAATCTCGCCCTTTCCAAGGGCCGCTCACTCCCGCATCCGCTGTTTCTTCCGGATCAACGTGATGCCGTCCGCCATGGGGACCAGCGACATCTCCACCCGCGGATCGTCGCGGACCAGAATGTTGAACGTGCGGATCGCGGCGGTGTCGGCGTCCTGCGCGTCGGGGTCTGCGACCCTTCCGAAGAACAGGGTGTTGTCGACCACGATCAGCCCATGGTCGCCGAGGAGAGTCAGCGCCATCTCGTAGTAGTCCGGATAGCGCTGCTTGTCGGCGTCGATGAAGACGAAGTCGAACCCACCGGGGCCCTCGTCCGCGATCATGGCCTTGAGGGTGTCGGTCGCGTCACCGATCCGGAGATCGATCTGCCCGTCGACGCCCGCCCTGGTCCAGTAGTCGGCGCCGATCTGCGGCCAGCGGTCGGTGATGTCGCAGGTGACGAGCCGTCCGCCGGGCGCGAGCGCACGGGCAAGGCACAGGGTGCTGTACCCGGTGAACGTGCCGATCTCGAGGATCCTCCGGGCCGGGGTGAGGCCGGCCAGCAGCGTCAGCAGCTGACCCTCCTCGGGCGTGACCTGCATCGCGCTGCCCGTGGCAAGTTCCGACGTCGTCCCGCGCAGCTTCCGCAAGACCTCGTCCTCGCGCAGGGAGGACTCCCGGATGTAGTCCGAGAGCCCGGCCGGGAGACCTATCTGGTTCGCCATGCGTGATCTACCTTCTTTCGTCGACACCCGGTCGGAAACTTCCCGCGCCCGGGGAGCGCTCAGGCGCCCTGCAGGCTGACGGCGTGCAGATTCATCGTGGGCGGCGGGGCACAAGGCGCCGGGAGCAGATGCAGCCGCTGGATGTCCTCGTGCGGGGGCGCGGGCAGCCCGGCTCGGCAGTCGCACGGCTCGTCGGTGAAACCTGCGAGCCGGTAGGCGATCTCCATGATCCGGTTGCGCTCGGTCCGCCGGAAGTCGGCGACCAGGTGGACGCCTTGGTGTGCGGCCTGGTCGACGAGCCAGCCGAGGATCACCGAACCGGCGCCGAACGACACCACGCGGCACGACGTGGCCAGAAGCTTGAGATGCCAGACGTGTGCGTGCTTCTCCAGCAACTCGAGGCCGACCGCGCCGTGCGGCCCGAACCGGTCGGTGAGCGTGGTCACCAGTACCTCGTGGCGTGGATCGGCCAGCAGCGTGCGCAGCTCGGAGAGGGAGTAATGCACTCCCGTGGCGTTCATCTGGCTGGTGCGCAGCGTCAGTTCCTCCACCCGGGACAGTTCGTCCTCGGTGGCGCGTTCGATGTGCATCACCAGGTCCAGGGAACGCAGGAAGTCATCACTCGGCCCCTGGAACTCCGCCTCGGCCGCCTTCCGCCGGAATCCGGCCTGGTACATCTGCCGACGGCGGCGCGCGTCCACGGTCACCGTGGCCGGACTGAACTCCGGCAGGGCTGCGAGCCCGGGTAACTGCTCGGCGGCGTAGCAGCGGACCGCCGGCAGATGGAACTGGACTTCCGCTCGTTCCGCCGGCTGGTCGTCGACGAAGGCGATGGTGTCGAGCGCGAAGTTGAGCTCGGCTGCGATTTCCCGCACCGAATCCGACTTCGGTCCCCAACCGATGCGCGGCAGAACGAAGTACTCGGCGACGCCGAGCGCTTCCAGCTGCTTCCATGCCTGGTCGTGGTCGTTCTTGCTGGCCACCGACTGCAGGATGCCGCGGCGGTCCAGTTCGGCGATGAGCTCGACGACCGCGGCCGGGGGCGTCACCATGCCGTCTTCCAGCAGCGTGCCCTGCCACAGGGTGTTGTCGAGGTCCCACACCAGGCACTTCACGATCGGGGTCTGTTCAGCCACGGCTCCTCCTTCGTCTCATGTCACCGTCATCGACACCGCGTGGTTGGCGAGGATCAACTGGCAGATCTCCGTACTGCCCTCGATGAGCTCCATGAGCTTCGCGTCCCGGTACGCGCGCTCGACCACATGGCCCTCGTGCGCGGCTGCCGAACCCAGGACCTGCACTGCCGCGGCAGCGCCCTGCGCGGCCTGGACAGCGCTCACCTGCTTGGCGAGGACAGAGGCGACGACCATGTCAGGAGAGCCGCCGTCCCAGCACCAACTGGCGTGTTCACATACCCGGGTGGCGATCTGCTCAGCGGTCAACAGGTTCGCCAGGTGGCGACCGACAAGTTGATGGCCGGCCAGCGGCTTTCCGAACTGCCGCCGGGTTCGGGCGTGATCACGGGCAGCGTCGAGACAGGCCCGGAGGATACCCACGCAGCCCCAGGCGACCGAGATCCGCCCGTACGCCAGCGCGGTTGTCACCAGGAGGGCCAAAGGCTGCCCGCCGCCGAGTACCGCACTGGCGGGCAGCCGCACGTCGTCGAGTCGTACGTCCGCGTGGCCCGCCGCCCGGCAGCCGGACGGCTGCGGGACCCTGCGTACGGTGACGCCCGGAGCCGACGCAGGCACCACGACAGCGGCCGCCCCGGAGCCATGGCGTCCGACGACGACGATCATGTCGGCGTAGTGAGCCGCGGTGGTCCAGACCTTCTGCCCGCGGACGACGACGTCGTCACCATCGGGTTCAATGGCCGTGGTCATCGCCGAAAGATCGCTGCCCGCCTCCGGCTCGCTGAACGCGACGGCGGCGAGCCGGCCACCGGCCAGTTCCGGCAGGTACGCCGCGTGCTGTTGCGGGTTGCCCAAGCGCTGTATGGTCCACGCGGCCATGCCCTGCGAGGTCATCACGCTCCGCAGTGAGCTGCATCGGCTGCCGACGTACGCGGTGAACTCGCCGTTCGCCGCGCTGCTTGCCCCGAGTCCGCCGAAGGCTTCCGGCACCTGCGCGCACAGCAAGCCGCGGGCAGCCGGCTTTCGCAGTACCTCGTCGGGAATCAGGCCGGCCCGGTCCCACCCCGCGGCCCGGTCGCCGACAAGGTCGTCGACGATCTCCCGGGCGCCTGCGAGCGGCTCAGGCATCGGCGGGCTGTTCGGAGCCGCGCAACCGCAGCACCAGGGCGGTCATGGCCTGGACGGTGCGGAAGTTGTCCCGCTTGAGGTCGTCCCCCAGGATCTGCACGGAGAACGCCCGTTCCAGATGGACGACGAGCTCCATCGCGAGCAGCGAGGAAACCAGCCCCGACGCAAAGAGGTCCTGGTCGGCGGGGACCTCCGCCCCGACCCGCCGCGAGACGAACGCCGTGATTTCCTGCTCGGTCTCCTCAGCCGGGATTGCCTGCTCCATATTCACGAAAGCACCTCTCCATAGTCATAGAAACCGCGCCCCGTCTTGCGCCCCAGATCGCCGAGGCGCACCTTCTCCATGAGTAGTTCGCAGGGCTCGAAGGTGGAATTTCCGGTCCGCTCGGCAAGCAGTCGCAGAGCGTCCGCGAGATTGTCCAGTCCGATCAGATCGGCGGTGCGCAGCGGACCGGTGGGATGGCCGAGGCATCCGTGCATCAGACGGTCCACGGACTCGACGCTCGCGACGCCGTCGGCCACGATTCTCGCCGCTTCATTGATCATGGGATGCAGCAGCCTGCTGGTGACAAACCCCGGCGCGTCGCGCACGACGACCGTCTTCTTCCCCAGCCGCCCGAGAAAGGACAGGACCGCGGCCATGGCGTCGTCGCCGGTCTGCGGGCCACGGACGACCTCCACCATCTCGATGAGATAGGCCGGATTCATGAAATGCACCCCGGCCAGTTCCGCGGGCCGCTGCACCGACTTCGCCAGTTCGGCGATGGGAATCCCCGATGTATTGGTGATCAGCGGGATCCCGGCGGGGACCGTGCTGGAGATCTCTGCCAATACTCGCGCCTTGAGCGAGGCATCCTCGGTGATCGCCTCGATCACTGCGGTGGCATCTGCCACGCCCTCGCTGGAAAACGTCGTTGTCAGTGTTCCGGCGGCCCGGGAGCCGGGGAAGGCGCCCATCAGTTGCCCGTGCCGCAATTGCTCGGTGATTTCTTCTCGGGCATTCTGCAGTATATTTTCCGAGACGTCGACCAGCATGACATGCATCCCGCAGCCCAGTGCCAGTGCGGTGATGCTGCGTCCCATTACGCCTGCACCGAGAACAGCAATCGTATCCGATTCTGAATTCGACAAGATCTGCCCCCAAACCCCATCCAATTGAGCACACCTCCACGAGGGATGGCGCCGACGCCGCGGCCTCCGATCTCGCAGTACGTCCCTGGCTGCCCTGCTCCAATCCCGGCATCGGAAAATGCTTCACGGATCCTAGACGGGGAGTAGGTAATCGGCAACAACGGGAAAGCATGCAACGGGCAACCTGATCGGTTGAATTCTCGATGAGAGGTTACGTACGGTCCAAACATCGGGTCAACCCCTAGCCATCCCCTATACCCCCCTTGAAGGGTCAAGGAATGATGGGTCAGCATTTCTTCGCTCAGCTCAACGGTAAAGGAAACCCTGCCCGTCATCGACAAAGACGTGAACAACAGAGGGATACTCCCATGGAACTGCCGAACAATAACTCCTCGGTTTCTGCGGGCTGTCCGGTCGCAGGATGCGAGGGTGTCGGAGGGGACGAAGGCAGAGCTGGATGAGGTGTCGGGGCTGTTGGTGCCGCATCTCGATGAGGGGCAGCAGCGCCTGACGCTGGGTGCCGTGGCCCGTGTCCCGGGCCACGGCGGGATCAGCATGGTGGCCGGAGCGGCCGGGGTGGCGGAGTCCACGGTGTTGCGGGGTAAGCGGGAGCTGGAGCACGCGGAGGAGCCCGCCGGCCGGGTCCGCGCACCGGGCGCGGGCCGGAAGCCCTTGCGGGAGGTTGATCCGGGGCTGGTGCCCGCGTTTCCCTGTCTGCCACGGTCCCACCGCCCACCGGCCTCGGACATTCGCTCCGCCCACCGCTGACGGCCGCCGTCCCGCGCGGCTTCGCCCCGCTGCCTCCGGGTGGCGGGCACAGGGCACCCGAGGATCCACGACCTGGCGCCGGTCATCGATCGCGCGGTGCACCTGGGGCAGTTCCCGCAGGGCCGCGGGAACCGACCGAAGGGGACGACTGCGCCCGGGCATTGGCCGGTCCTCGCCCCTGCCGCGAGCCGGGTGACCGGCTCCACGCCGCGTCCCCGGACTGCGCACAACCGAGCGCGGGCGCGTGGCACTTGTCGGCGCAAACGTGATCTTCCTCACCGCCGACCCGGTATTACTCCGCGAGGAGCGGTGCGTAAGATCATTGAGGCTCGAGCGACGCGGATATAGCAGCTCGACGCGCTTGTGAGCCCCATTTCAAGGCACCTCTCGGGTTCACGACAGCAAGCGGTCGATTCGGGCTCTCCGAGCCGGGTGCGACACTCACCCCTATTCTCCGCGACTTCCATCCCGGGCCCCGTCCGGAACGCCTTCGCGGACCCGGCCCCAAAGGGCGGCGTTCCGCATGTGAGGTTCTTTGAGGTTGCCGTTCTTATTCCCGCCGCCATGCACCCATGACCTGCGACAACACACATCCTTCCGGCAACCGGACGTCCACCGGATGTTCGCTGTGCGGCAATACCCGGGCGACAGGTTGAGATACCGACGTGCTGGGGACGTTGATACAGTCCGGAACGGGGTCGGAATGGAATGGCCGGGGGGTGTCAGAATGTGCCTTGTGAGCAGCTTCGATTTTCCCTTTGTTACCGCAAGCGCCATTTCAGAGATCCCGCACGCGGAACCACGCGCAGTGGCCGGGCGCCGGAAAAACGCCCACCGTGGCGCCAGCTCACAACGCATTGCGGAGGTCTGACGTCATGCTGGTGGAACGAAATGGACAGATCGCGGACCTCGTCGCCTTCACCTCCGGTCAGAGCGCGGGCACGGTCTTCGGGTCCAGCCGCACAGCGGTGATCAGCGGGCCGGTGGCGTCGGGGAAGACGGCACTCCTCCACCGCGTCCTGGAGGACCGCGCGCTCGCGGAGCACGGACTGCTCACCGCCGTCGGCTCCCCCGCGGAACGCTCCATACCGTTCGGCGTGATGGAGCAGTTGCTCCACGATCCCCGGCAGCCCGCCACCGGTTCCCCGCCGCCCTTACTGACCGGGGCGGCAGGGCTGGGCGGCCTGCGTACGGCCGAGGAACCGGTGGCGACCGAGGTCCTCCAGTACTTCGAGGCCGAACTGGGCAGGATGTCCGCACGGGGACCGGTCCTGATCGCCGTGGACGATGTCCAGTACGCCGATGCCCAGTCCCTGCAGGTCCTGTCGTACGCGCTGCGCCGGTTCCCGTCGTCGGGCCCGGAAGCGGTGTCCGTGATCGTGACCATCGGTGCCGAGGTCCGCCGCAGACCGCCCGGCGCCCTGGAGGAACTCCTGCATCCCATGCAGGGGTTGCACGTGCGGGTCGGTCCGCTGAGCGTCGCCGGGGTGGAGCGGCTGCTCGTCGCCCGGGCGCGCGGGGGCGAGCCGGGCGAGGGCCCGGCCGGCACCGCGGCCACCGCCCGGCTGGCCGGTGCGCTGCACGCGGCCACCGGCGGGAATCCGCTGCTCGTCCACGGCCTGGTCGAGGACCACTTCTCCCACGAACGCCCGTCGGCCCAGCCCGGCGACGGCGCCGCGGACGGGTCGCCCGGCGCCGGCGAGCGGTTCCTGCGCAGCGCGCTGCTGATCGTGCACCGCGTCGGGGCCGACGGCCTGCGTGTCGCCCAGGGGATCGCCCTGCTGGGTGGCGTCAGCCCGCTGTCGCTGCTGGCCCGGCTGGTGGAGGTCGAGGAGCGGGCCGTCCTGCAGGTGGTGTCGGCCCTGGCCGACGCGGGTGTCCTGGACGGCGGCCGGTTCCGCCACGCGGGCGTGCGGACGGCGGTCGTGGAGAGCCTGGACGACGAGGCGGTGACGCGGCTCCGGCCGCGCGCCGCCCGTCTGCTGTACAAGGACGGCGCTCCCCCGCTGCTCGTCGCGGAACAGCTGCTGGGGCACGCCATGACGCCACCCGACGAGGAGTGGGCGCCCCAGGTGCTGGCAGATGCGGCCCGTGAGGCGATGGCCGCACAACGGGTGGACTTCGCGGTGAGTTGTCTGCGTATGGCCGAGGGCTGCTGCAGGAGCGAACGCGAGCGCGCGCAAGTGCGGATCGCGCTGGCGAGGTTCATCTGGCGGGTCACCCCGTCCGCGTGGCCGCGGCAGGTCCGCTCGCTCACCGGGACGGTCAGGGCCGGTCAGCTGCCGGCGGCCGACGCGCTGCGGCTCGTGGGCGACCTGCTGTGGAACGGCTGGACGGACGACGCGGTCACGGCCGTGCGACACGTGGCAGGGACCGCGTCCCCGCCCGACGCCGAACTCGCGGCGGAGGTGCTGTGGTTGCGGTCCGTCCTGGCGAGCACGTTCCCCGGGGTCCTGGAGCGGGTCGGGACGACACTCGCCCCGCTGCACGGCAGCGCGGCAGAGGTCCCGGTGTCCCGGCCGAACGAGAGCCGGCTGGCGGCGGCAGCGGCGCTGCACGGGGCGCTCGCCGGCGGCGCGGGCGGGGACGGCGGGGGCGGGACATCGCCCGCGCGGGAGGACGTCCGCCTCTCCGACACCGCCGACCGGATCCTCGCCGCCCTCCGTCTGACGGAGGAGACCGAGCCGACGGTGCAGGCCTGCCTGCTCGCTCTCGTCTACGCCGACCGGCTGGGGACGGCGACGCAGTGGGCCGACCGGCTGCTGGCGGAGGTCACGGCCCGCTGGCCCGCGAGCTCGACGGCGATCCTGCGGACCGTCCGGGCCCACATGGCGCTGCGCCACGGCCACCTGACGCAGGCGCGGCGGCTGGTCGAGGAGGCGCTGGAGGACCTGCCCCCGCACTGCTGGGGCGTGGGCATCGGGGCCCCGCTGTCGGTCCTGATCGAGGCGTGCACCGCCATGGGCGACCACGAGGCCGCCGCCGAGGTCGTGGGCCGGCCGGTGCCCGAGGAGATGTTCGCGACGCGCTACGGGCTGCAGTACCTGTACGCGCGGGGGCGGCACGAGCTGGAGACGGGCCGTCCGCACGCGGCCCTGCGGGACTTCACGACATGCGGCCGGCTGATGAGGCGCTGGGGCATGGACCGCTCAACGCTGGCGCCCTGGCGCGTCGGGGTCGCGGAGGCATCGCTCGCACTGGGCAGCCACGACCAGGTGGAGCACTTCGCGCGGGAGCAGCTCACCGGTGACGCCGGACCGCGGGTCCGCGGGATCGCGCTGCACGTGCTGGCGGCGGCGCGGCCCCTCGGCGAGCGCGCACCGCTGCTGTCGGAGGCGGTCTCGCTCCTCCAGTCCAGCGGCGACCGTTACGAGCTGTCGCGTGCCCTGACCGATCTGGGGCAGGCCCACAAGCAGCTCGGCGACCCGGTCCAGAGCAAGCTGCACACCCGCAGGGCGTGGCGGATCGCCGAAGGCTGCGGCGCCCACAAGCTGCGTCAGTCCCTGCAGTCCGAGCAGCCGGGCCAGGCTGCGCCGAAGGCCCCCGAGCAACCGCAGCCGGCGGCGACGGCGGGCCTGACGGACGCGGAGCGCAGGGTGGCCTCACTGGCCGCACAGGGTTACACCAACCGGGAGATCGGCGCGAAGCTCTTCATCACGGTGAGTACCGTCGAACAGCACCTCACCCGCGTCTACCGGAAGATCAACATCTCTCACCGCAGGGACCTGCCGGTCAGTCTGGACCTCGATGTCGCCCATATCGCCTGACCCCGCCACACCCCACGCCCCCCTCCCGAGGGGAGGGGCACCGTCTCCCGGCCCGCGGCTGCTCGCCGTCAGCGACCTGCACGTCGGCATGGCCGACAACCGGCCGGTCACGGAGTCGCTGCGGCCCTCCCACGACGACGCCTGGCTGATCGTGGCCGGTGACGTCGGCGAGCTCACCGAGGACATCGCATGGGCCCTCGGTCTGCTGGCCGGACGGTTCGCGAAGGTCGTACGGGCACCCGGCAACCACGAGTTGTGGACTCCGCGCGAGGACGCGGTGCAGCTGCGGGGCGAGGAGCGCTACCGCTGCCTGGTGGAGATGTGCCGGGGGCTCGGCGTCCTGACCCCGGAGGACGACTGGCCGCTGTGGGAGGGCTCGGGCGGGCCGGTGCGGGTGGCGCCCCTTTTCATGCTCTACGACTACACGTTCCGGGTGGCGGGCACCTCGACCAAGGAGAGGTCGCTGGCCCGCGCGCACGAGGCGGGTGTGGTGTGCACGGACGAGTACCTGCTCCACCCCGACCCGTTCCGCGGCCGCGACGACTGGTGCCGGGCCCGGGTGGCCGAGACCCGCCGGCGGCTGGCCGCGCAGGACCCGCGCGGGCGGCGCCATGCCGCGGTTCAGCCGCGACCGGCTGCTGTTCAGCGCGAAGGAGGCCGTCTACAAGACCTGGTACCCGCTGGTGGGCACCGAACTGGACTTCGACGACGCCGACATCGCGTTCCAGGAGGACGGCACGGCCGCCCGGCCGCAGGGCACGTTCTCGGCGCGCATCCTGCGGCCGCGGCGGGCTCCCGACGGCCGCCTGGCCGAGCGTTTCACGGGCCGGTGGCTCGCGGACCGCGGGCTCGTCGTCACGGCCATCGGCTTCCCCGCCGCAGCCCGCGCTGCGGTGCCGGAAACCCGTCCGGGCACGGCCCGTTACCAGGGTTCCTAGGGGTTGTTGCCCCGACTCCCGCCGAAATAGCGTCATTGCCGGTGCGACTGCGCAGCCGCGGGCCGCGGGCCGCGGTGTCCCGTACCCCGGGCGTGCGGCCCGGCGCGCCGCGCTGCCCGGCTCCCGCCCGAACGGTCTCCGGTTTCCTGGAAGCGCCGCGGAATCGGCCCGAGAGGTATTCCCGATGACGTCAGTCAGCCCGGCCCCCGTCACCATGCTCGTGCCGGACTTCCCGTTCTCGTACGACGGCTGGCTCCGCCATCCGGCCGGGCTCGGCGCCCTCCCCCCGGAACGCCTGGGGTCCCCGGTGGCCGTGGTCGGTGGCGGTATGGCGGGCATGACCGCGGCGTACGAGCTGATGCGCCTGGGCCTGCGCCCCGTCGTGTACGAGGCGGAGCAGATCGGCGGCCGCATGCGCTCGGTGCCCTTCCCCGGGCAGCCGGACCGCGTGGCGGAGATGGGGGCGATGCGCTTCCCGCTCTCCGCCCGGGCCCTGTTCCACTACGTCGACCTGCTGGGGCTGCGCACCACCCCGTTCCCCAATCCGCTGGCGCCGAGCACGCCGAGCACCCTGATCCACCTCATGGGCGAGCGGCACCGGGCGCGGGCGGCCGACGACCTCCCGGACGTCTACGTGCAGGTGGCCTCCGCGTGGGAGAAGGCCCTGCAGGAGCGGGCCGAACTCGCCACGATGCGCGACGCCGTCCAGCGGCGGGACACCGAGACGCTGAAGCGGGTGTGGAACCGGCTGGTCCGGGAGTTCGACGACCAGTCCTTCTACGGCTTCCTCGCGACCAGTTCGGCGTTCCAGTCGTTCCGGCACCGGGAGATCTTCGGCCAGGTGGGCTTCGGCACCGGCGGCTGGGACACCGATTTCCCCAATTCGCTGCTCGAGATCCTGCGCGTGGTCTACACCGAGGCCGACGACAACCAGGTCGCCATCACCGGTGGCTCCCAGCGGCTACCGTACGGCTTGTGGGAGCACCGGCCGGAACACTGCGCGCACTGGCCGGCGGGGACGTCCCTGGCGTCCCTGCACGGCGGTTCGGCGCGGCCCCGGGTGCGTTCGGTCGTCCGGGACGGCGGCGGCTTCCGGGTCACCGACGCCTCCGGGCGCGACGACCGGTTCGACGCGGTGGTGTACACCCCGCACCTGTGGACGCTGCTGAACCGGGTGGAGTGCGACCCGGCGCTGCTGTCCGCGCCGCTGTGGACCGCGGTGGAACGCACGCACTACATGGGCGCCTCCAAGCTGTTCGTCCTGACGGACCGGCCGTTCTGGCACGACCTGGACCCGCTCACCGGCGAGCCGGTGATGAGCATGACCCTCACCGACCGCATGCCGCGCGGGGTGTACCTCTTCGACGACGGCCCGGACCGCCCCGGCGTGATGTGCCTGTCGTACACCTGGAACGACGACTCGCTGAAGATGGCCACGCTGGCCCCCGGCGAGCGGCTGGACGTCCTGCTGGACAATCTCGCTCTCGTCTACCCCGGGCTCGACATCCGCTCCCACGTCGTCGGCGACCCGCTCACGATCACCTGGGAGACCGAGCCGCACTTCATGGGCGCGTTCAAGGCGAATCTGCCGGGTCAGTACCGCTACCAGCGGCGGCTGTTCACCCAGTTCATGCAGCGCGGCCTGCCCGCCGCCGAGCGCGGCTTCTTCCTGTGCGGCGACGACGTCTCCTGGACGGCCGGTTTCGCCGAGGGCGCGGTCACGACGGCGCTGAACGCCGTGTGGGGCGTCCTGGAGCACCTGGGCGGCATCACGCACCCGGAGAATCCCGGCCCCGGCGACCTCTTCGAGGTGCTCGCGCCCCTCGACCTGCCCTACGACTGCTGAGGCCCGGGATTCTCCGGCTCGGACGCCGTGCCTACGGCCGGCCGGTCGCGCCCGCCAAGGCCGCCGTGCCCTCGGCGCAGGACTGGCGCAGCGCCTCCGGTTCGGCCGGGTCCAGCAGGCCCGCGGAGCCGCGGCGGCCGTCGCCGTCGAGAAGGCCGGCGGCGGCCTCCAGCCAGTCGGGCCGGGCCTCGACACCGATGAACCCGGCCGGCCGGGTCAGCTCCTCGCGCGGCTCGGCCAGCAGGTCCTGGTCCTCGTAGGACAGCGAGGTGCGGATGCCGGCGGGGAGTTCCTCCAGGTTCCGTACGCCGTCGACGATCCAGCGCAACCACATGTCGCCGAAGACGGGGAGCGGGATGGGCCGGTCCATGATGAGGGCGGGGTCGTACGTGCCCGTCAGCAGCGGGGCCAGGGCGGGCGGACCGGGCGCGGATCTCGGGCACCAGCCGACTCCCCCGTCGTTTCCTGCCGTGCCCCGCCGCCACCGCCGGGCGGCGGGCTGTGTCACTCGGCGGCCATCCGCGCGAGCTGCTTCTTGTCGGGCTTGCCGTTGCGGTTGAGCGGGAACTGCTCCAGCACGACGACCCTGTTGGGCTGTTCGAAGGCGGGCAGCAGCGAGCACAGCCGCTCCCGCCAGTAGCCGGCGTCCCGCTGCTCCTCGTCCTCGACGAAGAAGACCAGTCGGGAGCCGCGCAGTTCGTCCGGGAGCGGCACGATGCGGGTGGGGCAGCCTTCTGCCGCCACCTTCCGCTCGATCAGTTCCGGGTAGAGCGTGTAGCCCATGCGGTGCACGGCGAACTTGCGTCCCAGGACGTGCAGGTTGCCGGCGTCGTCGAGGTGGCCGAGGTCCCCGGTGCGCTGCCATCCGGTGGGGACGGGGAGGACGGAGCCGTCGTCGGCGATCTGCCCCTCCAGCGCGTCGGGGGTGTCGACCTCGATCTCGCCGGGCTGCCCGGCGGCGACCTCCTGGCCGTCCTCGTCGACGATCCGCAGCCGGATGCCGTCCATGGCACGGCCGCACGCGACGGGGTTGCCGAGGGTGGCGAAGGAGATGTTGCCCAGTTCGGTGGAGCCGTAGCTGTCCAGCAGCGGAAGGCCGAACTCCTCGACGTAGGCCGCCACGAGGGGGGCGTCCAGCGGCGCCGCGCCCACGCAGAACATCCGGGCGCCGGCGACGTGTTCGCGCAGCGCCGGCTTGCGGGTCACCAGGCTCAGGATGCTGCGGTAGCTGGAGGGGGTGGCGTCGATGACGGTGACGCCGGCGTCGCGCCCCATGCGCAGGGCCCGGTCCAGGCGCCGGTAGGGGGCGATGACCAGGGAGCAGCGGGTGAGATAGGCGATGAGCACCATCGACAGCCCGTACTGGTGGGCGAAGGGCAGCAGCGGCATCAGCACGTCGTCGGGGCGGTGGCCGACCTGCTCGGCGTTGCGCCGCAGGTTGCGCAGGAACTTCCCGCCGGACTTGACCACGCCCTTGGGCGAGCCGGTCGAGCCGGAGGTCCACATGATCAGGCCGTCGGGCAGTTCGCCCCACGCGTCGCAGGACAGGTTGCGCGGCACCGAGGGCAGGCCCGCCGTGGCGACCATCAGCTCGTACAGGTAGAGGGGGTCGGCGCCCTGGTCGATGGGGGTCTCGTCGTCGACGATGGTGACCTTGACGCCGGTGCGCAGGGCGATCCGCCGGGTCTCCTCGACGTGCTCCTGCTGGTCGACGAGGACGATGGAGGCTCCCACCTCCATCAGCGCGTAGAGGACGCAGACGTAGCTCGCCGAGTTCCCGGCCTTCAGCATGACGCGGTCGCCGAGGCCGATCCCGTGTTCCCGGAGCACATCGGCCACGCGGAGGGCGTCCTGCTCGAACTCCTCGACGAGCCGTACCGAGTCTGCTGCAAAGATCTTCGCGGTCATCGGTGGCACTGAGTCCTTCCTCTGGGCCGAACGTGGCCGGTGCTGACGTGGTCTGCGCGGTGCCGCGGGCGTGCCCGGACCCGTTCACTGGGGGTGGATCGCGGGGGATGCGCGCGCTGCGCGGCGGTGCTGTCGGTCCCGTCCCGTGGACGCGGTTCTCCACCCGTCACGCTAGGGACCAGGGCACATCGCGGGGTACCCCTGTTCCGCCCCCTACGGCCCCTGCTTCGGCGCGGCACGGTCGGGCTCCGGTCCGTGGAGCGAGATGAGCTGGTCGTGCACGAGATTGACGACCTCGCGGCGGTGCGAGTCGAGATAGCCGGGCGCGCCGGGGAAGACCTCCAGGTCGAACGGCCCGGCCGTGCAGCGCCGCCAGGCCCGTACACCGGGCAGCGGCGCCTGCGGGTCGTGGTCCCCCGTCAGGGCGACGACGCAGCACTGGAGAGCGGGCGGCCCCAGGAATCCGCGGTGGCCGGGACCGGGACGCCCGGACACGAAGAGCGTCAGCGGCCCGGTGTCGGTCTCCCGCTCCAGCCGCTGCGCGACACCGTAGGCGAGTTCGGCCCCCAGACGGTGGCCGAAAAGGGCCAGCGGGCGGTCCGTCCAGTCGCGCACCGCATCGTAGATCTTGTCGGTGAGGCCGGGACGGTTCACCGGCGGCTCCGCCTCCCCCGTGTCCAGCAGCGGGTACTGGACGATGAGCAACTCAACGGTGGGGAGAAGGAGTTCGGACATGGCGAGATAGCAGGCCGAGGAGTTTCCCGCGTCCGGGAAGCAGACCAGCCGGTATCGGCTGGGGACGGCCGGCTGCTCGATCCTGATGAGCACCACGCCGTCGCACGCGACGTCCGTGACGGCTCGGGCGTGGCCGCTGGACTCGGACGTCATCCCCCGGCCGGCCCTGCCCCGGCCGCCCCGTGCGCGGAGCCGGCCCCGTCCGGTTCGGCGCTGCACACGGTGACAGCGAGGCCCTTGTCGTACAGCCACTGGAGGGCGTCGGACAGTCCGTCGCCGCCCGCGGCCGGGCGCTGCACCGCCTCCACGGCCGTGTGGAGTGCCGAGGTGAAGAAGTACACGTCCCAGGAGGAGGGACCGGGGGCCCGGGCCGCCATGATCTGCGCGGCGGGCCGCCGGACCCGGAACTCCTCCAGCGGTTCCACGATCCCGCCGGGCGGGAACCCGTCGCCCGCGCACAGCACGAAGTCGTCGTCCGCCAGCCAATCCCGGGCGCTGCGCACCGCACCGATCGTGCCCGCCTGCCCGGGCTGCTCCGGCAGGTAGGTGATGCTGATACCGAAGCGGGAACCGTCCCCCGCCTCTGCCTTGACGCCGTCGTCCGGGCCGGCGACGACGACACCCACGTCCACGACGCCCGCGTCGGCGATGCCGCGCAGGACCTGCCGGAGGACCGGTCCTTCGGCCGGCACGACGAGTGCCTTCACGGGGTCTCCTTGCCCGGGGGAAGTGTGCGGAGGGCAGTGGCGCCTGTCGCGCCGTACACCGCCCGCCCCGGTGAGCCGGGGCCCGCGGGAAGAAACGCACATGCGCGACCCACCGGAAATTCATTTCCGGGGATGCAATCCGGCGCGATCACGCGGCGATGCTAGAGGGATTCCCGACCGGGCTGCAACACCGCTTTCCCCAATGTTTGCCGACGCGACCGGAAAAGCGATGCGAGAAACGGCCGGGCAGCCCCTATTCCCCCCTTACAATTCCCTGCCGCCCCCTAGATCGACAAGGGACCGGAGTGCGCCGAAACCCCTTGTGCTACACAGGATCCGCACCATCCATGTCCTCTTCAGTCGGCGCTCGACGCGTGGCCGGTCACACGACATTACCGTGCGAATCACCGGACTGCCGTTGCCGCGTCCCGCACGATTCGTAGGCGTCAATGACATCACATCAGACCACGGATTCCGCCGTAGTGGTGGACGGGCTGGTCAAGAAATACCCGGGCCGCGACCGGCCCGCGGTGGACGGCTTGAGTTTCTCGGTGGGCAGGGGCGAGGTCTTCGGATTCCTCGGGCCGAACGGAGCGGGCAAGACGACGACCATCGGCGTCCTGACGACGCGGGTCGCCCCCACGGCGGGCCGCGCGTTCGTCCAGGGAGTCGACGTCGCCGCCCACCCGGCGCGGGCGCGCCGCGCCTTCGCCGTCGTGCCGCAGCGCAACAACCTCGACCGGTCGCTGAACCTGCGCCAGAACCTGGTCTTCCACGCCGGCTACCACGGCATGAGCCGCTCGGAGCGCAACCGGCTCGCCGACGAGTGCCTGGAGTGGGTCGGGCTGGCCGACCGCCGCAAGGCCCGCGGCGACGAGCTGTCCGGTGGCCAGGCCCAGCGGGTGATGATCGCGCGGGCCCTGATGCACCGTCCGGACGTGCTGTTCCTCGACGAGCCGTCCACCGGGCTCGACCCCCACGCGCGTCTGTTCATCCACGAGCGCATCGCC
Source organism: Streptomyces sp. WG5 (assembly GCF_049974565.1). Classification (NCBI taxonomy): domain Bacteria; kingdom Bacillati; phylum Actinomycetota; class Actinomycetes; order Kitasatosporales; family Streptomycetaceae; genus Streptomyces; species Streptomyces sp. WG5. The sequence goes on along the minus strand of NZ_JBNGGC010000006.1, from coordinate 6,060 downwards.
GAACTGAGCGCGCGGGGCGTGACGACCGTGCTCACCACCCACGACATGGACGAGGCCGCCAAACTCTGCGACCGCGTCGGCATCGTCGACCACGGCCGGCTGCTCGCCCTCGACACCCCGCAGGCGCTGCTCAAGAGCCTGAGCAGCACCGCGCTCACGCTCACCGTCCAGCCCGCGCAGCCGGGGGCGGAGAGCGTCACGCGCCTGCTGGAGGGCATCGAGACCGTCGAGCGGGTCGAAGCGGTGCAGCACGAGGAGGACACGGAGCAGGCCGGCGAGCAGGCCCCGGTCCGCCTGCGCATCTACAGCGACGCCCCGTCCGGCTCGGTCCTGCCGACGGTCATCACCGTCCTGGCGGACGCCAGTTGCGACATCAGGGACCTGTACGTGGGCACCGCCACCCTCGAGGACGTCTTCATCGATCTGACCGGCCGGGAGCTACGATGACCGCGACCACCGCCCCCGACCCCGTCGCCGGCTTCCCCGAGGAGCTGCGCCCCGAGCGCACCGGCGTGCGCACGGCGACCCGCACGTTCTTCTTCATCCTCTGGCGGGACACCTTCGTCACCGGCCGCGAACTGGGCATCTTCCTCGCGCAGGTGCTCGTGGAGCCGCTGTTCATCCTCTTCGTGTTCGGCAAGGTGCTGGGCGATCTCGGCTTCACCGCGGGCGGGTTCCAGCAGGTCCTGCTGCCGGGCGTCGTGGCGCTGAACAGCTTCCTGGTCAGCCTGCAGAACACGGCGCTGCCGCTGGTCATCGACTTCTCCTGGACCAAGGAGATCGAGGACCGCCTGCTCGCCCCGATCCCGACCACCCTGGTCGCCGTGGAGAAGATGGTCTTCGGCACGCTGCGCGGCGTCATCGCCTCCCTGGTGATGATCCCGATCGGCTTGCTGGTCCTGGACAACGTCTCCTGGCCCCTGGACACCTTCCTGCCGACCCTGGGCGTGCTGCTGATGGGCGCGCTCGCGGGAAGCACGGTGGGGCTGACCATCGGCACCCTCGCCCCGGCCCGCCACATCAGCGTGGTCTTCGCCGTGACGCTGACCCCGCTGATGTTCACCGGCTGCACCCAGTTCCCGTGGCGGGCCCTGACGGACCTGCGCTGGTTCCAGGTGCTGTGCACCCTCAACCCGCTGACGTACGTCAGCGAGGGCATCCGCGACCTGATGCTGCCGGCGGGCCCCGCATCGATCCCTCTATGGGTGGACCTGACCGCGCTCAGCGCGGCGATCGTGATCTTCGGGACGATCGGCATCTTGGGCTTCCTGCGCCGGGCCCAGGACTGATCCGGCGGCACAGGTCCGCGTCCCGCCCGCTCCGTGTCCCGTACTCCGTGTTCCGCACCACCCAGCGCCTCGTGGACCCGGCCATGCGCACCGCGCGCGGCCGGGTGCGCGGGGCCGCTTTCGTCCGGCCCGTCCGGCGGAAGCACCCCCCTTGTCCGAGCGCTCTTTCCCGACCGCTCCAGACGTACACCGACCATGACCGGGCGACCGGCCGGCGGCAAAGGCATCCACCTCATGAGCAATTCACAGCCGACTTTCGAGAACGACATCACCGCCCTTTCCCGGCAACCGCATTCCGGCGACGCCGAGGAGCGGAACCGCACGGCCATCGTGTTTCCCGGCATGGGGCCCTCGTCCTTCTCGGAGATCGGAAAGTTCCTGCTGCTCGACCCGTACGCCCGCCAGCGCCTCGCCGAGGCCGACGAAGCGCTCGGCTTCTCGCTCTTCGACCGTTTTCGCGCCGCGGAGGGCGATTACTCCGCCTATTCGCAGATCGCTTTCCTGATCGCTTCGATGGCCATGGCGGACCGGGCTGTGGACGCCCTCGGCCATTCCCCCGACGTCTGCGCCGGACCGAGCTTCGGCCAGAAGGCCGCCGCCGCCTTCGTCGGCTCGCTGTCCTTCGCGGACGTCGTGCGGCTCACCGCGGAGTGCGCCCGCTGCGAGGAGGAGTACTTCGCCGGCGCCTACCAGGACGTCGTCACCCACTGCTTCGTCCGCGTGCCGCAGGAGCCGTTCGACGCGATCCTCGCTGAACTCGACGACCGCGGCGCCTGGTACGACGTCTCCGGACGGCTCGACACCGGCTTCCACATGCTGTCGGTGCAGGAGAAGGAGCTCGACGGGCTCAAGGCGCGCATCAGCGCCGCGGGCGGCTACTCCATGTACTCGATGCGGCCGCCGGTCCATGCCGCGTCGTTCTCGGAGCTGCGCCGCAAGGCCGAGGCGGAGGTGTTCGGAGCGTACGAACTCGCCGACCCTGCCCTTCCCGTGGTGAACGACGTGGACGGCACGGTCGTCCGCGACGCCGCCGGGCTGCGCGCGATGATGCTGGACACCTTCGACCGGCCGATCCACTGGCCGAACGTGGTCGCGGGCCTGAAGGGGCTCGGTGTCGGCGCGGTGTGCGTCACGGGGCCGGACACCCTCTTCCACCGGCTCGACCTCACCAAGGACTCCTTCGAGGTCGTGACGGTGGGGCTGCCGAAGAAGCGTGCCCGGGAGCGGGAGCGGCGCGGAGCCTGATACGGCGCCGACGGCGGAGGGCCGGTCCCCACCCGAGTGGTGGGGACCGGCCCTCCGCCGTTCCACCCGCGGCCCGCGGGCTGCGTGCCGCGGGCCCGCTCAGAGGGTTCGGGTCAGCCAGTCCTCCACGGCCCGCGTGGTCGTCGCCGCGTGCTGCTCCATCATCGTGAAGTGGTCGCCCTCCACGTCCACGGCGGTGTGCTCCAGGTCCCAGTAGGAACGCCAGTCGCCGTCGGTGGGCCGGAACCAGTCGAAGAACCGCTCGCCGGCCCGGACCAGCAGTGTCGGGGACGTCACCGGCGTCGGCTTCCAGCCCGCGAAGAGCCGGAAGTAGGCGCCCATGGCCAGCAGACGGGTGTCGTCGACCGGCACATAGCTGTCCTGGCGCTCGGCGATGCCCTGGCCGAGACCGGGCTGCAGGCCCGCGAGCGCGTCGTCGTCGTGCGAGTAGATGTCGATCAGCACCACGGCCTCGGGACGGGTTCCCGCGCCCTCCAGCCGCGCGGCGACCGCGTGCGCGAGCATGCCGCCCGACGAGTGGCCGAGCAGCACGAACGGCTCGCCGCCGGTGTTCCGCAGCACGGCCTCCGCCTGCGCGGCGATCACGGCCTCCACGGACGTCGGCAGCTGCTCACCGCGCAGGAAGCCCGGCACGCCCAGTGCCCACACGTCCCGGTGCCCCCGGAACCCGGAGGCGAACCGGGCGTACTGGTGGGGGCCCGAGATCGACAGGATCGAGGGGAAGCAGACCACTCCGGGCCGCTTCTCACCCCGGGCGAGCCGCACGAAGGCGGGCGCCTTGCGCAGTTCCGCCGGCGAGGCGAACGAGGGCCGGAACCGCGAGGCCTGCATAAGCATCTCCATGAACTGCCCCGAGGTGCCCTGTGCTCCGGCCTCCTGGAGCATCGCGCCGAACACTCCGGCGCCCTCGTCCCCGGTACCCCCCGCGTCGCCCGCGGCCGACTGGGCGTCCCCGGAAGCCCCGGCGAGTTCGGCACGCAGCAGTCCGGCGACCAGGATGGGTGTCGGGTAGTCGAAGACAAGGGTGGGAGGCAGCCGCAGGCCCGTCGCCGCGTTCAGCTGGTTGCGCAGCTCCACGGCGGTCAGCGAGTCCAGACCCAGCTCCAGGAACTCCTGGGTCTCCCCCACCGCGTCGGGCGAGGGGTAGGCGAGCACGGCCGCGACCTGTGCGCGCACGACGTCGAGCAGCACCCGCTCCTGCTCCTCCTCGGACAGCCCCGGCAGCTCCGCGAGCCGTCGGGCGGCCGCCGATGCCGCCGCCTCGCCGGCGCTCTGCCCGGCGGCCCTGCGGGACCCACCGCGCACCAGCCCCCGGAAGACGGCTGGAAGGGCACCGGCCTCCGCCCGGGCACGCAGCGGCGCGGTGTCCAGGTGCATCGCGACCAGGACGCCGTCGTCGGCCGTGTCCGCTCCCGTCCCGCCGCCGGCGGCCGCAAGGGCACAGGCCGTGTCGAACAGCGCCAGGCCCTCCCCGGAGGTCAGCGGCGACAGTCCGGCGCGCGCCAGACGCTGCATGTCGGCGGCCGTGAGCTCGCCGGTCATCCCGCTGGGCGTCTCCCACAGTCCCCACGCCAGCGACACCGCGGGCAGCCCCGCCGCGCGCCGGTGCTGGGCGAGGGCGTCCAGACAGGCGTTCGCCGCCGCGTAGTTCGCCTGTCCGGGGTTGCCGAGCGTGCCGGCCACCGACGAGAACAGCACGAACGCGGCGAGGTCCGCGTCCCGGGTCAGCTCGTGCAGGTGCAGGGCCGCGTCCACCTTCGGACGCAGGACGATGTCGATCCGCTCGGGGGTCAGCGACGGAACCAGTCCGTCGTCGAGACGGCCGGCCGCGTGGACGACCGCGGTGAGCGGGTGCTCGGCGGGGATGCCCGCCAGCAGCGCCGCCAGCGCCTCCCGGTCGGACGCGTCGCAGGCGACGACGGTCGCCTCGGCACCGAGCGCGGTGAGGTCGGCCACGAGCTCGGCGGCACCGTCGGCGTCGGGGCCGCGCCTGCTGGTCAGCACGAGGTGCCCCACACCCCGTTCCGTGGCCAGGTGCCGGGCCAGAAGGCCGCCCAGCACGCCGGTGCCGCCCGTGATGAGGACGGTGCCCTCCGGGTCGAGGGCGGGGACCTGCGCCTCCTCGGCGGGCTCGGCGGACTCGGCGGGTTCGGTGGCCTCGGGCCGTGCCGCGGGGACCCTGGCCAGCCGTGCGGCGTGCAGTGTTCCCCCTCGGAGGGCGAGTTGGTGCTCGCCGGACGACTGCGCGGCAGCGGCGGCCGCCAGGAGCGGGCCGAGCTTCGCCGGGTCGTCGCCGCCGTCGTCCTCGGCGTCGAGGTCGAGCAGCAGGAAGCGGCCGGGGTTCTCGGACTGCGCCGATCGCACCAGGCCCCACACCGCCGCCTGGGCGACGTCCCGCACCCCCTCGCCGGGCCGGGCCTCGACCGCGCCGCGCGTCACGAACGCGAGCCGTGAAGCGGCGAGCGGTTCCTCGGCCGACCACGCCTGGACGAGCCCGAGCGCGGAGTGCGCCGCGTGCCGGGCCTCCTCCGCGACCCGTGCCGCGCTCGCGGCGCCCGCCGGCACGCACGGGACCAGCACGGTGTCCGGTGCCGGTTTGCCCGCCGCCACCACGCCGGCCAGCGCGTCCAGGTCCGCGTACGCCTCGACCGGGACGCCCGCTCCCCGCAGCGCGGCCTCGATGCCGAACGGGTCCGTGCCGACCACGGCCCAGCTTCCGCCCGCCGGGGCGGTGCCACCGGCCACGGCGGGCCACTCCAGCCGGAACAGCGACTCGTGGAACGCGGGGCCGGCCGCCCGCAACCCGGCGGGGTTCATCTCCCGCAGCAGCAGCGACTCGACCGACACCACCGGTTCGCCGCGCTCGTCGAACGCCGCGAGCGAGACCGCGCCGGAACCCGCGGGGGCCAGGCGCACCCGCAGCGCACCGGCACCGACGGCGTGCAGGCCGACACCGCCGAAGGAGAAGGGCAGCCGCATGCGGGGGCCGTCCTCGCCCCGCTGCTCGTCGTCGGCGACGAGGGAGGAGCCCAGCACGATGCCGTGGAGGCCCGCGTCCATTAGCGCGGGGTGCACCCCGAACTGCGCGGCCTGGGCCAAGGCCTCGTCGGGCAGCAGGAGCTCGGCGAACAGCTCGTCACCGCGGCGCCAGGCCGCCCGCAGGTTGCGGAACGACGGGCCGTACGCGAACCCGACGGCGGCGAAGCCGTCGTACAGACCCGTCACGTCCAGCGGTTCGGCCCCGGCCGGAGGCCAGACCGCCGCGTCCTGCGCCGGCGGCGGGGTCGCCGCGGACACCGGGCAGAGCAGACCGCTCGCGTGCCGGGCCCACGGCACGTCCAGGCCGCTCTCGCCGCTCGCGGCCTCGGGGCGCGAATGCACGTGCAGCGCCCGCCGCCCGTTCGCGTCCGGCTCGGCCAGCGACAACCGCAGTTGGAGTGCGCCGCGTTCGGGCAGGACGAGCGGCGCCTCCAGCGTCAGCTCCTCCAGCAGCTCGGTACCGGCC